>JBOFWC010000034.1:0-35754 GCA_051653405.1 Proteocatella sp. | reverse complement strand
GACTGATATAATAAAGTACAATTTTATGGCAATGATAGCGGTATTTTCAATGCTGATTCTTACAGTTACAGGGCTTGATAGATTCATTCCAATGTTTAAGCTTCCATCAGAGCCTAATGTATATCTTAAAAAGAATGCAGGTAAATATGAGAAAAATGCTGAAAATGCTGAAAGAAAACAAGCTTAAAGCCTAAATTTATTTATTATCAAAAAAAATTGTAGTACCTATATCTTCCAAAATGAGGGGAAATATAAGTACTACAATTTTTATATTGCTTTATTTTAAAATTATTCTTTTTCAATAATAACAGTAGCCTCCACGTCGGCTATATGAAGTGCTAGTGCTAGCGGAAACTGAGCATATGCACTGTTTAAGCTAAAGTCTCCTGGCATCCTATCATATGCCCCCATATGACAGTTTATCGCTACCTGTTCCTCTGCATCAAGCTTCATAAATTCTTGAATTATAAATATACTTTTTCCCCCATGGCTTCCATAGCTAAATTTTTCTTTGAATTCATAAAAAGGAACCTGTATCCATTTCCCATCATCATCCTTCTTATTTCTCATACTCTTGCTATACGTATTTACTTTACAAAGGTCATGAAGAAGTGACACAATAGCTATTTTTTCTTCACTTGGGTTTAAATTATATCTATGTTTTACAAAATCTCTTGTTAAATAGTCTTTTAAACAGTCATACACATTTAAGCTATGTTCACAAAGCCCACCTTCATAGCTACAGTGAAACCTAGATGAAGAAGGTGCTGTAAAAAAGTCACTCTTTTCAAGAAACGACAGCAGTTTTTGTGAACCTTCTCTAGTTATATATTTTGTGTAAATTTCTATAAATCTATTTTTATTTGCTAATAAAGCCTCTTCTCTATTATTGTCTACCATCTTAAATCTTCTCCTACAAATTTATATGCATCTGCATAAACTATAAGTCTAGAAAAAATCCTTTCATCGTATCTATCTTTAAGTTCAAATGGATTAAGGTTTGTCGATATTATAAGTTTCTTGTCCTTTATTATCCTTGTATTTATTATGTTAAATAACGAAGTTTTAACAAAGTTATTTGTAAGTTCAGCCCCTAAATCATCTATGATTAATAGGTCTGCATCGTCTAAATCTCTATAGTCTTCAATTATATGTTCTTTGAAAAATGATTCTCTATCAAAAGTATAAAGTTGCAACATATCTATAAGTTCATTTGAAGTATAATAGATAACTGACTTTCCTCTATCCATCATCTCCTTCGCAATTGCTGAACACATAAAGCTTTTCCCAAGACCTACTCCTCCATAAAATATCAGGCTCTTGGTTTCACTACTTTCAAAGTTTTCTATAAAATTCAAACTTCTGCTCAAAATAAATTCCATCTGTGCTCTTGCGGTTCTTTCAATTTTAAGTTCTGGACTTATCTCATACTGCACATTATTATCGAATCTTTCTATTTTAAAGGTTTTAAAGTTTTCTTTTTCTACTCTTTTTCTAAGATTTGACTTCCTATATCTAAGCTCCTCTTGAAGCTTCTTGAGACAAATACACTTCTCAAAAACTCCAAGCTTTTCAATATATCCCCTATCTTTACATATGTCACATTCATATTTTAGCTTCAAATCTTTAGGATCAATCTCATGTGCTTGCATATATAATTTTCGCCTTTGTTTTGCTTCTTCTAGAGAATTTTTACTTTCTTCTGCCGCTTTTTTATTTCCTAGCACTGTGTTTTTTGTAAACTCTAGATTAAGCAGTTTTATGTGGTTATCCATTTCTTCAAGTTCTGGATTTTCACTGTATATAAGGGTTTTTCTATTCTGAAGTTCCGCTTCTTTTTGGTCTCTTTTTCTCTGATAAATGTATTCTATATTATGCATATAATATATTCTCCTGACTATTAATTTCCATTTTGAGAAAGTCTCTCAAAAAGTCTCTTTTGGAGCCTTCGTTCGAGTTCATCCATCTGTGAATTATCTTTTTCATTCTGCTTGTTTTTGCTTTTATTGGGTGCATTTTTTTGTATCTTATCTATATCTTCCAGTTTTATAACATCACTTTCATTCATCGATGGATCTATAAGCATTCTACCTATATTTTCTAGCGTTATTGGTATATCTTTTTCTTTGAGCCATTTTATAGCTAAAAGCACATCCTCTGAATGATAATTCTGATACAAAAATTCTAGGTCATCCACCTCTTTTTTGGTCATGCTTTTTTTATTAAAGTTTATAAACCTCAGTATTTTTTCTCTATATTCCTGTTTATTCTCTTTTTCAACAACTTCCATAGCGGAAGTTGCTTTACTCTCATCTTCCTGAGATTTTTCCTTTAATTTATCATACCAATTTTTTAAAATCCCATTAAGATAGTTCATATTGGGACTCTTTATTGACGTGGTTTTCCTAAGTGCACTTTCTATTACCTCTATGCTAAATCTATACTCATCAAGCCACATATCCATCATCTCTTCTTCTGGCTTTGTAGGAAGTCTGTATTCTCCAAAATTTGCAAGTATTCTTTTATATTCTAGATATCGCTTTTCCTTATGTTTGAGCATAGTATCTAAATCTTCACTACTCCTAATTCCATCTAAATACCAATTTCTTAAGATTCCTAAAGCGGATGCTATAGATTTTGATTTTTTCCTATACAAATTGAATTTTACTGCTTCTACAAATAAATCTTTGGGCAGATTATACTGCTTAATAAAATCGTTTATCTTTTTCATATCATTATGCATAAGCGGAAGCTGAAGTGTCTGCTCTATTTGATCATACATCTTTTTATATTCTTCATTCTGGTATGCTATTATAAGTTCTTCACTACCCGTAAGCTTAAGTTCTGGCTTCTGTCCAATATTTTTAAGATTTTTAAATTCTACTGAAAATGATTGGGCTTGCTCTTCGTCTATTCTGTGTTTTTCTATAAGGCCACATGACTCAAAAAAATCCCAACAGGCCAAAATATCATCAAGGGATACCTCAAGTTTTTCTGCAAGCGCCTCATTGCTGTTTATCTTAGATAGCTCATCCTCGTCTTGATTTTGGCTCAAATAATAGGCATACAGATATATTTTTAGCATTAGCGGATTTACAATAGGAAGTATCTGTTCAAAAAATATATTTGGAATACAAGTATCCTTTTTAAATGAATCTATTTTTTCCTTAAAAAACATAATATCTCCCTCTATCTAAAAATATTTTTGCTCTAATTCCGTAAGACTTAGAGGTTTGCTGTAATAGTACCCTTGTATTATATCACATCCTAACTGCTTTAGTATATCAACCTGCTCACTTTTCTCAACCCCTTCAGCTATAGATGTTATATTGAGCTCATTACACATAAATAGTATTGCTTTTACCATCTTATAATCCTCATATGAGTCACTTACCCCATTTATAAGTTCTTTTGCTATCTTAAGTTTGTCTATAGGGTATTTTTTTATATAAGAAAAAGAAGAATATCCTGTTCCAAAATCATCTATAGCTATAGAAATTCCTCTCTCTTTAATTCTTTTAAGTTTTGAAAATACTATGTTTTCATTTCTAATGGCCATATTTTCTGTTATTTCTAGTTCTATCCAACTAGGATCTATATCATAATTATTTATAAATTCATCTAGATTATCCAAGAATTCTATTTCATAAAACTGTTTTGGGGAAACATTAAGTGCAATCTTTAAAGACTGCTCATATTTCTGATTCAAATATTTTATTGTCTCAAACGATCTTCTTATAACAAAATCTCCAATTTGGACTATTATCCCATTTTCTTCTGCAATTAATATAAATTCAGCTGGACTGACATTTCCTAAAGCTTTATTTTCCCACCTTACAAGAGCTTCCATTCCAATAATTTCCTCTTTTTTTATATCTATTTGCGGTTGAAAAAATAAAAATAGCTCTTCATTATAAAACCCATCTTTAAGCCTACTTTCAATCTCAAGTTTTCTATTTTCTTCACGTCTTAAATTGCTATCGTATATTACCGCCCTGTTCCTACCTTTTATTTTTGCCTTATAAAGTGCAATATCTGCAAATTTCATAAGGTCAATTCGTCTTCTAGCATTAAGGGGAAATATAGCTATGCCTATACTTACTGTAGATAGGATAGTCTTATCTTTTATTGAAAATGGACTTCTAAACTCTTCTACAATTTGATTTGCGATATCAACAAAACTTTTTTCTAAAAACCCGCTTTCAATAAGTACTCCAAATTCATCGCCGCCAAGTCTTCCTAAAAATCCCTCTTCTTTTATAATCTCATTTATTCGTCTAGCTGTATACTTTAATACCAAATCTCCTATATCATGCCCATACCAGTCATTTATAACCTTAAATCTATCTATATCTATAAAAAATAAACCTACCTCTGTATCATCACTAGCTCTATCTATAAGTTCATCTATATATGAAATAAATTTATTTCTATTAAAAACCATTGTAACTGGATCTATATTTGTAATTTTATATAACTCCTTATTTTTAATCTCTAGTTTTTCTGTCCTCTCCTTTACTATTCCTTCAAGATTGTTGTTAAACTCTAATATTTCCTCAACCTTATCATTTAATTTCTCATTCAGTTCCTCATACTGATATGACATAGCTATATTAAATTCATATACATTTATATACTTATAAACCATAACTCTAAGCAATACAAGCGATACGAAAAAAAATATTATCCTCAAATCAGTTCCCATAAATATAACTACTGCAAAAATAATAATGATTGGAAATTCAAAATACCCTAATTTAATAACTAAATATTTTTCAGTGCTTATACTATATTTTTTGTATATATTAGCTTTAATCAAAATTAGAACTATAACTAAAGATAACAAAAGTCCATAATAAAATCCTGATACATCAAGTAAGTTTACCATTATAATCAAAATAAATTCAATATGTCCATAAATACTTTTAAAATAATTATCTTCCGTGTATATTCCGATTAGGGTCACTATACTAATGATACTGAGTAAGATATCCACGCTATTAATTTGATATTTTGCAACATAAGCATATATGTTTCCACCGATATACTTATATGCTATATATCCTATAAATATTGACAATGCAAATAAATCCGCAATGCTCTTTAGTGCATTCCAGTTTCTATATAATGATAATAGTAATATTACTCCTGAAAGTTTTAAAAATGTCGCACTTGCTGCATAAAGTATGCTTGCTATCCATGCTAACTCTGTATACATATTCACGGTAATAACATGAACTACAGTTCCTAATGAATATAAAATCAATGCAAGTAAAAGAAAATTGAGATAATCTTTATTTTCTTTTATACTCTTCCTATATTTAAAATAAGTGCCTATTGCTACAATAGATGCTGCTTCAGCTATAATTATGCTTATAGTATTCATAATCCCTCACTCCCAAGTTATCAGCTATTTAAAAATACTGTTTCTCTATTTCTTCAAAAGTTAAACTTTCTCCGTAATATTCTCCTTGAGCTAAATCACACTCTATTTCTCTTAATATTTTTATTTGATCATTACTTGTAACGCCCTCTGTAGATGAGGTTATTCCCATATAATTACACATTAACGTTATTGCTTTTACTATCTTATAATTTTCTTCAAATTCTATATTTTGTATAAAACTAGGGTCTATCTTTATCTTGTCAATTGGAAGTTTCTTTAGATATATAAATGACGAATATCCTCTTCCAAATTTATCAAGCACTACCCTTACTCCTGTTTGTGATATTTGATTCAACCTTGATATTATGATTTCCTCATTCCCCATAATAAGTTCTTCCGTAACTTCTATTTCTAGCCATCTTGGATTCAATTTATATTTCTTTATCTTTTCCTCCAATCTAATCACAAACTTAGGTTCCATAAAATGTCTAGGTGAAATATTTACTGCTACTGCCATATCTGTATCATACTTTTCATTTATATACTTTATTCGTTTTAGAGACTCTTCTAGTATTAATTTATCTAGCTCTATTACAAGTCCATTCTCCTCAGCTATACTCAAAAACTCACTTTCTTTTATATTCCCTATAACACTTGAATCCCACCTTACAAAAGCTTCTATAGCTTTTATTTTAGAAGAATTTATTTCAAATTGAGGCCTGTATACAACTACAAACTCATTTTTTGCTAAAGATTCATATAAAATATTTTCAATTTCTAATCTTCGTTGTTCTTCCTTTTTCATAATTAAATCATATAGAGTGTATCTATCTTTTCCATCTGCTTTTGATTTGTACATTGATATATCTGCATATTTCATAAGCATGCTGCGATTTCTCGAATGCTCAGGATATAGAGATGCTCCAATACTTGCCGTAATAAAAATTTTTCTTTCCTTTGTTATAAATGGTTTTCTTATATCTGATAATATACTATTTAGCATATCTGTTAGTTCAATACGGTCTTCAAAGCCGTTTATTATAATTCCAAATTCATCTCCTCCAAGCCTTGAGGTGATATCCTTCCCTCCAATATTTTTTTTAATTCTTCTAGCTATTTGCAACAATATATAATCGCCTGCATCATGTCCATACCATTCGTTTATAGTCTTAAACCTGTCTATATCTATAAATACTACTGCAAAACCGCTTACATCCTCTTCTATGATCTTGTCCAGTTGTCTTATAAAGCTACTTCTGTTGTGAAGTTTTGTAGCCATATCTACGCTTGAAAATTCAACCAAGTCTCTATTTATATTTTCTAACTCTTTGGTTCTTTGTATAATTCTATTTTCAAGATCCGATGAAATTTTTGCTAAATATAGTGCTTTTTCCTTAAGGTCTTTGTTTTTTTGTACGCATTCACTCACTAAATATTCACTAATTTCATAGTTTAACGTATACTCTTCCGATATTATTCTAAATGCAATCATAACGGAAAATAGCAATGCTTTTAAAATATCTGGATTTATTGCAAAAGATACTATACCCATTCCAATAAGAATGATTAGCATATATTTGTCTTCTTGATTAGCTAAGTCCTCTTCTTTCTTCAGTTTATCTTCTTTTTCCATTTCTTCTGTATATTCTTCTTCCAAGCTAAATGCTATTAAAAGAAATGCTAATGGCATCAGCTTTAAAAATACTGATGGATAATATATGCCCTTAACAAGCGCATAAAAATAGACTAAATCTGAGAACAATATATATATATATGCAATAACTTCCATTTTCTTAGAGCTTCGCTTAAAATAATTTTTTTCATGTGTATAAAGTAAAATATAAAAAAATACAAGCATTGCATCTGTAGCTATATAAAGTATCGCAAATATATTTTGAAACTCATCATATTTAGTGCTTGATATATAGATATTTATAAATCCAAACCATGCAATATAAATTACAAAGAACCCAAATACAAATATATCAATAATTAGTCTTAATTTATTCCAGCTTTCAACATAATCCATAAGCGTAAAAAATACACCACACGCAAGCATAATATTTCTTATGAAGTGGAGCATAAAATCAACTTCTACATAAATTACCTCTCTGTATACTTGCGTATTAATCCCTACTGATATAACTTCTAATAAATAAAAAAAGATACTGAGTGCAAAAAATATTTTAGAAAATTTTAATTTATTTTGGTTTTGAATTATATATCCTATAGAAAAGAAAAGTGATACAAGCATTATCAAAACCATACTCATATGTGTTAAATTATTTACTATAGATTCATCTACAAAAAATTTTACTGCGCTAATAATGTATACATATATTATTATCAAAGGTAACTGGTATTTTTTCACTAGAGTCATATTAAACCCACCTTATTTTAATAAAAATCTTAATATTTCTAAAGTTTTATTTACTGATTTGTACCCATTATTACAGCTTATTAATAGTTTTCTTTTTCGGTTCTAATGTAATAAAAAAAATAGTGCCTTTTTTAGACACTATTTCTATTTATAGTAAATTATTACCCTCAAATCTTTATTATTTAAAATTTAAATTCAAGATTAACTTTTTTTCCATCTCTCATAACTACAGATTTTACAGAATCACCTTTTTTAACGGTATATAGATATTTTACTAAATCCTGCATTTTCTCTATATTAGCATCATCCATTTTAACAATCACATCATTTACCTGTAATCCTGATTTCGATGCTACCGAATTTGCCTCTACTTTCGCTACAAATACGCCACTTGCTGACCCTGGATCTATTCCAGTAGCTTGTTTATAGTAATCAGCATCTATTCCCTGGATTCCAAGCGTAACTTTTTCAAATGATCCAGTCTGTATAAACTGCTCTACTATAGGTTTGGCTATGTTTATAGGTATCGCAAACCCTAGGCCTTCTCCTGAACGGGCTTTTGCAGTGTTTATTCCTATTACCTGACCCTTTGTATTTAAAAGTGGGCCTCCACTATTTCCAGGATTTATTGCAGCACTCGTTTGGATTAGATTATCCATGGTAGTATTGCTATCTGTCTGAATTTTTCTTTCAAGGCCACTTATTATCCCTTCAGTTACAGTTCTTTGGAATTCAAGTCCAAGTGGGTTTCCTATAGCTATTGCTAAATCTCCTACTTCTACCTTATCGCTATCTCCAAGCTCCGCTACCTGAAGTCCCGTCTTATTGACTTTAAGCATTGCAAGGTCTAAAGTCTTATCATTCCATAATATCTCTGCCTTGGTTTTTGAGCCATCGTCAAAGAGTACAGTTACATCTTTTCCTGCCCCATCCTCAATTACATGAGAATTTGTAAGGATAAGTCCTCTTTGATCCACAATTACACCTGTACCTATCCCGGTCTGCTGCATAGGACC
The DNA here is from genome assembly GCA_051653405.1 of Proteocatella sp. Classification (GTDB taxonomy): domain Bacteria; phylum Bacillota; class Clostridia; order Peptostreptococcales; family Filifactoraceae; genus Proteocatella. Next base: position 26,972 of record JBOFWC010000034.1, on the reverse strand, counting down.
TGTAAAAAGGTTTCCTACATCAACTACCGTAGTTATTCCTACTACAGATGGCATTGATTTTTTTATAACTGCCTTATAGACATTTTCGGTGTCTTGCTCAGGTACATTTATCGTTGTCTGTGCTCCTCCTGAATAATTTGACATAATCGGAAGTCCATTTATAACCGGAAGCAAAATTATAGTTATCATACTACCTATAATTGCTGAAATAATTGCAATAAGAAGTACCTTGTTTTTATTCATAATAATCCCCCTATTCTATTGAGTATATTTTTGAAACTTTTCCTCTTAGCATAACATCCATACTTACATCCTTGGGACCCATGCCTTGATCTGTCAAAATTTCACCAACAGTCTGAAATGCAAGCTGAGGCATATTGCTCTCTTTGCTAAGATGAGCAAGCAGTATTTTCTTAGTTCCCGTCCTTACAAGTGCGGCTGCAAGATATCCTGACTCCTCATTACTAAGGTGCCCTGATTCAGAACGTATTCTTTGTTTTAGAACATATGGATAGCTACAATAATTAAGCATATTGGGGTCATAATTAGATTCTATTACTGCAATATCAGAACCACTTATATTCTTAAAAACTTCATCTGAAACAAAGCCTAGGTCTGTCACCACAGCTATTTTCTGATTATTGTTTTTTAGAGTGTATCCAGCTGGTTCTGCGGCATCATGACTTATAGAAAAAGTTCCCACCTCAATGCTTCCTACTTCTAACACTTCTCCTCGTTTAAATACCCTTATATTAGAATCTTTAAGCTTACCTATATGATGTCTCATATTTATCCAAGTTTTTTCGGTAGCATATATTGGAGCATCAAATTTTCTACTCAGCACTCCTACAGCTTGAATATGATCAAAATGCTCATGAGTCACAAGAATTGCATTTAATCCATCCATACTTTTATTATGCGATGCTAAATGTTCTACTGCTTTTTTGCCTGAAATACCTGCGTCTATAACTATTTTAGTATCATTATTTTCTATATAATGACAGTTCCCACAGCTTCCAGACGATAGTGAAATATATTTCATCGTTTCTCCTTGCCTTACAATTAGTTTACTCTTAGTTTGTGGAATTTTTTTAAAAAGGGAGTAAAAAAACTCCCTTTTTTTAACCGAATATTTGTTTACAAAGGCTGCAACCAGTTTTAGTTCCAGCTAAACCACCAAGTGCTGTTTCTCTAAGCTCAAATGGAAGAGATCTTCCCACTTGATACATTGCATCTATAGTCTCATCAAATGGTATGTGATTTCTTATCCCTGCTAGCGTTATTTCTGCACTTATAAGCGCATTACTTGCTCCCATAGCATTTCTCTTTTGACATGGTGCCTCTACTAACCCTGCAATTGGATCACATACAAGTCCAAGCATATTTGAAATTGCAGTACTTGCGGCATCAAGTACCTGCTGCGGTGTTCCTCCCATAAGCTCTGTCATAGCGCCTGCTGCCATTGCTGATGCTGCACCTATCTCTGCCTGACATCCGCCTTCAGCTCCTGAAACTGTAGCATTTCTAGTTATCATATATCCAAGGGCTGATGCTGTAAAAAGCGCCTCTATCATAGTTTCATCTGAAAAATCATATTCTTCCTGTATTGCGGTAAATACTGCTGGAATTACTCCTGCTGAACCTGCGGTAGGTGCTGCAACTATAAGTCCCATTGAAGTGTTTACTTCTAGTACGCCCATAGCATATGCAATAACCTTTGACATAAGACTTCCGCATACAGGATTTTTATCTTGTCTTGCTTTAAGTTTCTTAGCTTCTCCACCAAGAAGGCCTCCCATAGACTTAAGATCTTCTGTAAGGGCTTTTTGAGTAGAGTTTTTCATTATATTGTAAGAATGCATAAGGTCTGCTATAACCTGCTCTTCTGATTTTCCAAAAACTTCTATTTCTCTTTTAAGCATAAGTTCTGATATCTTCATACCAGTTTCTTCAGTTAGAGCAAGAAGCTCTACTGCATTTCCAAAATCAAAATTAATATTATTCACTTTAACTATCTCCATTTCTTTAATATCCATTTATTTATACATCAACTATAGTAGTATCTTCTATGTTTTCACATTCCATTATTTTATCCACTACTTTTCTGTCTATTTTTTGGTCTGCTTCTATTATTGTATAAGCAGTTTCCCCTTTTTGTGTTCTGTATACTCTCATAAATGCAATATTAATCTCATAGTCACTAAGTGATTTTGCTATATGCGCTACTACACCTTTTCTGTCTTTTTGTCTAACTATTATTGTGCTGTACTTTCCAGTAAACATCACATCTACGCCATTTATCTGCTTAACTTGTACGTTTCCGCCTCCGATAGATTCTCCAAGGATTGACTTAAGCTCACCCTTAGAATTTTTCATAACTATCTCTACAGTATTTGGATGCACACTCTTGTTTGTAACATTTGTTTCAAAAGTATATTTTAGTCCCTGCTTGTCTGCATATTCGAAAGCATCTCTTATTCTTTCATCTTCAGTTCCAAAACCCATTATCCCAGCAAGTAGTGCTCTATCTGTACCGTGACCTCTATATGTCTGCGCAAAAGAACCGTAAAGTACAAATTTAACTTCTGCTATATCTTTTTCTGCTATTTTATATGCTAAAAGCGATATTCTAAGCGCTCCTGCAGTGTGTGAACTTGAAGGTCCTATCATATTTGGACCAATTACATCAAATATACTTATATCTTTCATTTTTTCTCCTCAAAATTAATATTATAGTTCGAGTTTTTAACTTATCCATATGTTTTGTGGATAAGTAAAGCGTTTTCCACATGTTTATACCTACTTATCCACAGCAGTTGTGATTAACTTGGATAAATCGGTCTTTTATGCCTAAAGTTCTCGTCTTCCCTCAAGGGCTTTAGTTATCGTTACATCATCCGCATATTCAATATCTCCGCCCACCGGAAGTCCATGCGCAATTCTTGTAACTTTTATGCCAAATGGCTTTATTAGTCTGGCTATGTACATAGCCGTTGCTTCTCCGTCTATTGTTGGATTTGTTGCCAAAATAACTTCCTTCAAATCCTTGTCTGCCATACGTTTTACCAGCTCTTTTATCCTTAGCATTTCAGGGGTTATTGAATCCATAGGAGATATCGTACCATGAAGTACATGATATGTTCCCCTAAACTCTCTTGTTCTTTCCATAGCTGCCACATCTCTTGGGTCTTCCACAACACATATTATGCTGCTATCTCTTGATGGATTCCCGCAAATACTGCACGGACTGCTATCCGCAATATTACAGCACTGCTCACAGTAAATTAAATTCTGCTTTACATTTAAGATTGCTTCTGATAATTCAGCTACTTCTTTTTGAGAAAGATTTATAACATGAAATGCCAATCTTTGAGCCGTCTTTCTTCCTATTCCCGGAAGCTTAGCAAACTGTTCTATCAGTATGTCTATATTGCTTGAAAAATGTTGCATTAGAACATCCCCGGTATTCCTAGACCACCAGATATCTTAGCCATTCCACTTGCCATCATATCATCTGCTGCTTTTAGCGCTTGATTTACTGCTGTAAGCACTAAGTCTTCAAGCATTTCCACATCATCTGCATCTACTACTTCAGGCTTTATCTTTATTGAAAGCACTTCTTTGTTTCCATTAGCTTTTACAACTACTGCGCCGCCACCTACTGAAGCTTCAACTTCTTTTTCGCCAAGTTCTCCTTGCATTTTTTCCATTTCTTTTTGCATCTTTTGAACCTGTTTCATCATATTGTTCATATTCCCAGGCATTGCTGCTCCTGGAAATCCGCCTCTTTTTGCCATGCTATATCCTCCTTGCATTTTATCAATTTAAGTTTAGTTTAACACCATATTTTACCATAGAAGATATACAGTGTCTATCTAACTTATTATACCATATCCTGCAAAAAAACTATTGCAAAATTACGAGCAAAATGATAATATATTTTTTATAACAACCATAAACATAAACAGTGAAGAGGATTAGTAAGTTGTATTTGAGTTTCAGCGAGCAGATGGATGGTGAAAATCTGTACTTGAGATGACTGAATCTACCTTGGAGTTTGTAAGTAAACTTACACGTTTCCCGCGTTAAGGGATTTAAGTTGAGCATATTGCTAATTTAGGTGGTACCGCGGATAACCTTCGTCCTAATTTTTGGATGAGAAGGTTTTTTTTATGCCCATTTTTATGAAACCAATTTTAATTTTTATTTATATAGGAGGTAATTATGTTAGATATCAAACGTATTAAACAAGATTTAGAAAACATCAAAGTTCTTATGGACCTAAGAGGTGAGGCTGACTTCTCATTTGACGAAGTTATTGCCCTTGACAATAAAAGAATAGAGCTTCTTCAAAAAGTTGAGACTATGAAAAATGAGTCTAATAAAGATTCAAAACTTATCCCTCAATACAAAAAAGAAGGTAAAGATACAACTGAGCTTATGGCTCAGCTAAAAGAGCTTTCTGAAGGCATAAAGTCTCTTGATGAGGAAGTGAAAGCTGTAGAGGTTGAACTTTTCAACAAGATGCTAGCTATTCCTAACGTACCTAATGAAAAGGTTAGAAAAGGTGACACTGACGAGGATAACCTAGAAGTAAGAACTTGGGGAGAACCTACAAAATTTGATTTTGAAGCAAAAGCTCACTGGGATGTAGGAACAGACCTTGGCATACTTGACTTTGAAACAGGCGGAAAAATAACAGGTGCTAGATTTACCCTTTACAAGGATTTAGGAGCGAGACTTGAGCGTTCTATAATGAACTTCTTCCTTAATACTCATACAGCAGAGCATGGCTACACAGAAATCCTTCCTCCGTTTATCGCAAATAGACAGAGCTTTATAGGAACTGGTCAGCTTCCTAAATTTGAAGAAGATATGTTCAAACTTCAAGGATATGAGTACTTCCTTGTACCTACAGCAGAGGTTCCTGTTACTAATATCCATAGAGATGAGATCTTAAGTGCTGATGAACTTACTATAAAATACTGTGCATATACTCCATGCTTTAGAGCAGAAGCGGGTTCAGCAGGAAGAGATACAAGAGGTCTTATAAGACAGCATCAGTTCAATAAAGTAGAACTTGTTAAATTCACAAAGCCAGAGGATTCTTACAAAGAATTAGAAAGCCTTACTGCAGATGCAGAAAAAGTACTTCAAATGTTAGGCCTTCCATATAGAGTAGTTCAGATCTGTTCTGGAGATTTAGGTTTTACTGCTGCATTTAAATATGACCTTGAAGTATGGATGCCAAGCTACGGAAGATATGTTGAGATTTCTTCTTGCTCAAACTTTGAAGATTTCCAAGCAAGACGTGCTAACATTAGATTCAAGCGTGATAAAGCGTCAAAACCTGAATTCGTACACACATTAAATGGTTCAGGAGTAGCAATTGGAAGAACTGTAGCTGCAATTCTTGAAAACTACCAAATGGCAGATGGCTCTGTAAAAGTACCAGAAGTACTTGTTCCTTACATGGGCACTGATATAATAAAGATGAAATAATTGTTTATTCCCATCTTAGCATTAAATTTTAGTATTAAACCTTAATTTAAAAGCCTAGATTATTCAACACTACTATAGTGTTTTAAAAAATAATCTAGGCTTTTTTAAGTGTAAAAATGAATCTTTTAAGTGTAAACTATCATTTTTTACTTTTTTAATAGTAATATCAAAATAAAATTTTACAAACTATTTCTTGAGTTTATAAATATAGTTGAAAGGACGTGATAATATGGAAAACCGTAGACGCAGACAAGAAGATACTCCTCTTTCTGTTCCAAATTCAGAAGGCAATGTGTGGCCAAAACAGGTTTGTCCTGTTTTCGAACCAAGAGATGATTCTCCAAATGGTTTGCAACAATGTTGGTACTGCAAGTATGCTGATTTTCATCTAGATAAACCACGTTCACTAGATGTCGGTGTATGCTACTGGCCTAAAAAAGTTTCAAACTAGAATCTAAAGTTCATCTTCAAGCCGAGCCCTATCACATATTTGTATGTTCTTACCCTCAAAAGTTATTAGATTCTCATCCTGCATTTTTAAAAGCTCTCTTGAAAGTGATGGTCTTGCCGTAGTAAGATAGTCTGCAAAGACCTCTCTATTCATGCCCATCTTTACAAATCCTTTTGAATCACAGTTGTCCAAAAGATACTTCACAATCTTTTGCCTCAAAGTTCCACTTGAAAGCACCTGAATTTTTTGATTCAAATAATACGCTTTATTCGCAAGAATTTCCATCATATTTGAAAACAGTTTAGCATGAAAATCACATCTGTTCTCACAATATCCTAAAAAGAAATCCTTTGGTATCATTAGAAGCTTTGAATTTTTTGTTGCCATCGTATAAAAATCATAATGCTTGTCGCTCATAAACAGAAATATCTCACCAAATACATCGCCTTTGCTTTCTATGACATTTACAATAAGTCTCTTCCCTGAGGCCGTATCCTTACATATGGCTATACTACCCTCTAGAAGTATATACAAATTCGATGGTGAATCAAGCTCATTAAATATTATACTGTTTTTATCAAAGTCTCTGACCTGAGATTTTGAGCATATCATTACCTTCTCTATATCTTCTTCGCTCATCTGCTTAAATAATACGCTTTTTTTTAAGATAGCTATGGTCTTAATCATGCCCTCTTTACCAAGCTGTGAAAATCTCATTACTCTCCCACCTCAATTATACTATCCTTATATGTTATATAATCACTCCAGCTTCCTACATAAAGTTTTGCACTTATTCCAATTTCATCAAGCGCAATTATATTTACTGGTGCCGAAACCCCAGAGCCACAGTGGCATATAACAGCTTTCGATTTAACTCCTTCAAAATGCTTATTTAAAAACTCAAGCGGTTTATATTTTCCATCGACTTCAAGCACCTGCTCGTAAAAATAGTTTCTTGCACTAGGCATATGGCCTGCAATAAAATCTATGGGCTCCTCTTCTCCCCTATATCTAACTGGAGATCTAGAATCTATTATAAGTGTGCTTTCGTCATCTATAGCCCTTCTTATATCTGTTATATCTACAACCATTTGATGCTGAAGCTTCATATCTATATGGCCTTTTTTAGGCATTTGAGGAATCTCTTCAGTAAGCGAATAGAGCGCATTTGTCCACGCCATTATCCCGCCATCTAATACCTTTACATTTTTTAAACCTATATATCTGCACATCCACCAAAATCTGCTCGCTGGTACTATATCTTCATCATACACTATAACTTCGGTATCCGTACTTATTCCAAAACTCTCTAGTTTTTCTTTAAAGCTATTCATATCTTCTGGAAGCGGATCTCTTCCCCCATGCTCAGTTAACTCTCTTGACATATCTTCCTTAAGATCTATATGAAATGCACCTTCAATATGTCTTTTTGAGTATTTTTCTTTTCCCTCTGATGGTATCATAAAATTATTTGTAGCATCTACGATAACCACTTTATCTCTATTTTGATATAAATATGCTGCACTTACTATATTTTTCATTATAATAAACTCCTTTAAATTCTATGATTTTAGATTTTCTTCTATAAATTTTATTATATCATCTTCTGGCACTGGTTTGGAGAAAAAGAATCCTTGCGCTTGAGGACAGCTATTTTCTTTTAAGAAATTTACATGCTCTTCTTCTTCTACCCCCTCTGCAATTACTTCTATATTAAGAATTCTTGCGAGGTCAATGATCACTCTTGCAATTGCCCCATTATCGCTGTGTGGAATATCCTTTATAAACGCTCTGTCTATCTTTATCTTATCCACTGCAAATTTTTTGAGATATGATAGTGAAGAATACCCTGTCCCAAAGTCATCTATAGCAGTCTTTATGCCCATATTTCTAAAATTTTCTAATATTATCTCGCATTCCTCTTCATTTTCCATCAAAATACTTTCTGTAATTTCAAGCTCTAAAAGGTGATGTGGAAACTTTGTTTTTTCAAGTACTGAGTTGACTAAAATATTTATATATGGGTTTTTAAATTGCGCTCTTGAAAGATTAACCGCCACCTGAATATTGTAACCCATCTCATAAAGTCTATATCCAAACTCACAAGCTTTGTAAAGTACCCATTCGCCAAGCTGAACTATTAAATTATACTCTTCTGCAATTGGAATAAATATATTAGGTGGAATTATTTCATTTGAAGTCTTCCATCTTATAAGCGCTTCCATCCCTACTATTTTACTGCTTTTAACATCAATCTGCGGCTGATAATAAAGTACCATTTCGCCTGCATCTATTGCATTTTTAAGCCTATTTTTAAGTTCGTATTTATATATAGACTTGTCGTTCATATCTTTATTGTAGAATGCAAAACTATTTCCAGCTCTATTTTTTACACTGTTGAGTGCAGAAGTCGCATTCTTAAGAAGCATTTCATAATCTACGGCATCGGTCGGATATATACTAACTCCGAATCTTAAGTTTATAAACAGTTCTTCACCAGAAACCGTGTGTGATTTATTCATATTCTTAAATAGTTCAAGTACATAACTGTATATATCTTCTTCATTTTTTATGTTAGTTTTTAATACAATAAATTCATCATCCCCAAGTCTTGCAAGTAGATCACTTTCTTCAACATGCTGTTCTAAATCTCTAGCAATACTTATAAGCACCTTGTTTCCAAAATCAAATCCTTTAGCTTCATTTATAAGTCTAAAATTATCTATATCTACCATTATAACTGCATGCTTTAATTTCTTGTTAATTTGCTGTTCAAGAAACTTTTGCGTAAGATCCTTAAAAGACTCTTTGTTATAAAGCCCTGTCAAACTGTCAAAATGCTGTATTCTATATAATTCTGATTCTTTCTGTTTATATGAAGTTATGTCCATGACATTCCCAATATAATAATAATCTGAATCATGCTCTACTCTTTGAAGCTTAATATATAGATTAAGTGTCTCATCACCTTTTTTATATTCAATTTCTCCATTTGAATTACCGGTTGCATCTGCAACATCAATAATATCTTCGCTTAATGTTATCCCCGTTTTAATTAGGTTTATATTTTTAAGTGCAAGTTCATTATAGCCTGTAAGCTTTTCAAATGCAGTGTTGCTATATATACACTGTAAGTTTTCATTTATTATAAAAATCCCTTCTTCAGTTGACGAAAGAAGCTTAATCATTAATTCAAGTTTTTCTTGGAATGTCTTTCTATTTTCTATCTCTTCTAATAATATCTTATTCTTTTCATTAATTTCAGCTATATAATTTTCAATGCTTCTTGCCATATTATCAAGTCCATTAGCAAGAATTCCTATCTCATCTTCTCTTTCATAATAGTTTTCCGAAAAACGTATACTATGATCGCCTTGACCAAAGAGCTCTATTTCATTCGCAATATTTACTATAGGTTCAGAAATTAAATTAGTCATAAATCTTATAAATATAGCCACTATAGCAATTACAATGAGTAGCATCCAAAAATTATTGCTCATATAGCTTTGTATAGGCAATAGCACTTCTTTTTTTGGAATTACTGTAGCTACTACCCAATCGGTATTTTTTAGAGGAACGCTCGCAATATAATACTCCTGAGTTGTATCTCTAAAATCTAATAAATGAGGTTTTCCATCAAGCATAATTTCGTTGAATTCACTAAATTTTATATAACCTGGGTTTTCTTGAAGAAGTATATCCATATCTACTTCTGGATGATATAGCAGATTGCCTTTTGAATTAAAAAGTACAGTATATCCAGTTTCTCCAACGCTATAAGTCCCCATCATCTTATATATATCGTTTATACTTACATCTATAGCAAATGCGCCCTTGTCCTTTCCATCTTTGTAGTATGGTTTTGCTATAGAAAGTACAGGTTTTTTAGTGACAATATCTATATATGGATTAGTTACAGTAATATCTTTTTTTGATATAGTTTCTCTATACCATGCCCTCGCACTTAAATTATAACTTTCATCTGTTGTATATGAATAATCGTCTGTAATTAAATCTCCTCCACTATTTGACGATAAAAACGCAATATATACAAGCGATATATTTTGATCTGTAGCTTTTATTTTAGCAAATTGGCTGCTTACATCTTTATAGAGCGGATTTTCCCTTTTTTTGTATTTATCATCAACTTCTTCCATCAATGTAATAAAATCCGAATTAGTAGCCATCTGCTCTACAATCGCAACGTATTTATCTGCAAATCCATCAATCTCTGCTGCAATATAGTTAGCATCTGTCATAAGTTTATCTTTACTATTTTGTTCAAAAAACTTATATGCCTGTATTCCAGAAAAATATGCATACAATGAAAATGCTGTAACGAGTACCGCCACTAAAATCGTTCCACCTCTTCTTATAGAGCTTTTTTTAAGCCACTTCATACAGCCCCTCCCTAATTACGATTGAAATTGTATAAAAATTCCATCAGTTCCGCTTCACTAACAGGTTTGGAATAAAAATATCCCTGAACTTGACTGCATTCATTATTTTTTAGAAATTGTAACTGCGCCTCACTTTCTACCCCTTCTGCAATTACTTCCATATTTAAATTTTTAGCTAAATCTATTATTACCTTTGCGATAGTTCCATCATCATTTTCTGGAATATCTTTTATAAAGCTTCTATCTATTTTTATCTTATCAACATCAAATTTTTTAAGATATGAAAGCGATGAGTATCCCGTTCCAAAATCATCTATAGCTATTTTAACTCCAATATTTTCAAACAGTTGAAGTATCATATTACACTCCTCATGATTTTGAATAAGCATGCTCTCTGTAATCTCAAGCTCTAAAAGTTTAGGATCAAATCCAGTTTTCTCAATTATTGAGTTTACAAAAATATTTATATATGGATGCTTAAACTGAAGTTTTGATATATTTACTGCAACTTGGATCTCATATCCCATATCACATAGTTTCTGTCCAAAACTACATGCATTTAAAAGTACCCACTCTCCAATTGGTATGATAAGATTTGATTCCTCTGCAAGTGGAATAAACTCTACAGGTGAAATAAATCCATTTTCAGTTTCCCATCTTAAAAGTGCTTCTATCCCAACAACTCTATTTTTAAAAATATCTATCTGAGGTTGATAGTAAAGCTTAAACTCTTTTTGATTCAACGCTGTTCTCATTCTATTTTTAAGATCATATCTGTATATTGACTTCGTGTTTATATCCTGATTGTAAAACTCAAAATTGTTCCTACTCCCTTTCTTACTACTATTTAAAGCTGAAATTGCATTTTTGAATAATTCAGTATAGTCCCATGCGTCATTTGGGTACATACTTATCCCAAAACTTATATTTACAAATATATCTTCATCTTCTATTTCATAAATGCGGTTTAGTACTTTATCTAAAACAAGTATATAATTATATAAACTTTCTTGACTTTCTATATTCGGCTTAAAAATTGCAAATTCATCATTTCCAAGTCTTGCAAGTATATCCCCCTCCTCAATAAGATTTTTTAATTTTTCCGAAACTGAAAGAAGAAGTATATTTCCAAATTCGTATCCCTTAGCTTCATTTACAACCCTGAAACTATCTATATTCATTATTATTAATGCATGATTAGAATCCGAAGCATATTCCTCTATAGCCGATACTACCTCTTTATCGAAAAGCGCTTTGTTTCTAAGCTTAGTGAGACTGTCAAAATACTGTAAATTATACATATCTTGATTATATCGCCTTCTATTTCTTAAAAAAGTGTATGCTCCCAAAAGTATTACCGATGAAACAGCTATAGAAACAAATATCGCACCTATAAAGTAGTTGCTTCTAAGGGCCTTATATCGCTTTATTAATATATTTTTATTAGAAATTGAGTATACGTCCCAATCTACATTTTCAATATTACTCTTCATAATAAATACATCTCTGCCTTCCATATTGACAGAATATATCTTATCATAATCCATATCCTGCCTATTTATCATAGGATATGGATCATATATATACTTCATATTATTTTTAGGATAAAGTGTATCTTCAAGAATCACGCCTGAGCTATGTACAATTATGTATTGTTCATTTGGAAGAAATTTTATATCCTCTAATAAATTTGAAATAGCTCTTAGGTTTATATCTATCCCTACTACACCCACAGCCTCTCCAGAAGAATCAAATACGGCCTTTACATTTGAAATTATCTTTTTTGAGGTTACAAGATCCTGATATGGTTCTGTTTGAAAAACTTGGTTAACCGCCTTTAATCCACTAATATACCAAGGCCTAACCCTGGGGTCATATTTCGCTGGTATATAAGTCTGAGGCCAAACCACATACCCTCCATTTTTAGATGCATAATACACATATTCAGTTCCCTCATGCGCCTCTCCATAAAGCTGAAAAAGTTTATATATAGTCTGCTCTCTTTCGCTTCCTTCCATAGGCTTCATAAAGGTTCTCATTCTATTTTGATAATATTTATTTAATTCATCATTTTCGTTTTTTATTAAATCAAGCTTTGAAATCATAACTATATCTTCATAAATTTTTTCAAATCTTAATTTAGCTACCGATGATATAACCTGAACTTTAGACTCAGTATTATTCATAAATTCATCTTTGGCTGATTTCTCAACTACTGATGAAAACCATACTAATGCGCTTATAAATACAAATGCTAGTGTTGCAATCGCTAATAAAAATATTTGGGTATATTTAAATTTTAAATTACTCATACAAAGGCTTCCCTCCTGCTAAATCTATATTTTTATATTATACCCTAAATCTCTAATTTTTATCGAAAAAAAATAGACTCTATTAAGAATCTATTTAAGTTTAATATTATGTTTTATAAATGTAAAATTAGCTTCATTGCTATAAATGCTATCGCTCTTCTCTAAAGTAAGGTATACTAAGGTCTGCTGGCGGCATATCCTCTGGTCTATTTTTCCTAGTACTTATTATAAGCACTACTATAGTTGTAAGATATGGAAGCATATCTATTATATATTGTGACATATGAATTCCCATACCCTGAAGTCTAAATCCAATTATATCTAGCCCTCCAAAAAGCACCGCACCTGCCATCGCTTTAATCGGTTTCCATGAAGCAAATATAACAAGGGCCACTGCAATCCAACCTCTTCCTCCAGTAACGCCTTCCTGCCATACCGGAATAGTTACAAGTGAAAGATATGCGCCTCCAAGCCCTGCTAGTGCGCCTCCAATTATCGTGTGCACATATTTGTATAAATCTACATTTATACCAGAGGCATCAGCGGACGCAGCACTTTCTCCAACTGATCTTAGATTAAGCCCCCATCTAGTCTTATAAAAATATATAAGTGTCCAAATGGTTATTGCATATCCAAAATATACAAATACGTCATGTTTGAATAGTATATCTCCTATAAAAGGTATGTCTGAAAGTAGTGGTATTTCCACCACTGAAAAAAACTGTTTTATAGTTTCTGGTGCAGATTTTCCTACATATGCTTTTCCTACAAAACTTGCAAACCCTGTTCCAAATATTGTAAGTGCCAGCCCTGTAACTACCTGATTGGCTCTTAAGGTGATTGTAAGTAGAGCAAATATGAGCGCTCCAAAAGCCCCTGCCAAAATCGCTCCAAGTAATGCTAGTAAAGCACTTTCAGTTACATATCCTGTTGAGAATCCAATTACTGCACCCATTATCATCATACCCTCAACTCCAAGGTTAAGGTTTCCTGATCTTTCTGTATATATCTCTCCCATAGTTGCAAAAAGAAGGGGCATACCCGCAGTTATTGCAGCTGCTAATATATCTACTATCATTATCTTTCCCCCTTTACAAATCTATATTTTATAAAGAATTCACTTCCAAGTACAAAGAACAGAATAATTCCCTGTATCATATCCGCTACTGCCGATGGAATCTGCATCGCAATTTGAATATATACGCCCCCTTGAAGAAGGATTGCAAATGCAATTGAAGTAATCAGTATATATTGAGGCTTCAGTCCTGAAAGCCAAGTAGTTATAATTGCGGTATATCCAATTCCTCCTGAAAGCGTAGCTGAAAGCGTCTTTTCTATTGCAGAGGCCTGAATCATTCCTACAAGTCCGCAAAGTCCACCTGAAATAGTAAGCGCTGTCATTATAATAAGATTTACATTCATTCCTGCATACTTTGCCGTGTTTGGACTTTCGCCTACAACCTCTATCTCGTATCCTTTTTTAGTATATTTCATAAAGACATACATAGCCGCCGATAGTACAAGGGCTATAATCCAGCCTATGTGAATTCCAAAAACTGTAGGTAGTGATGCCTGTTCTACAAAGTTAGGAATCTTAGGAAAACCTGAAGCATTTGGATCCTTCCAAGGTCCATACTGAAGCGCCTGTACAATTTTTATAGCTATATAATTTAGCATTAACGTAAATATTGTTTCATTAGTTCCAAATTTCACTTTGAAAAAAGCTGGAATAAGCGCCCATATTCCTCCACATATTACAGAGGCTATCATCATACTTACAATAAGTACAAACGATGACATATTCTCACCAAATTTAAGGGCTACAAATGCGGCTCCAAGGGCCCCCATCATTATTTGGCCCTCTCCTCCGATATTCCAAAACTTCATCTTAAATGCTACAAGGATTCCAAGCGAAGTTATTACAAGTGGAATAGTTCTAGTTATAGTCTCTTGAAATCTCATAGGAGTTCCAAGCGCACCCTTTATCATCTTAGAAAAAACCTCTGCCGGATTATATCCAATTATCATCATAAATATTCCAGTAAATACAAATGATAGAATAATTGCGACTGCTCTTACCATCATAGCCTGTCTGCCTTCAAGCTCATCTTTTTTTATTATCTTTAAGTTTAACAATTATTCCACCCCCTTACTCATATCTTGCTGTTTCATAATTTTTTCTACATCTTCCATACTTCCACCCGACATAAGCACACCTACCTGTTCCTTCGTCGTAGTCTTTGTATCTACTATACCGGTTACTCTGCCCTCATAAACTACTGCAATTCTATCACAGATTTCAAGCAGCACATCTAAATCTTCTCCTATGAAAAGTACCGCTGTGCCTTTTTGCTTCTGTTCATTTAAAAGATCATATATCTTATACGACGCTCCTATATCAAGCCCTCTAACTGGGTATGCTGTAATAAGCAGCTTTGGATTTGTATCTATCTCTCTTCCAAGAAGTACTTTTTGTATATTCCCTCCCGAAAGCTTTTTAACTGGATGGAATATGCTTGGAGTTGAAATTTCTAATCGCTCTACTATCTCGGTCGCTTTGTCTTCCATTATCTTCTTATTTAAAAATATTCCTGGTTGCTTTTGATAATCCTTTAAAATTATATTATCTACAAGGTCCATAGAACCTACAAGTCCCATACCAAGTCTATCTTCTGGAATAAAGCCCATTCTTACACCCATGTTGATTATTTCTCTAGGACTCTTATCAATTATGTTCTCGCCCTCGAAATAAATTCTTCCTGAGTTAGTCTTCATAAGCCCTGCTATAGTTTCACAAAGCTCTTTTTGTCCACTTCCTGCAAGCCCTGCTACTCCAAGAATTTCGCCGCCGTATACATCAAGGCTTACATCTTTAAGCGCATATCTTTTTTCACTGTCTAATACGGTTACTTCATCAAGCTCCAGCATTGGCTTTTCTGTCTTTTTAGTCTGTGGCTTTTCTATTGATAAATCTACTGATTTTCCAACCATCATCTCTACAAGCTCTGATGAAGTGGTCTTTGCAGTTTCCACAGTTGCGATAGACTTACCTTTTCTTAAAACTGTAACTCTATCACTTATCTCCATAACCTCATTCATCTTATGAGTTATTATTATAATCGCACAGCCCTGCTCTTTCATATTGTTTATTATCTTGAAAAGGCGTTTTATTTCTTGAGGAGTAAGCACCGCTGTCGGTTCATCCATTATAAGCACCTTAGCTCCTCTATAAAGTACTTTTATAATTTCAAGTGTCTGTTTTTCCCCTACTGACATGTCATAAACTTTTTTGTATGGGTCAACATCCAGTCTATATTTATCTGAGATGGCTCTTATTTCTTTTGCTAGCGTTTTTCCTTTTATAAAAAATTTTCCTTTTTGTCCAAGTATTATATTTTCTTTTGCTTTAAGGACGTCTATAAGCTTAAAATGCTGATGTATCATTCCTATTCCAAGCTCGATTGGTTCGCTTGGAGAACTAAAGCGATGTGCTTCTCCGTAAACTTTTATTTCTCCGCTGTCCGGACGATAAATTCCTGAAAGCATATTCATAAGTGTACTCTTACCTGCTCCATTTTCTCCAAGCAGCGCATGAACTTCACCCTCGTATATCGTAAGATTTACATCCTCATTTGCTTGAATACTTCCAAAGCTCTTTGAAATATTTATCATTTCTATGGCTTTATTCTTCTGCATAAACTCCTCCAAAGCATCCCTTTTCATTTTTAAAAAACACATTCTCAGAATATATCATCCTGAGAATGTAATCCGCACTATATTATTTTGTAGTTCCTTCTACACCTTGTACAAGATAATTCATCTGCCAGATTTTCTCTCTGTCAAGTTTTTCGCCTTCTGCCACTACTATGTTTCCAGCTTGATCTTTTATAGGTCCTGTGAATGGGTTAAATTCACCAGAAATCATCTGTGCTTTAACTTCTTCTACTTTTTCCTTAGCTCCTTCTGGCGCTACTCCAGTAAGCTCTAATAGATTTACATAGCCTTCAGCCATATTTCCATAGTAGCTTTCAGGTTTCCAAGTTCCATCTATAACTGCTTGAACTTGCTGAACATAGAATATTCCATGGTTCCAAACTGGTGCTGTCATAAATGCATCTGGTGCTGATTCTGCTGTATCTGAGTTGTATCCAATAGCCCAAACACCTTTATCCTGAGCTGCAACCTGAGGTCCTGTTGTATCACAGTGCTGTGATATAACGTCACAACCTGCTGCAAGAAGTGCTTCTGCCGCTTCTTTTTCTTTTGCTGGGTCATACCAAGAGTTTGTCCAAATAACTTGAACTGTAGCATCTGGATTTACTGACTGTGCTCCAAGCGTAAATGCATTTATTCCTATAAATAACTCTGTAAGAGGGAATGCTCCTACAAATCCAATTTTATTTGACTCAGTTTTCATCCCTGCAACTATACCAGAAAGATATCTTGCTTCTTCCATAGCTCCAAAGTAGTTTCCAAAGTTTGTATCATTCATTTTGTATCCTGAGAAGTGCATGAACTTAACATCTGGATATTCTTTTGCAAGTTCTTCTACCGCATCCATAAATCCAAAGCTTGTTGCAAATATTATGCTTGCACCTTCGTCAATCATAATCTTAGCCGCATTTTTTACATCCTGCATAGTCTCTGGTACGTTTTCCTGATAAATAGTTTTAACTTTATCCCCCATTTGTTCTTCTAAGTAAAGTCTTCCTTTATCGTGAGCATCTGTAAATCCACCGTCACCTACAGGCCCTACGTATATAAATCCTACTGTTATTGGATCCGCTGCACCTTCCTCTGTTGAAGTGCTGCTTCCTCCGCATCCTACTAATAAAGATAGTGATAAAACCAATATTAACGCTAGTGATAATAACTTTTTCATCTCATTCTCCCTCGTTTTTAGTAATATAGGCGTTCCCTATATTTTTAATATGTTTCATGAGATAATTATATCCGATTGTTCGGGTTATGTAAATAGTTTAAGCAAAAAAAACGTAGAATGTTCGATATTTTTAAAACCATATTTCGTATTGTATCGAATTATACCCCTCGTTTTTTCGTCATATAGTTCGAATTTGTCTTTTGCACAAAAAAACAGCAGGTCATTTTCCGAAATTTACCCTACTGTTTTAAAATACTTTATTCGAATTTTATTTCACTATAATTTTAAAAATCTAACTTACTAATTACTAAAGTATTAAATTTCTGAAGTTTATAACATTTTACTCTTCATGGTTCTTAAAAGTAAGCGTTCCATCTTCTGCTATATCTGTAATTACTGCAAGTGACTCTACCTTATAGCCCTCTGCTCTAAGCTTATTTCCGCCGCCCTGGAATTCCTTCTCTACTACAGAACCTATCCCAATAACTTCTCCACCAGCTTGTTTTACAAGACTTACAAGCCCTCTTGCCGCTTCTCCGTATGCCATGAAGTCATCTATTATAAGCACTTTTTCACCTGGCTGAAGATATTTTTTAGTAACCTTCGCAAGGGATACCGTTCCCTTAGTAAAAGATTTAACCTCTGCACCATAATATCTTTCCGTCATAGTATTTGGAAGAGATTTCTTTGCAAATACTACTGGTATATACCCCATATGAACTGAGGTTATTACTGCAATCCCTATTCCTGATGCCTCAATTGTAAGTATCTTATTTATTCCAAGATCCTTAAATCTTCTTGCAAATTCCTTTCCAATCTCATCCATCATATGCATATCCATCTGATGATTTATAAAGGAATCCACCTTGATTACCTTGCCTTCTCTGCCTTCGCCGTCTTTTAGTATCCTATCGATTAGTAGTTTCATATATTTTCCTCTTCTTTACTGCCCCCATGACTAAAGTCACAGCGGTTCTCGCTTATCTAATAAATTATAATAACTACTATTATAACAGCTATTCTAAAACTTGTGTATAAAAAGTCCACTTTTTAGCTTAGGCTCAAACCAAGTCGATTTCGGAGGCATTACGCTTCCCCTATCGCTTACATTTATAATATCTTCTATCTGAGTTGGATATAGTAGGAAACCTAATCCATGTCTGTATCTTATAAGCAGTTTTGCTTCCATCTCCTCAAGCATATTTTCTCCACCAAAGAATTCTATACGCTTATTAGTTCTTGGATCATCAATGCCAAGCACTGGCCCCAGTATATTGTCTTGAAGAATTGAAGTATCTAAAGATGCGATTACATCTTCCTTATTATATACGCCTTCTTTAGGCACAAGTTTATAATATTCATCTTCCATTATCATCGTGATGTGCGTTTTACTTCTTGGCTGAACTTTTACAAATTTAAGCTTTGCATTTTTCTTTTCTTTTTCTGTAAGATTTATCTTTTTTACATAGAATTTTTCTAAAATCTTTTCCATAAAATCATCTTTCAAAAGTCCATTCATATCTTTTACAAGTCTATTGTATGGCATTATGAAAAGTTCATCTGCTGAAAATACCACTGACATAAAGTAGTTGAAGTTTTCCTGACCTGTATAATTTGGATTTTCTTTGCGTTTTTTCATTCCTACATTATAAGCGGAAGCCGTTCTATGATGACCATCTGCAATATAAAGCTCATCAATTTCTTTAAATAGGGCTTCAATCTTTGTTACATCAATATCTTCCTTAACTACCCAAAGTATCTGCGCCACCCCATCATCTGTTACGATGTCATACTCTGGTTCATTATGCTGAATATACTCTGCTATAAACTGCTTTAAGTTATCATTTTTCTTATAAAACAAAAATACTGGCTCTGTATTTGCTTCACATGTATAGAAATGATTTATTCTATCTTGTTCCTTATCCACTCTTGTAAACTCATGTCTTTTTATAAGACCATCTCTATAATCATCTATAGCGGCGCACCCTACAATTCCGCTTTGAGATCTTCCGTTCATTATCTGCCTATATATATAATACGCTTTTTTATCTTCCTTAAATAATATTCCATTTTTCTCAAAAGCTTCAAGCGTATCCTTAGCATTTTTGTAAACCTCTTCTGAGTAAGGGTCTACACTCTTATCAAAGTGAATTTCACTTCTAGTTATGTGGACAAGGCTGTTTGGATTTTTACCAATTTCTCTTGCAGTTGCTGTGTCTATTACATCATATGGGGGTGCAGCTACATTTTCCACCATATCAACAGTGGGTCTTAGTGCTTCAAACGGTTTTAGTGTTATCATTTTGTTGCTCCTTTTATTATTTATATATTTTTTTATTTTTACATAATTCCTTTGTTTTTTGCACAGGTTTTCGATTTTTTTATAATTTTTGTCTCTTATAAATATAATGGACAATTTACATCGCTTTGTCAATTATTTTATATTGAAATTTCAGAACAGTTTCTACAACTTCCCTCGCTATTCGCTCTTGCGCTTCCTTTGTAGCTGCTCCTATATGAGGGGTTACCGATACTTTTGGGTGATTTACAAGTTCAAAATTTAATGCAGGTTCTTTTTCAAACACATCAAGACCCGCACCTCTTACCTTGTCTGTATTAAGGGCTTCTAAAAGAGCCTTCTCATCTATAACTTTTCCTCTTGCTGCATTTACTATAAATACGCCCTCTTTCATATTCGCAAACTCGGCTTCTCCAATTATAGGAGTCCCTGTGTATGGCGTATGAAGAGATATAAAATCCGCAGTTTCTATAAGCGCCTCAAATTCTCTGTACTCAAATTTCTTGTCATCCTTTACATACGCATCGTAAAATACAACTCTCATTCCAAGTGCTGATGCTTTTTCTGCAAGCGCTCTTCCAATTCTTCCAAAACCTATTATTCCAAGAGTTTTGCCTGCAAGTTCTACGCCCTCATATTCTTTTTTGTTCCATTTTCCAGCTCGCATCGTAACATTTGCGATAGATATAAATCTTGCAAGTGAGAACATATGTCCAAGCACAAGTTCTGCTACAGAGTCACTACTTGCGTTTGGAGTATTTTGAACTTCTATTCCGCATTCTCTTGCATATTCTGCATCGATATTGTCTATTCCAACGCCTGCTCTTACTATAAGCTTTAACTCTCCGTCTTTTGCAGCATCAAGGATTTCTCTATCCACCTTCGTTGCTGAACGTACTATCAGTACATCAAATTCCTTAACTTTTGCCTTTAGTAAATCTCTATCGTAGTGACCTGTATCTACCGTCATGTTGTGTATTTCAAATGCCGTAAGCGCAAGTTTATCTATTCCATCATTTGCTAATATTCTCATCTCAATACCCCCTATATATCTAAAATTTCATCAATAGTCTTCAATAAAAATTCAATTTCCGCTAATGTTGTATCCGCCATATGCGCAATCCTAAACGTCTTGTCCTTAAGATCTCCATATCCATTTGAAATCATCATGCCTCGTTTTTTTAACTCCTTGTTAAGCTCTCCCACATCTATATTTCTTGTGTTTACAACCGTAGTAACGGTCTTTGAAGCAATCTCATCCTCTGCAAGCACCTCAAACTTTTCCTTTGCCCAGTTCCTTACAGTCTCCATCATCTTCTGATGTCTTTCAAATCTATTCTCAAGGCCCTCTTCGTTCAAGATATAATCAAGCTGATAATCAAGTGCAAACATATGCGCTAAACTTGGAGTAGAAGGATACTGATAATCCTTTTTCTGAATGAAGTTGTAAAGCTGTAATAAATCCAAGTAGAATCCTCTATTTTCGACCTGCTTTGCTCTTTCCACTGCTTTTTGAGAGAAGGTGCACATTGCAAGTCCTGCCGGAAGTCCTAAACACTTTTGACTTGAAGTTATGCAGATATCTATTCCAAGCTCGTCTACATTTACTTTGTGTCCTGCAGCTGAACTGACCATATCCACGCAGAATATAACTTCTGGATACATCCTTACAACATTGGCAATCTCCTCTAAATTATTTGCTACTCCTGTTGAAGTTTCATTATGAGTTATTGTGACAAGATCATATTCACCTGTAACAAGTGCCGCATTTACCATTTCGCTCGTAGTCGCTTTCCCCATCTCTACTTCAAAGAGATCTGCCTCAACATTATTCCACTTCGCCATCTCATACCAGCGCTTTCCAAAGGCCCCTATTGAAAACACTGCTGCTTTTTTCTTGGTACAGCTTCTAATTGCACCTTCCATAAGTCCGCTTCCAGAAGTTGTTGAAAGCAGTATCTCCGCCTTTGTGTTCCACAGAATCCTAAGCTTATCACTTATGTCTCTTTGAAGCTTTGATGCTTCCTTCGTCCTATGCCCAATCTGCGGCGTTGCCATTTTTTCAAGTACTTCCTGTCTTACCGTTACCGGTCCTGGTATAAATAGTTTAATGTTTTCCATATCTTCTTCCTCCGATTTTTTTGGCTTTAGTTTTTTAATCGGGATCAGTAAGCCTATTTTTGGGTATAAAAAAAGCTTCCGTCCCTAAAACAAGGGACGAAAGCTGTAAATTCATATTACAAAAAATACACGTCTTCCGCGTTGCCACCCAAATTAGCAGTCCTCAAAACTTCTAAGGCTCTACTCACTCGTTCCCTGTAACGCGGGTTAGACGGCTCTATTTTCATAAAGCGGCTCAGAAGGAGATTCATTAAACTCGGATACAGTCTTTCAGCGACCGACTGCTCTCTGGAATCCTAAAAAAATTTTAATTACTAATCTTCGTCATAGCGTTTAATTTGTTCGATTTTGTTTTTTATGATGATACAGGTTTAATTCAAAATTGTCAACGGTTTTTCTAAAAAAAATATGTTTTTTATATAAAATTCTTCCAAAAAACGATTTTTTCTAGCGGTTTTTCCGTAAATAGCGGACAGTATTTTTCTTGTGAGCTACAATTTTATTTTATCTGTTCTCTATATTTTTCCATCACGCCTGCAAATAACTCTGCTGATGTAGGCGGCGTATACGTAATCGCATTTGCCCCAGCTGCTATAGTTTCTCTTATACTTTCGTCAGTAGGTCCACCTGTAGCTATTATCGGAAATTCTGGATGAATCGCTCTAATTTTTCTTACTATTTTTGCCGTATTTGCCCCTCCAGAAACATTAAAGATTCCTACCCCTGCTTTAATTCTTGCTTCAAAATCTTCATTTTCTGAAACTACTGTGATAACTATAGGAATATCAATCCTATCTCTCATTTCACTTATAAGTTCATTAGTTGAAGGTGCATTAAGTACCACTCCATATGCCCCATCAAGCTCTGCATGAAGCGCTATATCTACAGAACGCTGCCCTGAAGTAAGCCCTCCTCCAACTCCACAAAACACTGGGGTTGGTGATATATCAATTATAGCCTGAGTTATAGAAAGCTGAGGCGTAAACGGATATACCGCAATAACCGCATCTGCATTATTGTTATTTATTATCGCTAAATCTGTAGTAAATATTATTGATTTTATTCGCTTTCCAAAAATCTTTATGCCCGTGGCCTCTCTTATTACCTCAGGAACAGTAACTATCCTCTTTTTTAAACGTGATTCTATAATCGGAATCTTTTTACTTTCCGAAATTTCCACCTTATGTTCAACGTTATCATAGTAATAATTATTCATTTCGGCCTCCAATATTAATTTTAATTTAAGTCTACAACTTCCATATCTCTTGAAAAACAGTACTCATCTTCAGTTATTCTCCCAAATCTTAGATTAAGTTTTTTGCTGAACTTTGGTCCATCATAAACAAGAGTATGATATTCTCCATTTTCTCCCGCAACATCAATTCCCAGTTCATTAAACTCTTCTAATAACTGGTTATCTAATGTACGCCCGAGATAACTCGAAGTAAGACATCTTTTATTAACTTTTTTTATAACTGTCTTATATCCCTTTTCTATAAATTCCGTAACTAATTTTTTTCTATCTTCCTGCCAAAGCGGAAATATAGGTTCTAGTTTCAGGCTTTCCGCTAATTTTTCACACCATTTTCTGTGATCTGCTATATCTATATCTCCAAATACAAACCCCTTAGCACCTGTAAGTGCTACAATCTGTTTAAGTGCTTTTTCAAAATCTTCAGTGTATGCATTTCCACTTCTGCATGGACAGAAAAATATAGGTATATTAAGACTATCACTTATAGCCTCAAGTACATCTTCTCTTACATCATGAAACCAAGAATTTCCATCTCTATTAGTCGTTATTACAAGTCCAACCGGTGTATACCCCTTATCAATTACCCTATCCAGGCTCAATATACTGTCCTTACCACCTGAAAAAGATGCCAATATTTCCATAAATTTTCCCCTCACTAATAATTACTTTAAATCACTCCAAATAAAAACCTATAAAAAATTTTTATTTATTATAAATTATCTTCCAAAAGAGATTTGATTTTTTCAATCAATTCTGAGTCAGTTATTGTATAATTTCGATTCTTCCCATCAAGCTTCATATTTATTTTTACCTGATCGCAGTCCATCGCAATTTCATCTACTATTCTATCTACATCCGAAAGTGTGAGCGATGGTTTTAGATTTTCAAGTATTCTTGCGGGATATTTAGTTATAACTCTTAGATATTTATTTGCCATATAAGCCTGTACATTAGGCTTTAAGCCTGCAATTTTAGCTGCAAGCTCAAGTGAAATTCTCCCTACATAAAACTCTTCAATCAAAACTGAATGAAGACTTTCAAGCTTCCTATACCTATCTACATGTCTCCCGCTAAGCGCAAATTCACTGGC
The DNA here is from genome assembly GCA_051653405.1 of Proteocatella sp. Lineage (GTDB taxonomy): Bacteria > Bacillota > Clostridia > Peptostreptococcales > Filifactoraceae > Proteocatella. The sequence continues at coordinate 2,660 of JBOFWC010000034.1, read as the reverse complement.
TACAATTTCTCTAGTCTTTATATTTTTATAGCTGTCATCCTCAGATTTCTTACGTCTTTCTTGAACAAGCTTATATTTCTCAATTATACTTCTGGTCATAAGTTTTTGTCCCAGCTGACGTTGCACATAATTGGCATCTATTATTATCTCCCTTGCCTCTTCATCTGCTATATCCTCTTTTATAACCGCCATTATTTGGTCATATTCTTTCGCTTCCTTAGGCTTTAAATTTTCAAGCTCCGACTTTATATATTTATATGCCCTTACTCTATTGTGACCCGATAAAATTACATGGCTATCCCCTGTTTTTCTTATTACAATTGGATGAAGTAATCCATGCTCGTAGATTGATTTTACAAGATTTGAAAACTCATCCTCTGCAAGCTGCGGGTAAAAATTCCATGAATCCGGCGCACTCTCAAGCCTTGAAATTTCTATTTTTACAATTTGGTCATTCTTTTCTGCTTCTGACTTTATTTCAGAAAGCGAATAAGAAGCCCTTTCTCTAGCTGAACTATTTCTAGAAATATTTTTAAAGCTCATGTTTGAGCCAATATCCATCATTTTAGTTTTTGACACGTTTTATCACCTCTTTTGCTAAATCATGATACTGAATAGTAGCTCTAGTTCTAGGTGCATATTCTACGGCTGTAACATTATTCCACTGTGCTTTTTCTATATTGGTATCTATAGATATTTTAGTTCTAAATAAAAGTTCATTTCCAAATATATTATTTAAAAGCATTTCCGCTCTTTCATTCATAATCTTGTTGCTAGGCTTGTACATCGTCATAAGTATTCCCAGTATCGAAAGATTATCGTTCATCTCTGCAAACTGGTTGTAAAAATCTATAAAAGTTCTTATTCCTCTTATTCCAAACATTGCCATAGGTACTGGAATTATAACATGCTCCGTTATATTTAAAATATTTGCCGCTAAATCCCCAAGATGCGTCGAAGTATCAAATATTATAAAATCATATAGATTCTCATCTATCATAGGCTTCATAAGTTTTTTTAGTATATTTTCCCTTTGATACTCATGATGAAGGTCAAATTCAATCCTTCCGATATAATCATCGCCCGCAATTATATCTAAGTTTTTATATTTTGTAGGGATTATAAAATCCTTTACGTCTGCTTTATTTCTTATAAGCTGATATATTGTTTTGTTAAAGTCTATAAGCGTAAGCCCAAATTCTTCAAGCGATTCATCTACCGTAAAACCTAGCGTGTTTGTAAGATCCATCTGCGAATCACAATCTATCGCCAACACCTTATACCCTTTTTCCCCTAAAGTTCTTGCCAGCATCGAAGCTGTAGTACTTTTTCCAGAACCACCTTTAGAGTTTGCAACAGTTAAAACCGCTGTTTTTTCAAGTTTAATTTTCCCTGACACGTTTCCCTCCCCATTTTATATCGGTCTAGTCCTTATAATTTCCAAAGTATCTGCTATAGTTATAAATATCGCTGCGGCCATATACTGCCCAAAAAGTACAGTTCCCGCTGTAATTGTAATTGCAAGCACTTCAATCCAGTTTATACTATTCTTCTTTGTTTTATGAGTATTCCATGCCTCTTTAAAAATTCTCAGTAAAGGCTTCGCTATAACTAATAAAATCGCTATCATATAATATAAATTTTTTAAGTTTTGCGGTATTTTAAAGAAAAAAGCTACTAAAATTATACATATTGCCGAACCTATCTTTCCAAGTTCTCTGTTAAATTCCGCCTCTTTCTTCTTCATATTTTCTTCAAAGTTTAATTTGGGTTTTGGATTTTTTGTCTTACTATTTTTCCCTGACATACTAAATTCCTTTCCATCTTTTCTATAAGTTTTTTAAATTCTTCGAAATATATATCTTTTATTGAACATATTATTTCGTCTGCAGTATCTTCATCATAAGTGTAGCTTGTAAGATTTCTACTTTTTATCATCTGCATCCACGAGTCACCATTTTCAAGTATTCCTAATTTAAATGAATTTCTCACGGCATCCTTAGAACCATATATATCAAAGTTTCCCTTGTATTCTAAAAAATCTTTTAACATTTTCCATGCCAATTCATGAGTATATTCAAAAGCTTGTATTGTACCCTGTTTTTCTAACTTTGAAAGTTCTCTTTTATCCATAAGCTCCATGGCTTCTTTTAGTTGTTCAAAAGCTTTTTTATAATTTTCAAATCGCTGTATCCATCTAACATCATTTTCCATTTTGATAGCCCCTTTATATGAAAGTCAACCTTCAATTTTCTAATTTAACCTGCTGTTTTTATTATAACATTTCATTGTCAAAGGTGCAATGTAACAATTATTTTAGTCCCATTTAATAAATATCTGCGTAATATAAAAAAATACCCCCAAATTCGCTTCTCCCTAATAAGAATTGAATTTGAGGGTCTAACTTTATTATATCAAACTGTGTTTTAGCTAATTAAAACTATTTTTTAACAATTGAGCTTATTTTAAAATTTTAAGCCTGTTTTTTTTCAGCATTTTCACTATTTTTCTCATATTTACTTGCATTCTTTTTAAGATATACATTAGGCTCTGATGGAAGCTTAAACATTGGAATGAATCTATCAAGCCCTGTAACTGTAAGAATCAGCATTGAAAATACCGCTATCATTGCCATAAAATTGTACTTTATTATATCAGTC
>JBOFWC010000033.1:0-10878 GCA_051653405.1 Proteocatella sp. | reverse complement strand
AATAAATTTGAATTATAATGTCTTATTTTTTCGCCACTCATATCGGTGAAGTACATAAGATACCCTACATATATTTTAGTTATTTTAGGTTCATCATCGTATTCGCTCCAAGCGTTAATTTTCCACTTATTCATATCGTTAATATCTGTATATACTGATCTTCCATCACTGTTTTCTCTTACACGTAAATTGAAATCCTGAAATTCAATAAATAAAACTCCATTTTCATCGAGGACAGGTGTCGATTCGACTATTTTTATATGTAGTGGGAGAGAGGCTATTAAGAGTAAGACAACTAAAGCAAGTATAAGCTTCTTATTTTTTATAAATTCTATTTTCTTTTTCATATGTTCTCCTGTATAAATTTAGACATTGTTATTAAAATATTAACATATTCAAAATAGAATTCAAGTAAGATGTTGAAAATAGTGCTATTTATGTTGAAATTAGAGCTTTTTTTATAACAATATCAACATTTTTAATTACAAATGTCCATTTTTCCATTTAACAAAACTTAAGTTTTGCGTTATAATTAAAAGGTAATTAAATTTTTCAATTTTGAAAGGGGAAAGTGATGAAGAAGGAAATTGCTTTATTGGTTGACAGTGGAATAGATGTGCCTGCTTCAATAATCGAAGAATATGGGGTATATGTACTTCCGCTAAAGGTTATTTACAAGGATAGGGAGTATTCTGATGGAGTTGATATATCAGCAGAAGAGGTGTATCAAAGACTTTCAGTTGAGATTCCTAAAACTTCTCTTCCAAGTACCCAGGATGCTATAGATACGTTAGATAAGATAAAGGAAGCTGGATACAAGAAGGTTTTAGCGGTTACACTTTCAAGTGGACTTAGCGGAACTTTTAATATGCTTTCACTTGTAGCAAGAGATTATGAAGGACTTGAAATGTCTGTAGTAGATACAAGAAATATAGGGATTGCTGGTGGCCTTACAGCTATACAGGCAGCTGAATTTATAGCTGAGGGAATGGATTTTGAGACACTTAAACAGAGAGTGTCTGATATTGTAGGAAAATCTAAAGTATTTTTCTGCATATCTACGCTTGAATATCTTCAAAAAGGTGGAAGAATAGGACTTGTATCTTCGATGGTTGGAAATGCACTTAATCTGAAACCTATTATTTCATGCAATGAAGATGGCGTTTATTATAATGTGGCAAAAATAAGTGGAAGAAAAAGATCTATTGAAAAGATGATAGAACTTGCTGTTGAATATGCTTCGAGTGCAAATTTATACAATATTGCAGTGGTGCATGGTGGAGCTGCCGAAGAGGTTGCAAAGCTTAAAGAAAAAGTTAAGACAAGATTTGAAAAGTGTAAGAATCTAATTGAGAGCCAGGTTAGTCCAGCACTTGGAGTACATACAGGGCCAGGACTTTTGGGAATCGGAGTTCAGATATTGGAGTAATGAGATGAGAAAAGTATATAAAACGGGAGTCGTAAATATAATATTGATTATTTATGCAGTATGCGCAGTATTTAGAGGAATCGAATACATGGTCATACGCACAGATAAAAGTATTTTAGGGGAAGCGTTTATACATAAGCTTATCGGAATTCTTATACTTGCAATAGCATTAAAGGTTTTATATATAGGTTGGAAAGAAATTGGATTTGATATTAGACATGCGGGAAAATATCTAGCCTATGGGATATTATTAGGATTAATATCATTTGTAATAGCTTATGGTGTTGAGTTCTGGATTCACTACAGGACGGGAGTTAACCCTTCGTTTGAAGCTTATGTGACAAGTTATAGTATAGATGGAAACATAGGGAAACGAACGAGTATAATATTTTTTGGAATTTGTATTTTAGGCAATATAATAAATGTGATAATGGAAGAGGGCATATTCAGAGGACTATTTTTGAATCTTGCAGAGAGAGAATGTACTTTCTTTGGAGCTGTGGCGATGTCATCGGTGTTATTTGGATTATGGCATGTAGCAGCACCAATAAGAAGTTTTTTGGATAGAGAGATAAGCTTAAAGAATATGTGCATTATAGCAATTATGCTGGTATTTGTTACAGGACTCACAGGCATTAAGTTCTGTTTGCTTACCAAGATCTCAGGTTCATTATGGATGCCTATGGCAGACCATTTTGTAAACAATACAGTAATAAACTTAATTCATATGGTTACATTTAATGGCGCAGATGAGTTAATGGGCTTAAGGATAATGATAGCTCAAACGGTATCGTTTTTAATTGTAATAGGAATTTTCATTAAAAGCAGGGCGTGGGAAAAGAAAACATTTAGATAAAAAGAGGCTGATATCAATATGGTATCAGCCTTTTAATGCTCTATAATCCTAATTCAGAAATTATCTCAGATTTGGAATGAACTCCAACGATACGTTTTGCTTCTATCCCATCTTTTACTAAAAGAAGGGTAGGAATAGACATAACTCTATATTTACGAGCAATATCTTTGCTGTCATCTACACTCAGTTTTACTACCTTGGCTTTACCCATAAGGTCAAATACAAGCTCATCTACTGTAGGTTTAAGAGAACTGCATGCACCGCACCATGAAGCGTGAAAGAATACGACTACAGGCATATGACTTTCAAGGACTTCGCTTTGGAAATTTTCACTGTTTACCATCATATCAAATCCTCCCTTAGTAATTTTATTTAGAATTGTATTTAGTAATTATATTTTTTCTAAAGCATATTTTTTTGATACCCGAAATTTACAAAAAGAAACAATATATTAAATAAGAGGTTAAAAGGCATCCGCTTTTAGTATAAAAAAAATCTATATTAGATTATATTGACAATGGCACTAGGATTGTATAAAATATTTATAGACCGACGGTCGGTCGCTTGTCTGAAGGGAGATATAATGAGAGAAGTAAAAGACGCAGAAGTAAGAAGAAATGAGATTTTAGATGAGGCAGAAGAATTATTTATTACCAAGGGTTACAAAAATACGACTATTGTAGATATATTGAATAGAGTGGGGATTGCAAAAGGCACATTTTATTATTATTTCAAATCAAAGGAAGAAGTAATGAATGAAATAATAAGAAGAATGGTGGATAGCGATGTAGAGAAGGCAAGGTTAGTAGTAAAGGATAATTCGCTTGACCCAGTGCAAAAGATTCAGAGAATATTTCTGTCTCAGAAGCCTGAGATAGGAGATAGGAAGGACAAGCTTATAGAACAGTTACATGTACATGGAAATGCAGAAATGCATCAAAAGAGTTTAGTTCAGTCGATGTATAAGATTTCTCCTATAATTGCAGAGGTTATAGAGCAGGGAATTGAGCTTAAGTTATTTGATACAGAATATCCGTTAGAAACAGTGGAACTTCTTATCGCCTCAGGAAATTTTATGTTTGATATATGTTTTTATTACTGGTCAGAGGATGAAAAAAAGCGAAGAGTGGCAGCGTTCATAGCCATGATAGAGAGGTCGTTGGGGGCTAAAAAGGGTACGTTTGACTGTATTATTGATATTTTGTTTTATTAATCTAAATAATGTATAACACCTATGGGATATTTGGGTATCTAGGAGGTAAGGGAAAACTTCATCCAGATACATCGGATATAGAAGAAGCTGTAGACTTTGCAAAATATCTGGATATAGAAAAGCCAAGAGCAAGATATTTCTTTTTATAATAGGAGGTTTTGTATGGGAGATATTAGGAATATAACGATTATGCATATTAATCCTGACGAAGCAGTAAAAGCTCAGGTTGAAACTTATTACAAAAAACTTTATCCAGATGCTGCAGTTGAGATTTGCGACTTATCCAATGTTTACATAAAAAACTGCGTGGGTTGCTGGAATTGCTGGGTGAAGACCCCAGGGGTATGTTTGCATAAAGATGAGATGGTGTCTTGTTATGGAGAGGTAATAAATAGTGATATCTGTGTGTTTTCGCATCAAATAGTGGGGGGATTTCTTTCTGGAAATTCTAAAACTTGCATGGATAGACTTATTCCGTTATTCCATCCGTATATAAAGATAATTCAAGGCGAGATGATGCATTACAAGCGATATGAAAAAACACCTAAGATGCACTATGTATACAGCTTAGGAGAAGGCGAGCCTGAACTTACGCAGGAGGAAATTCAAAGCATTGAGGGATATTATTTCAGATGCAATGAGCATTTTAGAACTGCGGGAATGATACATCATATTTCAGCAAATGGAGAAATGGTTTCTCAAAAAACAAATTTTAGAATAGAGCCGATTGTACCTGAGAGTATTGTTAGAAAAATCAATGCAGTTCCTATAGATAAATCTAGTAAAATAGCTATTTACAACGGATCTCCAAGAGGCATAAAATCAAATACAATGCTTCTAGTAGAGCAGTTCAAACAGGGACTTTTGACGCAGGGAATTGATGAGGCTCAGATAGAGGTATTTCATTTGGCTCAAAGCAGTAAACATCAAGAAATTGCTTCAAGATTCTATGAGGCGGATTACCATGTGTTTTTTATGCCGCTTTATGTTCACAGTATGCCTGGGGTAGTTAAGCATTTTATAGATTATATAAAGCCATATGACAGCAGTTTAGGACATAGGGCTCCTAATGTGAGTTTCTTTGTACAATCAGGATTTAAAGAGGCTTACCAGTCATTCTATTTGAGAGGAACTCTAAGCTTGATTTCCGATCATAAAAATTGGCAGTTTGCGGGATGTGGAATAAAAGGTGGAATGGAAGGGCTTAGACTTATGCCTCCAAAAGCTAATAAAAAAGTATACAAATCATTCAACGAATTAGGTGCATTTTTTGCAAGGAATGGCTATTTGTCAGAAGCTATTTTAGAAGATTTGATAGAGCCTATTAGATTATCAAAAACTATGAAATCGGCGTTTGGTATACTTCCTAATAAAGCACTTCAGTTTTATTGGAATAGTCAGATGAAGAAAAATAATGTGCTAGATCAAGCATTTGCTATGCCATACAAAAAACGATAAAAGAAATTTATACAAAATATTTAATGAGGCTGGATTTTAGATTTCAGCCTCATTATTTTAGTTAAAATTAGATGTGTAATTTACAGAAGTTTTTAAAACATAAGGCAGTCTGCAAATAATCTTTCATAACCCTCGGAAGCTCCAAGTTCCATATAATCTATACTATGAGCTACTTCGGAAAGTTCTTTTTTTATGTCCGCAGACATTAGGGCCATGTAGGCTCCCGTTTTTGAAGAGTTTCCTACATAAGTAAGCTTGTCATTTACTTCTTTAGGTAAAATTCCAGTCCCAGTAAGGCTTTCAGCTGGAAGATGTGAGCCAAACTGACCTGCGATAACGACTTTATCAAGCTGATCCATAGTTAAGTCTGCTTTTTTCAAAAGGGCATGGAAACCTGATAAGATAGCACCTTTGGCAAGCTGAACTTGTCTTATATCAGATTGAGTTATATAAAGAGGATTAGGTTCATCCTTAAGTATAAATTCACGCTTCCTCCCATTTAGTTTAATAAATTTCTGTCTGTAGTCGTGTGTTTCTAGTTTTTCTTTTTTAACAAAACTGCCATCTTTTTTAACGATTCCTGTTTTTAAAAGCTCTCTAAGTACAGCTAGAATACCACTTCCACAGATACCAGCAGGGTCGTGTTCTCCAATTATTTTAAAAGAAACATTGTCTTCTAAGATTTCAACGTCTTCAATAGCTCCTTCAGCGGCTCTCATACCGCAGCTGATATTCATTCCTTCAAGGGCAGGGCCAGCGGCACATGAGCATGAAAGCAGCTTCCCTTTTTTAGACAGTACGATTTCACCATTTGTACCAATATCTATAAAAAGTACATTTTCTTCTGTTTTATGAAGGTTGCACACATACGCTCCGGCTACTATATCGGCACCTATATATGAAGATACGGATGGCAGACAGTAAAGCCTACATGAAGGATTTATATCAAGTCCAATAGTTGAGGCTGGTATGTTTTTGGCTTTTACAAATGAAGGCGCATAAGGAGATTTACCTATTGAGTCGGCATTTACGCCCAAAAGGAAATGAAGCATTGTACAGTTAGCGGCAATTGAAACTTCATATATATGAGCTTTATCTATTTTAGATTTTTGACAGAGCTCATCAATCATTTCGTTTATACCAGATACGATTTCTGATTGTAGATTTTGAAGCGCTATATCTGGGTTTTCAAGGGCATAGGTTATCCTCGTAAGGACATCTAGTCCAAATTTTTTCTGTGGATTTATTACGGATGAAGAACCCAACTCTTTTCCAGTTGTCATATCTACAAGCTCAGCCGCTACAGTTGTAGTACCAATATCTACAGCTATACCATATATGTGAGAACGAGTGTCGTCCTTTTCAATTCCAATTAGTTTTTTCTCTGAAAATACAGCAGTAGCACAGCCACTGAAAGCACTTGTATTAGAAAGTATAGAAGGTGATATATCTTCTATACCAAGGGCATTTACGACAGCATCTTCAAATGGAGTTTGATTTTTTAACGAAGGTTTTTCTATTTCAAATATTTTTTTAGTTATTGAAGGATTAAATTCAAATTTTGGAGTATATCCTGTAGTTAGGATTTTGTGTTTTCTTTCTTTTTGAATAGTATCAATAACTAAATTATCTTCAGGGGAGATAAGACATGATAGTCTTATCCCATTTGAAATTTCGTCTTCACTAAGAAATTTAAGCTCGGTTTCTGATATTTCGGGAAGGTTTCCTTCCAATATCTTAACCTTGCATTTTCCGCATGAACCTTTACCGTTGCATGGATTGTCTATGAAAACCTTATTTTCAAGAAGTATATCTAAAAGATTCTTTCCAGCAGAATAATTAAATGAACTTTGGGTGTTTTTTATGAGAATGTCAGGCATTTTACTCCTCCTTTTTCAAAAAATTAAGCATAGATTGAACGTTTCTAAGCGGTGATTTCATTCCTAGACCACAGGCTGGAGATATAATATCTGAGCCATTTTTAATGCATATTCTTGTAAGCTCAGCAATTTTTTCAGGTTCTCCAAATTCTATGGTGTAGGTGCTCACATTACCCATGATTTTTCTTCCAGGAAGATTTTCTTTAGCTTCTTTTATACTTACAAGGGAGTCGAAGCTAAGCACATCGCTCTGTACAAGATTTATCTGCGGATATACTTTTTTCATCTGGCCACATATATGGACTATAGTTTTTATTGAACCAGTCGTTACATCGGTAGAGGTCTCTTCTATATCTTTAGAGGAGTCTTTTATAGCAAATATAAGTTTGTTGAGATATTTCACAGCAAATTCTTCAAAAAGCTTTGGCCCTAAAATCTCCCCTGTACCGCTTGGATCAGAGATTGCAATTATGTCAGCGCCAGCTTTTATTTGAGCTTTTGCAAAGCTTATAAGCTGATCGGTAACAAAATCCATAAATTTATGAGCATCTTCATTATTTTTTCTAAGCTCTTTATAGAATATCGAAGGCTCCATTACAGAGCTTGCAGTACTTATAGGCCCTGTAAGATTTCCTATTATAGGAACGCCGTCGTTTTTTGACTTTAGTATTTCTATAGCCTCTATAACTGTTTTACTTCTGCCGCCATCTAGGTTGGCAGTAGCTAGTTCATTCCACTGACTTACAGAGTCTATAGGGTATTTTATTACATGAGGTTCGTATATATTGGAGCCCATATTTACATCTGCACCTAAATCTTCAGCTTCTATAGTCATACAAAATGGAACCCCATAGTTTTCAAAACAACCGCTCTCATATACTGAAGATGATATTTTTGCCATAATTTCTGCATCGGAATGTGCAGTTTTAAAATCTATGCCTAAGTTTTCTATAAGTTCTGTAGTTACCATATTCATCATGCCCCCTGGACATATGCAGGGAGGTCTATCTACAGTCTGATTATTTAATACATTAAGAAGTCTTTCCTTTGGTGTAAACATGAGTTTTTCCTTTCTAAGCCATATTAAAAGAACCTTTTACCATTTTAACTGCTTCTACCGCATTTGGAGAGTAACCGTCTGCGCCTATTAAATCTGAGAATTTTTTTGATATAGGGCCGCCACCTACAAATACTTTTATACTTTCTCTTAAACCTTCATTTTTAAGCATTTCTACTACAGTACCCATACCACCCATTGTAGTAGTCATAAGCGTAGACATGCATACGAATGAAGCTTTTTCTTCCTTTGCTTTATCAACAAAGCTTTGAAGTGGAACATCTCTTCCAAGGTCAATCATATCAAAGCCTGCAGTTTCAAGCATTATTTTTACTAGATTTTTACCTATATCATGAGTATCGCCCTCTACAACACCAATAATACCCTTAGTTTTTGCTTTTTCAGTTTCTTCAGCAGGCAGATGAGGTCTTAATATAGATAGGCCTTCATACATTGCATCTGAGCATAAAAGTACATCTGTAACGAAGTATTCTTCTTCGTCGTATAACTGGCTCGCACGGTTCATACCGTCCACAAGCCCTTCCATGATACCTTCAAAAGCAGGATAGCCTTGGGCTATATATTCTTTACTAGTTTCGATTACAAGTTCGTCTTCCATTTCTAAAACGCCATCTGATAATTTTTTCAGTAGCTCTTCTTTCGATATTGACATAATTTCCTCCATAAAACTATATTTAAGTATAAATCAAATTAAAATCATACAATTCTCTACATAAATTTATATAACCTAGTTACATAAGGTAATGTTTAGTTAGGATTATTCGAAATTCTTAGGATCAAGCGGCCACTTGCCGTATTTTCTTGCAGATTCCATAAACTGGTCTATGTTTTCTAGCGGAACACTTCCAGAAAGGTCACAGCCTGAAGCCAGTATATATCCACATGGGCTATTATAAGCTTTTTGGATACATGATTTTACAGAAGCATCAACGTCTTCAGTAGTACCTAGAATTAGAGTTTCAACAGGGTCAACATTTCCTAAGATAGGTACTTTGCTTCCTACCATATTTTTTGTATATTCAAGGTCTACTCTGTTATCGATACTCATCATATCGCAGCCAGATTTTACCATCTCATCTACAATAGCTGTAGTATCTCCACATATGTGATAGCAAACCATTCCGCCTGCATCATGAATGTCTTTCATTAGGTCAATTGTGTAAGGCAGTACAAATTCTTGATACTGTTTCTTGTTTAAGATAGTGCCTGAAGCTATTGGGTCACAAAGTAGAATAAGGCATCCTTTTTTGATAAATTCTCTGTAGATCATTTTAAGGGCTTCGTTACAGAAATTTATAAGTTCATGAAGTTTTTCTGGATTTTTACGAGTAGCTCTAAGTAAGTTTTCAGTTTTGTATACACTTGCGGCTGCAGTAAAAGGCCCAGAGATAAGTACACCTGTAGGTACTTCGTGTCCTATTTTTTCGATTATTATTTCAGCCGCTTTTAGATGAAGCTGAAATGCGCTGTCATTTTTAAGTTCAAGTTTTGACATATCAAGGGTATGTACTTCATTTAAATCTTCAAGGGCATAGCTTAATATTGCAGGTACAGAATCTTCTGGGTCACTCATAGTACTTCCAAGGGCAGCACCTACCCCGTGAAGGCCATACTCTACTATCATAAGGTCATTTCCAAACCTTTCGTAGCATGCGATTTGGGCTGCAGCTTCACTTTCAGCGCTACAACGCTTTTCCTTGTGAGTCATTCCTAGGGCAAGGCCTGACATAGAACATGTAACTGGAATAGATAAAATTCTGTCCATTGGTTTTCCAGTCAAAAAGGCAGTAAGTCTTTCATTGGGGGTCATTTGGTCATGCTTGTGCATAAAATCCTCCTAAATTTAAATAAAATATATTTGAGCTAAAAAATTAATAGAAAAGCTTAAGGTAAACTATTAGATTAATTTTTCAAGCTTTGAACATTGGAATAGGTTTGATATATTGACTTGATTTAGCTTTGAACCAATTATCATAATTTTGGGAGATATATCCGCAGAGGTATATTTATACTCAAAACGACTTGGAGTGTAATTAAAATGTACTAGCTTATTCGTATCAAGTTTTAAGATGCCCTTAGCTCTCCAAATTTTTCCGTTTATATTGTTTTGTAGAGAGGCTTCAATTTTAGATATTTCAGACTCTGAAAATACTTTTGGTTTTTGCACAGAAAAGCTACTAAATAAAGTATCGGCAATAAAGTTTTCAGAGAGTGTCGTATTAGGGTTAGCTGGGAATTTAAAGGTATTTGATAAGTTTAAAAGCTCAATAATTTCTTCAGACTCTAATTCTAGCCAGTCGTCTTTAAAGATAAGGGCATTAGAATTGTAGCTTTTTATGGAATCTAAAATAGCCTCTATTTTAGAAGAGGGCATATCCTGAATATGGCTTAAGAATAACGTTTTAGCATTTTTAATTTGGTCTAAGTAGAAGGTGCCAAATGACTCTAGTGCATCTTCAAATGCGGAGGCATCTACAATGGAAGCTATATGATTTATTTTTATGGAAAATTTTTCAGAAAGGGGAATTTGGTTACATATTTTTAGGACATCAGATAAAGATGCTACGCCAGAAGGTTCTATAAATATGTGGTTAGGTTCATACTCCAATATCAGATCAGCTATAGAACTTTTTAAGTCTTTAGCGAGGCTACAGCATATACAACCAGAGTATATTTCTCGTACAGGTATTGGAAGCTCTGAATTTATAAGGTCGCCATCCAAACCAGCATCTCCAAATTCATTTTCGATTATTGCGATTTTACCATCTATATAAGGTAGAATTTTTTTCAAGAAAGTAGTTTTTCCAGCCCCTAAAAAACCAGAAATAACATTCATGTTTATTATCATCTATATCACCTTTTCAGTTATAGTTAATTGTTAGTATAATATTTATTTATTTCATTTATTTAGAATAACAAGGTTTAAATTACATGTCTAATTAAAAAAATCTATACGATTTTAAA
>JBOFWC010000032.1:0-4892 GCA_051653405.1 Proteocatella sp. | reverse complement strand
ATTAAGTTTACAAAAGCCATAGGATTTTTTGCTCCTGTGGCTTTTAATTTTTTATTACTCATTTATATATTTAATGTTTACTATGTCACTATGATCTATAATCCCTAAAAACTGTCTTGATTTTGGATCAATTCCATCTCTATTTGATATAAGTATATTTATATTTTTATCATTAGAAATATATCTAAGTATGTTTTTAAGCGAATTGTAAAGTCTTATATCTTTTATCGTAGTTATTTTATAGTCCATCTCTATGTAGTCAAGTGCCTTAGGTTGTATTTCAGATATATCCATCCAGTACCGCTTACAGACTCCACTTATCTGATTTCTTCCTGATAATTCAAGTAATTTTTCTGAAAGCTCACTCATTAGAATATATTCACACGATGGGTCTGCATATTCATTTAGCTTTATAACCACCTCTTCTTTTAATCTGTCTGATTTATCTATCTCATCACTTGTTATACTGCTGTATAATTCGGTTATCTTTTTTTGTGGTACAATGTTAAGCTCCTGTCTTAAAATGCTATAACATTTTTTGTACTGAATAACCGCTTTGTGTCGCTCATTCTTTTCTAAATATAGCTTCATTAAATTATAGTGTGCTTCTTCCTCATATGGATTTACGCTCAGTATATCCTCCAAAATCTCAACAGCTTTCTCATATTCAGATGAATTATTGTAGTAATAGAGTAGAAGATTTAGAACTTCTATATACTTTTTTTGATATTTTGCTCTGTTAGCTAATACCCATTCATTGTAATCATCACTATCTTTTATATAGAGCTGATCTAAGAAATCTCCCTTAAAGTTATTTTTAGCTGTTATAAGTTTATTTAAAAAAGCACTGCTTCTTAAATTTCGCTTCTCTAAATTAATATCATCAAAATCAAAAATATCACAGTTAAATTTATATTTTGGATTTATCTGACAGTAATCTTTTGTAGTAGTTATAAAGTCATTATTTTCTTTGTCTTTTGGTACTACTTTCTTTATATTCCACAAATTGTATCTCAAATTATAATTGGCTGTATCAAAGCTGTCTGCCCAAAGCATAGATGAAAGTTTATCTCTAGATATCTTATGGCTTTCGTTACAAATAAGAATAGTTATTATTGCCACAGATTTTGAACTTAACTTCGGAAGTATATCTAATTGCCCAAATTTTATTTCTATGTCTCCTATAAGCTTAACCTTTAATATATCCATACTTTTCTCCTGCTAAAAATTTTTATATAATATGCATCCATTTTTTATAGTTCCAATGACACTGCTTTTAATTATTAATTCAGGATTTATTTTAAATATGTCTGTATCTAGTATTGCTAAATCTGCAATTTTACCGATCTCTATTGTCCCTTTTATAGATTCCTCCTTAACTGAATATGCGGCATTTATTGTAAAAAACTTAACTGCTTCCTCTACATCCACTCTATTTTCTTCAACGGGATGATTCACCGCTGCATGGATTCCTAAAAGCGGGTCAATTGGCGTAAGGTCGCTATCAGAGCCCCCACATATTATTATGCCATCATCTATTATTTTTCTAAATTGATTTGTATACCTATATCTTTCTCCAAGCCTCTCCTCGTACATTCTCCCTTTTCCACCATAAAAATACTCATAGGCTGGCTGCATAGAAAAAATAAGACCCAATTCCTTGGCCCTTTCTCGCTGCTCCTTAGAAGAAAGTTCTACATGTTCTATTCTATGTCTCAAATTGTTGCTTGGAAATTTACTTTTTGCAAGACTATGCGCATTTAAAAGCTGTTCTAATGCCCTATCTCCCACGGCATGAAGTGTTGTATTTAGATTCTTCTCATAGCTTTTAAGTATGAATTCATTTATCTCTTCTTGAGAAAAATAAAGTTCTCCATTATCCTTATGATTTTTATAATTTTCTGCTATAGCTGCTGATTTAGAGGAAAATGAACCATCCATAAATATATCTCCGCCAATTCTATCAAGCTTCATTTTTTCAATCTTTCTAAAATCCATAGTGCTATAAAAAAGCTTAATATCTATAGGCAGATCATCTTTGTATTTATACATGTCCTCTGCATCATTTTCATAAAATTCATAACCACCCTCCATTATATGTATGCTTGTAACTCCTTTTTTTATTATGTTTTGCGAAAGTTCTATTATTGAACTATATCTTTCTGAAGGACTAAAGCTCTGTATAATTTTCTTTCTTGTAAGGGCATTAACTTTTCCATAAATTATCCCAGTCGGAATATCATGCTCATCATACTCTACACCATCCATAATAAGAGGTACCTTTAATTCATGAAAGGCTCTAGTATTTAGCATGCTGCAATGAAAATCTCTACTGTTTATCCAAATCGCATAATCCTTTGTGAATTTATCCAATGTTTTTCTATCTGGATATCTACCTTCTTCAAGATCTGATATCTCTAGCCCAAAAGCTCTTATCATACTTGTTCTTGGATGTTTCTCAACCCAAAAATCTATTCTTTCTTGAATTTCCTTATAACTTTTAGCCCTATTTAAATCTACACTGATGCCTTTTATTGCGGTCTGGACAAAGTGTGCATGGCAATCAAAAAAACCAGGAAGTACTAATTTTCCTTGAAGGTCAACTCTTTCTTTATATTTGTTCCAAAGCTCAATATATCCATCTTTATATCCAGCATTTGTTATAATACCATTCGTTATTGCTATCCAGTCATACCTTTGAAGATTTCCAAACCTCTCAAATTTACCATTGAACAATAACATACTTTCCATGAATATCACCTTCCTTTTAATCGAATGATACAAAAATTATCTCATATACTGAAGATTTTGTGAATTAATATTTATTTCAATTTAAAATAAACTCTTGATTTTGCCCCTTGATATAGAAATATTTCCATTTTTATGATACAATATATGAACAATTGTTTAATATAGTAACATTTTTAAAAGTATTTATATTTTAGGGGGTATCTATGAATAGAAGTGTAGGTTTATGTATACTTTTTACAATCTTGACTTGTGGAATATATGGAATTTACTGGTTCTACAAACTTACAGAGGAGCTTAATTATTTAAGTGATGATCATTCACTTTCTCCAGGGCTGGGTATTTTATTTTCTATTATAACTTGTGGTCTTTATACAATATATTGGTCTTATAAAGTTGGAAAAAATATGCAGTTAGCTCAACAAAAAGCTATGCTTAATGCAAATGACGACTCTGTGCTATATTTATTTTTAAGTATTTTTGGACTAGGTATTATTGTATTTGCGATCGTACAATCGAATATGAATACAATACTTGCTTCACAAAAAAATATGTATGTATAAAAAATATATTAAAAATGCCCTTCTAACTTTAGGAGGGCTTATTATTACCTATTATGTATATAGCAGTTCTCCATCTAACGGTCCAATTCTGCCCTGTATTTTTTATAAATTTACAGGTCTTTACTGCCCAGGATGCGGAATGAGTCGTGCATTAAATGCCTTCCTTCATGGAAATATATATCAGTCCTTTAGATTTAATTCCCTGCCCTATATATTATCACCTTTTTGTTTGATTTCCTATTATAGATATAGGCGCAAAAAAACGTATAATTTTATAATCTATACTATGCTTGTAATTTCAATCCTGTATATGATTTTAAGAAATATACCTCATTTTAAATTTTTAGCTCCAACATATCTAATTTAAAAAATCGCTCTGGTTATCAAAGCGATTTTTTGTGTTTATTAGATTATTATGATTTTAAAAGATTTTTTATAGTTCTTTCTACAAGCTCTGGTGCTACTTCAAAAGAGTATCGCTTCTCAATTCTTTCAGTAAACTTATGTGCATCTTTTCCAAAACTTCCAATATCAAGTACAGGAAGGTCTAGTTTTTGCATATCTTCTATTGGAAGATTATAAGTGCTTCCAAAGCCTGGCATATTATTTTTAAGCTCGGCAATAATTTTAGGATCCTTTGGCGCACAACCATAGCTTAAATCTGATATATATGGGAAGAATTTTTTGTAAACTACCTTATAATCAGTCTTTGTATTTTCTACTGCATCGGCTACCGCTTCAAGTAGCTTCCTCTCTTTTTCTGTTTTTCCTTCTACATAAACATGAGGATAGTATGGCGGCGTAAAATATACAATTATTACGGGATTTCTATCTGACCATAGGCTATGCACAAACTCTACAAGTTTCATAGATTGATCTCTTGTATCATATTCTTATTTTTTAATAAGCTCCTTAGTATAGCTTTCCACTTTTTTATCAAGCTCTTCTCCCAGTTCTGATTTAACCTTATTATAAAGCTCATCAAAGCTTAAAACTCTAGCTTCCCATGGAAGTTGTTTAAATTCTCTTCCTGTTTGTTATCGCAGATGCTACCTGATTTGGATCAAGCCCTTTGAAAGATTCTCCTACATGTGTTTCCTTGCCCACTATGAAAAATGAAGGCATGATCTTTCCTACAGTTCCTATATATACATACTTATTTTCATCGCGCTCATATTCTGAAGTCATATAGTCAGTATCCAAAATAGCAGTGTATTCAAAAACTTCTTTTTCTTGAAGCTTCACAAGTTCAGGCACGCAGGCAAGCATTCCGCCGCTGTTGGCTTCCTCGTCACATACGCCACAGAATACAAGATTTCCCGAAAAATCCTCTATATTTCTTGATATGTCTTCCATAACCGCCATTATTATAGCATCTCCGGTTTTCATATCAAACAGACCTCTTCCAAATAAATATTCTCCTGATTCCAAATCTTTTCTAACTTCTTCAGGAAGCTCAATTTCCTTAAATTTCTCAGTAAGCTCATATGGCCTGTTCGCATATTCTTTTAAAGTTCCATAATCTGATATTCCTACGGTATCAGTATGACCTATCATTACTACGGTTTTTTTATTAGTGTC
>JBOFWC010000031.1:0-11170 GCA_051653405.1 Proteocatella sp. | reverse complement strand
ACTTTTTGATCATGTGGCGGCTATGGTAACTACAACTTTTCCAAGCTTAGTTATGGCGACAGGGATATTTGCATTTTTTTCACTTTCAAAGGTTGAAACATATGACCCTACACTTGCAAATGAGCTATCAGCAGCGATTATTGAACATTATACATATATGAGCCCAATTCTTCTTATTCCTATTCTACTTATTATAGTAGTAGCGGTAATAAAGATGCCAGCTATTCCTTCGGTAGTACTTCTTTCTTTGATTGGATGTGCATTTGCTTTAATCTTCCAAGGGGCTGGAATCGCTGATTGCATCAAAATGCTACACTATGGGTATTCAGCTGAATCAGGAAACGAACTTTTTACAAAACTTGTAAATAGAGGCGGGATGGATAGTATGCTTTGGACTAACAACCTTGTAATAGTTGCGGTGGCTTTTGGCGGAATACTTCAAAAGATTGGTTCAGTAGAATCACTTCTTGGTGGACTTATCAAGAAGGTTAAGACTCCATTCCAGTTAGTTGTGGTTACTATTGCAACTTCAATGTTCTGTATAACAACTATGTGTGACCAGTATTTAGGATTAATCATTCCGGCGTCAATGTATAAGGATAACTTTGATGAAATGGGTCTTGGTAGAAATATGCTGTCAAGAACACTTGAAGATGGTGGAACTTTATGGTCACCACTTATCCCTTGGTCATCTTGCGGAGCATATCATGCAGCGGTACTTGGAGTGCCAACACTTTCATATCTACCATACTGCTTTATGAATATCATAAACCCTATTTATGCTATTGTTACTCTAAGTTGGGGTGGAAATATTTTATATGCTGATGGTTCAAGAACTAATATGTTTGGTAAGCTGAAAAAAGGTCGTGGACCTGCTGGAGCTCCTGAAGAAGCATATGAAAAGGCTATGAAAGCTCTTGCTGAAATAAGAAATGCTGAGACATATAATAATTTACAGAAAAAAACTAGCTAATATTATTTAGCTAATAATATAAATATAAGAGAGGAAGTGCTATGGAATATTACGGAATCATGCCAGAGAGAAAACTGTGGGTAAAGGTGGCTGTTATAATCTTTGGAGTATATACTATCTATAACTCAGCTGTAAATCATAACTTGTTTTACCTGCCATTTGGAATTATCATGATTTTGGCCACTTTTTCTGACAGAAAGCATGTAATTTCAGAAGAAGGAGTAGATATTCTTTATACTGTCTGCGGAGTTCAGTTTCATAATATGTGGGTCTGGAGTGAGATAAATACAATTCATACAGATTCAATCAGATCTAAACCAAATGTGGAGCTGCATATTGGTAAGGATGTGGTATCTAGAAGGTTTATTTTATCAAAGGCCGATGCTAACAAAGCTGTGGCCATTGCAGGTAAAATGAATTCGAAAATTTATATCCAATCTTTAGGTAGTCCATAGTGATTATTCTCCGTGTATGTTTTTCTTTCACAAATTAAATCATAACACAGATAATCCACTATGGATTTTTTTATTAGTTCAATTTCATTTTACAACAAGTCATAAATATTTTGTTAATTAATATAATAATATAAAATATCGTTAGGATGATATTCATATCCAACGGTCACTATACCACTACTATTTTTAACAACGTAGAATCTATTTGTTATAGATGCCTCATTACTCTCAAGAATAGCCTCTTTAGGTATTTTAAAATAATCCAAAATTGAAGAAGGGGATATTTGTGAAACATCTATGTCCATTTGTTTGTTATAAATAGAAATTCCAATTTGATAAATTATATTTATTTCTGTATCAATCAAACAGTTTATAGAGAAATCACCATAATTTATTTTTAAAGCCCAAACATTTACAACGTTTGAGGGATTATCATAATCCATAAAAGTAAGCTTTATAATACTATCAACTACATACTCTGAGGGAAACGTGAATTCTGGAAGAATATGTTGATCTTTCATAATTTTTATTTCCGATTTTGCTGAATCGACTATATTATTAACAATTTCATCTGGAAGTTGCACATTATTTTGCTCTGTAATAACACCTGTTTTTTCGGTAGTTGCTGTTTTAATTATAGCTAATTTTTCAAGCACGTTATCGTTATCAGTTGATTCTATTTGAAATTCCTCGGAATTCATTTCGATTACATGTGAAGTGTTTATCAAATTTTGGTTTTTTAGCATTGATAAAATCATTGGATAAGATGCAATTGTAAATATAAGGAGAGTTAGAAAAGTAAGTTTAATTAGGTTCTTTATTTGCATAAAAATCTTCTCCTTTCATAAAAATAGTTGCCGTTGTTCCTATTCCTACTTTACTATCAAAGATAATTTCATAACCATGGAGCTTTAATATCTGATCACATATAGAAAGACCTAAGCCTACGCCATTTTGTTTTCTTGAACGAGACTTATCCACCATATAGAAGGCTTCTTTAATTTTAGAAATTTCAAATTCATCCATCCCTTTTCCATTATCTTGAACATCAATAACATACTTATCTTCAATATAATAACCTTTGATTTTTATTTCTCCATTATCATTATTATCCAATGCTTTTCGTGCGTTATCAATTAGGTTAAGAAAAACAGTTTTCATAAGTGCTGGTTCGAATATTATAGTAGCTGGAGTAAGTATTATGTGGAGCTTAATATTCGACATAATTAATTCCTGCGTAATTATATTTTCTATTTCATGAAAAAATTCCTGAATGTTTACAGGTAAACAATTAAGTGTTTGGTTTTTCAGCACAATTAGGTCAAGAAGTCGTATAGATAATGTTTCTAGTCGTTTTCCTTCTGAAAAAATGTAATTTGCACAAATGTTTACTCGTTCCATATTCATCTCTCTTCTGCGTAATGTATCAGAATAGCCAATAATTGATGTGAGTGGGGTTTTTAACTCGTGAGAAAAAGCGGCTACAAACATTTCTTTCTTTTCAGCTTCCATTTCAAGCTCATTAATCTTTTCTTCTAAATCATCTGCCATTTTATTAAAGTTTTTAGAAAGTGCGGAAATTTCATCTTCTCCCCAAATTTTAACACGTTTGCTTAAATCGCCTAAAGAAATATTTTCAGTTATTTTACTTAGGGAAACAATTTGTTGAATTAGTAGTTTGGAAATAATCAAACTGAGTAGCCCGACCAAACATATCATTCCACCCATAATAAATATCATCATTTTATATTGCTCTTTTTGATTTTCAAAAATAAATGTGACATCACGAATTGTTTCAATATAATAGTTTTTACCCCAAAGATTAGCTGGTCTTACAGCTTGAATATAAATTCCATTTTCATTTTTATTTATTTTATAGCCCTTCTTGTTTTGATTCAATAATTTACAAATATCTTTATTAAAATTTATTTGTAAAGAAGAAAATAAAATTTTCGCATTATTATTTAAAAGAGAAAAATTTATTTTCTCTTTAGTATTGCTAATACTCATAGATTCTGCAATAGAACTTATAGTATTAATGGACTTTATATTTACATTCTCCGAGAAATGTGGTTTCTGCCTGTTTGCAAGTTCTAATTTAAGGGAGTGATACACGATATCGCCAAAATCATAAGCAATAGTGACCTCGTTTTTCAATAAAGAGTTAAAATTTGATTGGATGAGAAAATATCCACCAAATGAAAAACAAGTTACACTGACTATCATAATTGCAAAAAATATTTTCCAGGAAAATTTCATTTTTTTACCTCAAATCTATATCCAAATTTATATACAGGTACGATAATTTTTTCTAACGATAATTTTTTTCTCATTCGTTGTACATGTAAATCTACAGTTCTACTATCTCCCATATATTCTTCCCCCCAAACTTGAGAATAAATTTTATTGCGACATAAAGCTAAGTTTTTATTTCTTATGAAGAGAACAAGTAGATCAAATTCTTTTACAGTTAGATTTATTGGCTTTTCGCATTTTGTAACAATTCTAGCAGCAATGTCAATATGAATATCCGCAAAAGAAAATTCATTAGTTGTTTTATTGTGACGTCTAAAAATGTTTTCTACTCTGACCAATAGTTCCTCAATTTCAAATGGCTTTGTCATATAATCTTCAGCTCCTGCTTTTAATCCTCTTACTTTATCTTGTACACTTGATTTTGCTGTCAAAAAAATGACAGGTATGTCATAATAGTTAATATATTTAATCAACTCATAACCATCTACTTTAGGTAACATGATATCTAGTAAGATTAAATCAAATTCATGTTCTTCGATAATATTTGCGGCTTCTTGTCCATCATAAGCACATATGCAATCATATCCTTCATCATTCAGATTCATTTTAATTAAATCTGAAATTGCTTTTTCATCTTCTACAATGAGTATTTTTAGCATAATTCACCTCCGTATTTATTGTCCTCTAGATAGGGGAAACGTATTTGTTTATAATAGTTGTAGTCATATTAGCAAAAAAATTAAAACTTTTTCGGAATTAATCAATTCTATAAAGTATTATTTCAGGGACTATTTTCAGTAAGTTTACCGGGTTTTTAGATAGATTTTATTTTAATCTGATATTATTAATATAGCAATTATAACTTATTATGACAATATAGTCGATAAAATAAATTTGAACTAATTAAAATTTATAAGTTAATATTTATTTGGAATGATGTAATTTTGTGATCAAAATGATGCAAAATTGATGCAAAAATAGTGTAGACTTAATCTAAAGTAACATTCTAGTTTGATTTATAAGAGAAAAAGAAAACTGGTGAATGGGACAATTGTTTTTGACTTTGTGCACACTGTTAAATCTTAAGTAAAATTTATTTATTATTAGGAGGATAAAAAATGAAAAAAATATTTTATACAGGCATGATTATTGTTATGTCAATGAGTATACTTGTAGGATGTGGTGATAAAAATGAAGAGGTTAAGTCGCAAAATTCAACATTAGTGGATTTTCAAGAGGTTAGTGCAAAAACTGAAGTAAACACATACGAATTAAGCGGAAATAGCACGGAAGATAAGATGGCTAATAAAGCCAGAGAATATGCAAAATATTATCTTGGCGTAGAAATGGGAAAAGAATTCGAAGTTAAAGTGAATGAAGAGGGTCATATTGTGTTATTTGGAAATACAAAAAATAAAAAATTATTTACAGTAGTTTATTTAAACGAGGATATTTCGTTACAGAGCGTATTTACAACAATTAAAACTGGAGAACTTGGAGACAATAGTCAAGAAAAACAAAAAAAAGCGGCACTTGAATTTTTGGTAGAAAAGAAACTTATAAAAAGTAAAAAAGATGTTACATTTGTAGAGTCTGAAAAACAGGAAGGGTTTACTAACTATTTCTTTAAAAATAAAGATGGCAAAGAAATGGGAGTAGGAGTGTCAACTCGTAATTGTGATGTTGTTGCGTTATGGAGATTTTAAATATAATTAAAGAAGGAGAACTATAGATGAAAAAATTAGTAGGTATATTAATGATTGTTGTATTTGCAATAACATTACTAACAGCATGTGGTAATTCTGGTTCATCAAGTTCCAAAACAGACAAATCGCAAAATCAGGTTACAACACTTACAAATGGGATGAAGGCAAACAATAAATTTGATAAGAATAAAATGGTAACAATCGGTGGAAATGAATACTTCGCTAAGGGCAAGGATTATACCTATGCAGAAAAAGATATGGGTATGGGAATTGTATATACAGATTTGCAGTTTGAATGTAATGATAAGCAGAGATTACAAGGAGTTGTATTCCCACCATTCAGCTTACTGTTCGCATTAAACACAGAAAAAGGTTTGGAATTTTCAAAATCTGCAGAGAGTTTAAGTGAGGAAGAATATCAGAAAAAAAAGGATGAAATTGGGGAATACTTTTTTGATTTGTACGGTGTGTTTCGATATGAAAAAGGAGCAACTGAGGTAGAACAAAACTTCAAAGAGTGGAAGGCACGTTTTGCTGAAGTAGAGGAGTTGTGCGAATTTTCTGGAGGAATTTATTATTTTGGATATAATAAAGACTATTCTGGGCTAAAAACAGAAAAAAGTGATCGAGAATTGTTTGATAAAGCGATTTCGGAACTTCCAACAATTCGAGACAATATTTGTATTTTCCCGCTTGTCATTAAGGATGCTTTTTCGGGAAACTTTAATAAATTTAATACTACTACATTAAATGGAAAAGAAGCAAATCAAGATGTCTTTAAAAATTATGATGTGACTATGGTTAATGTTTGGGCAACATGGTGCGGACCTTGTGTGGAAGAACTTCCTGAAATTGGGGAACTTCACAAAAAACTCCCTAAAAATATAAATATTATTACTATTTGTACAGATGGAGAAGAAGAGGGCGATCTTGCAAAAGAAATTTTGGAAGAAAGCAATTGCGAAATGACAACTCTTTTGAGTAGCGAATCATTAAATAAGTCAATTATAGAAAATCTTGATGGACTACCTTCAACATTTTTTGTAGATTCCAAAGGAAATATCATCGGAGAACCGCAGGTAGGAACACCGGCAGAAAAAGGTAAAATTGGTGATGCATATATGAAACTTATCGAAGAAAAGCTTGCTGCAATAGAGAAATAATAAGTAGCATAAAATTAATAAAATTGCTATGGAAGTAGAACCTTTTGCAAAATATATAGTTTTAGGCGGTGCAATTCTTTTTATAGGTATAGGAACTGTTAGACAGGAACATTTAGTGGTATTAAAAAAAGCAGTTAATATTTTGTCTTGAGTGTATTTATTCAAATATTGGCAGCAGCACTTATCAATGGATACATAGCGGGATTTATGCAAGGAAAAATTTTTATCGGGAGCACAAAGGTATTGTGTGTTCCCGGACTTAACTGCTATTCGTGCCCAGGTGCTCTTGGGGCAGTCACATTGGTGCATTACAAGCAGTATTAGGTGGAAGAAAACACAAATGTTCATTCTATGTCATAGGAATTATCGTGCTGTTTGGTGTTGTTCTAGGAAGAATGATTTGCGGATTTCTTTGCTAAGTTGGTTTTATTCAGGACTTACTGCATATTATCTATTATTCTTACCAACGATTTTGGTATAGCTGCCCCTTTTTTCTGTCAATGGATATGTCCGGCAGGTACAATTGAGGGGGGATATCACTTTTTATAACAAACAAAATGCTATTTCATCTGGATTTTCCGTGGGTAAGATGGACTTATGTCTCAAGAATTATGATTGCTGAATTTAGAAAAATTACTGAATTGTCACCTTTTGCAATATTTTTTAATTGTTATTTATTTTAATATAGGTTAAACTAAAACTAATAAAAAAATTGCAGTAACAGAAGGAGATTTTTATGTGGTATCAATGGATTTTATTTGGTATAGGTTTAATATTTACAATTTTTTCAATATACAAGGAACCTAGAAGGTTTAGGAACGCAATATTATTTATTTTGACTTTATTTCTTCTTTTTCTTTCAATCGCTGCTGCGAGTTATGACAATAGCATATTTTACAGTTTAGTATTAATGTTTACATATGGTTTGGTGCCAATGTGCATGTTACTATTTAGTATCGCTTTGATTGCCAGTGGATTTATCATGATAAAAAAAGAAGGAAAACGCTTGGTGAGTTTTTTACCAATCGCATTCGGGAGTGCAATTATTCTTGGAAGTGTTATGTTTGTGGTAACTGTTGGGTATAACATGCAGAAGATGCCCACATGGTTAATTGCTGGTGGTACTTATTTTTATTTACTTGTTTTATACCTAGCATTTGTATATGTTGCTTTTCTTGGATATTCATTTGTTTACCGATTTTTACCAAAGAACAAAAACTACAATTATGTAATTATTCATGGATGCGGTCTTATGGGGGGAACTAAAGTTTCACCTTTACTTGCTGGAAGGCTTAGAAAAGGAATTGAAGCATATAGAGCAGGTGAAAGATCTCCTAAGATTATCGTGTCTGGAGGTCAAGGAAGTGATGAAAAGGTTTCGGAAGCATCAGCGATGAAAGAGTGGTTAATTGAAAATAATATATGTGAAGAAGATATAATAGTGGAAGATAAATCTACTACTACAAATGAAAATTTAAAATATGTAAAAGAGTTTTTAGATGGGAAAGGTGAAGAATATAGTTGCGTATTTGTAACTAATGACTATCATGTTTTTAGAACAAGTTTATTTGCACGTCGATTAAATTTCAATGGTCATGGAATTGGATGTAAAACAGCTATATATTATTGGTTCAGTGCGTTTATTCGTGAATATATTGCTATTTTAGTACACTATAAATGGGTGGGATTGGTTTACGCAGTGCTTTGCTTTGTTTTATTGATTGTATCTTATTTGCCCTTTTAAAATAGGTGGCTAATGTAAAATTAAAAAAGGAGAATCATATAAAGGAGAATCATATATGAATGCATTTCAAATTAAAATTTTAATGGTTGTGTTAATGACACTTGACCACCTTCACTATCTTCCAATTGTATCGCCAGATCTCGAACTTATTTTTGGCATGATTTCACGATGTGTTTCAGTTTGGTTTGCTTATGGTGTAGTTGAAGGATTTTTATACACAAGAAGTAGGTTAAAATATAATGGAAGATTGTTTTTCTGGGCAGGTATTGTATTTGTAGGGAACACGATATTAAACTATATGTTTATGAACAAAGAAATAAACTTATACGCTAATATTATATTAACCCTTGCAATCGGAGCACTATTGCTCAACATTATTGAATTTAAACCAAAAAGCATTGAAGAATGGTCAAAAAATAAAATTACAGCCTTAAAGATTTTTAAGAGCTTACTTGTTATTGTATTGTTATTTTTCCCTACCGAAGGTGGATTTCCTATCCTCCCGTTTATTGTAATTACTTATTTATTTAGGAATAAGATAAAGTTTAGAAATATTCTGTATATTGCTTTGTCAGCACTTATGTTTTGCGGTTCGTATGTTCCTTATGAGACAGTAGGAGAAACATTAAACATGATGGCATATAATTGCGATTGGCTATTCATCACTGTGTTACCATTCATTTACCTGTACAATGGACAAAGAGGAAATAACAGTAATGTTGCGAAATATTTTTTCTATGTTTATTACCCATTACACATTTGGATATTTAGTGCTATTACCTATTTTGTAAAATAAAGAGCCAGGAATAATGAAAGAGAAATAAGATGAGGGAGTTTTAAAACGATATGAAAATGTTAAAAAAAACAATCTATGTGGTACTACATTTGGCAATAATAAGCACATTATTATTTTCGCTGATGATATATACATCATTGATAGATAGTTTTCCTTGGTATGAATCGTGTGGAACACAATTTTTAGCAATATTCATTATTTCCGCACCATTATTATTGTGCGAAGGAATATTGCTTAAATTATTAAATTATAAGTATCTCATTAAGAAAGACAATATATTATTCCCATTTTACTCTTTGATAGGCATTTCTGCACCGATTCTTATTGATGGTTCATTAGGCGCATTAACACTACTAGTTGGGATTACTATATGTATATTATGCATAATTAAAACAATAGCATTTGCCATTGATCATTTTAAATATTGCAAAGACATGAACAATGATTAATTGTATATTAAAAGGAGTTGAGAAAATGATACATATTCTATTTGGACAATCGTCATCGGGTACATTAAAATATGTGCTGAAAAAATTGGAACAAACCCAAAAAGAAAAAGTCATTACATTCGGAGAAATGTTTTCTGTGGGTCCAATTTGGCATTTGCATAAAGAGATAGGAATAGAACAGAGAATCGAATGGATGAAAAAAATTATGAGTGAAGAATCTGCGGAGCATGATGAATATAAGCAAAATTATTTAGAAACCATAAGTCAAATAAAATTCATTCCGAAAGATGAACTTGTATTAATTTGGGCTTCTGAAAATGCTTATGAACAAACAGGATTGAGGTATGTTCTTTATTTATTAAAAGATAAAACGAATAAGGTTAAGATAATAAATGCCACAAAAGTGTTTGAGAAACTAGTTTATCAATCCAACGTGCAATATGCACTGCGAGCTACAGGTGAAATATCCCCCGAGAAACTTCAAAAAATTTATGAAGAAACTAAACAATTATATCCTTTAACACAAATGGAAAGAGAAGATTTTGAAGAAGAATGGCTGATGCTAGCTGAAAATTGCAACACTTTAAGAATTTGGCTTGATGGTCAAATTAAGAACGTTTCAGAAGATTATTATGATCAATATATTATTGATACAGCTAAAAAGCTACATGATAAGCAAAATATTAAGGAGTTTATAAAAGCACCTAGATTGATTGGTGAAGTGTTAGGAAATGTAGAACAATACCTAACCGATGGATTCTTGGAATATCGTTTAAAGAAAATGATTGAAAAAGAAATATTTGAATCAAATGGCAGTTTAAAAGGAATAAGGGACTATGGTATAATTTTAAAAAGTTGATTTGCAATGTAATATAAATACAGGGCTTGAATACTGCAACAAACTTTTTAGTATAGAAAAAAGTTAAAAGAACTTGATTATAAAAAAATCTTTAAACGTCGTACAGAGGAAGCTAAACCTATTGTATCGGCTTATTTTGAATGGCTTAAATCTATTGAAGATAAAGTTATTCCAAAAAGCCTTCTTGGTGTAGCAGTAAACTATAGTTTGAATCAACAATCTCATCTTGAAAATTATCTTTTGGATGGAAGATTAGAAATTTCTAACAATAGAGCTGAACGCTCTATAAAACCATTTGTTATAGGCCGGAAAAATTTTCTTTTCTTTAATACACCGAGAGGTGCGAGCTCTAGTGCTGTTATTTACAGTATCGTAGAAACAGCAAAAGAAAACGGACTTAATCCGTTTCCATATCTAGAATATCTGTTTGAAAAACTTCCAAATATTGATAAAACCGATGAAAAACAATTATCAGAGCTTCTTCCATGGTCAAAATCTATACCAGGATATTGTAAAAGTCTTGATACAAAGAATAAATAAGTAAAAGCAAAGGCCTTAAGAAAAATAAACTTCTTTTTGTCTTTGCTTTTTTTAAAATTCAAACCAAGAGGCTCACTATTTTACGCTTACGGAAGATAGATATCAAGATTACTTAAATAGCGGATTAAGCATACACAAGTGGTGTACATTAAATGGAATCGCAAATAGCACTTTTTCATACTGGGTTAGAAAGTTTAAGAATATACAGGTTGAAAAAACAACTACTGAT
>JBOFWC010000030.1:0-3667 GCA_051653405.1 Proteocatella sp. | reverse complement strand
AAAATTTGGTGAATGGAAATTGGAATAATTTAAAAGACTTTTTAAAAAAAATTAACGTCTAAAAGTTATAATAATAGTTAGAGAGTAGAAAAAGATTTAAAGCAGTAAAAATAACCATCACACAGTTTCAAAGATGTTTTAATTTTTTTAAATAAAGAGAGAATATTTTAATTAATTTTAACAAATCATGAAGTTGTTTTTCTAACTATTATATGAGGTAATAGATTTAAAGTCAGTAAACTGTTTTACTATTAAGAGATTTAAAAAGTTTTTTAAGAAAATGATTGAAAGTTTTAAAATTATTCGAAGGTGATTTAGTAGTAAAGTAGAGGGATTTGTGATGGTTTCCCTCTACTTTTTTTATTTTGGATTTGAATCTATTAAAAAGAAAAAATCTTCAAGCATCTACATAGAGACTTTAAAATCAATATTGAAAAAATAATGGTAGATATTATCACAAAATATGTAGCATTAAATCCAGTGAAAACAAGAGTTTAAATTAATTGCCAAATAGATAAATAGTGAACTACCCCACCCTAAAGAGGATGAGGCTTCGTGGGAAGTATCTTAGTAATCTAAGATATATTAATCACGCTCTACGGCTAGTCCCTAACCTGATATATGTTTAATAAGCCAGTAGAGTTCTACCAACTTCACGAATATTTATACTTGCATTAAGATCTCTATCCATAGCATGACCACATTCACAGTTATATACTCTATCGCCTAAAGAAAGTGAATCTTTTATATTGCCACAACAAGAACAAGTTTTTGAGCTAGGAAACCATTTATCTATTTTTATTACTTGTTTTCCTAAAAACATAGCCTTATATTGAAGCATAGTTGTGAATAGCAATAGGTAAGATTTTGACGTAATCACCATCTTTTCCCCTGCTCCACACCGTACGTGAGACTTTCACCTCATACGGCGTTCCATCAATTATTTACTGACTTTAAACTAAAATGAAATTTTCTGCTTTAGTACGAAATTTATCAATATTCTTGATCCAACCTTTTATTATATTTTCTATGTCTTCTCCTTGTTCCATTATGTTTTCATACACTATTTTTAGTTCATTAAGATATTTTTCATATATTTCTCTGCTTGTACAGTGTATCATTTTATGAACGTATGAATGCACAAAGACTAAGTTTTTGTATGAGTCATCTCCTCTTAGTCTTCGAGGAATAATGTGATGACTTTCCATGTAGTTAATCTTAAGCGGAAGTTTAGTGATTCTACATAATCCCTCCTGTCCTGTATACAGGGATATACGATTATCATTGTATTCGGTAGTTTCTCCTACTATTGGATTTTCCATTAAATATCTTAATGTTATTATATTAACATATTTAAGTTTGGAGTGAATTTTTTCTCTTCCAACTTTAGTATAATCACATATGTCTTGTGAGAAGTTTGTTGGGTTTTTAGTTTTTACCCCAATAATAGGAAATAGGGTAATTTTGCCAATGGAATATATTTTATAATTGTAGTTTCCGTAAAGTTTTATAAAAATCTTGGATTTATGAATATTATTTGTACTGATTCTTCTTAATCGGTTGTGTAAAGTCTTGGAGAGCTGATATCCTATCTCTTTAAAATCAACACTTACATGTGTAGCTATTCTGTAATAATTGTGTATACCCAAAATTATTGAGTTGTATTGCATAGCATTCTTAATGTTTGGGTTCTTTTTGATTTTTAGTATTTGTTCTTTGATTTCAGATTTAATTTTCTCTTTTGCTTTTTTGGAGATATACGATATTGCAATTCTCTTTTTTCCTTTGACTTTATTTTTTATTTTGAATCCTAAAAATTCTGAGTATTTCTTGTTTAAATTAATAATTTTTGATTTCTCTTTACTGATTTCTAAGTCTAATCTTTCTTTTAGCCACATTTTAACAGCTTTAAAAATATTTTCAGCATCTTGTCTAGTTCTGCACATTATCTTGAAATCATCAGCATATCTGACCAAGAAAATTTCTTTGAGCTTAGTTTTCCTGAGCGCTCTATATTTGTTGGCATGTGTATACTTGTAATTGGTTTCGAATGTTTCCCACTGTGAAGCTACCCACCAATCAAGTTCATTGAGTACTATATTTGATAATAAAGGACTTAGTATTCCTCCTTGTGGAGTTCCTTTTTGAGGAATACCTTCATTTTCTATGGGGGCGACTAACATCTTTTTAATTATGCTGATAAGATTTTTGTCTCTAATACCAATTGTCCATAGTTGCTTTGATAGTTTACTATGACTGATATTGTCGAAGAAGCCTTTGATGTCTATGTCGACACAATATTGTAATTTATTAATATTCATTAAACTTGCCATTCTACTAAAAGCGTGTTCTGTACTTCTATTTGGTCTAAATCCATAACTATGATTATAGAATTTTGCTTCACAAATAGGTTCAAGAATTTGTTTGATGCTTTGTTGGATTATTCTATCGTTAATTGTGGGAATACCAAGAGGTCTGAATTTACCTGTGTTTCCTTTAGGTATCATAACTCTTCTTACTTTTTGTGGTTTAAAGTTTTTAAATCTTTTTTGTATGAATTTGATGTATTTATCAAGCTTTTCTTCTTTGATATCATTGATATTTCTATTATCAGTTCCACAAGTTTTACTTCCGCTATTAGTTTTAATATTCCTAAATGCTAATCTAACATTTTCTTCTGATGTGATTAAGTTCATTAACTTAGAGAATTTGTAATTATTTTTACTCTTTTTGTAAAGTTCATCAAATTTGTCTTGTAACCCATAGTATTCATTGTTTCTTAAGCTTTGTTTCTTTCGTATTTCATCAGTATTCGTCAAAATTTACCTTCCTTTCAGATAGGAAATTTTTCTCTTAGTCATACACGCAACCGAATAGTATTTTATTTTGTTTATTTCTTAAATTATTGACTTGGGGCTATCCCTCCACCACTTGTTATCATGGTTTCATTGGTACTGTACCCCTACTCTCGCAAGATTAAAGGAATTTCATCTTAAGATTTATATCCACCAACAGCCTAACTGCTTTTATGTTGTAAATTGCTTTCCACGTTCCATATTTTCTATCGTTAAAATCACTTAGGTAGTTACTTTGAGCCTGTAAGCTGGACATTGCCTGTAACAATGTAGCGATTTTCATAGAATCTATTTTTACTATTCACCACTTACCTCTTTAATTATTTGATTACAACATTTCTATTGTATGTGGGTTTAGACCCGTACATTCGCAACTTCGTCAGTTATTTCATTAACATTCTTACCATATGATTTTGACTCCCGACCTATCATTATCTCGACCACCTCTGGTTCGCATTTCCTCAGCTTAGTCTGTTAGGGATAATTCTCAGCCGACTTTACCGAGCTTTATACCATTAGATTTAGTTAGAATCAAATCGCATATCGGAGTATTAGAGGAAGCATTTCGAGGCGTTACCCTATCCTTCTACTTCTTGAAAATACAGTTCTCCATTAAAGAATATTTAATGTGCATAAGCTTTTCACTTATGAACGTGTCACACAGATACCCCATCCGTTATCAGCGACAGATTTACCAAAGTTTAATGCTTGACTCATACCTTTCATATTGAGGTCTTCAATGATGATTGCGTTATACTTAGTTACAAGTTCATTTGATAGCTTATGTAGAAAATCTTTTCTACTGTTTTTAA
>JBOFWC010000029.1:0-64600 GCA_051653405.1 Proteocatella sp. | reverse complement strand
AAAAAAGTCTTGTAGATACCAGTGTTCTCACCTCAAGTGCAAGCTCTCTTTTAGAGCTTCTTGAGGGTAGAATAAACCTTAACCCAGAAGTTATAAGGCCAATTGAAAATCCATATAGCGAAGACGGTGGAATCGCTGTCCTTTGGGGAAACATTGCTCAAAACGGCTGTGTAGTCAAAAGATCTGCCGTAGCACCAGAAATGATGTATCACAAAGGAAGAGCTAGAGTTTTTGATAGTGAAGAAGATGCCATCAAAGTAATCTACAGCGGCGGCATTGTGGCTAAGGATGTTGTCGTTATAAGGTATGAAGGCCCTAAAGGTGGCCCTGGAATGAGAGAAATGCTCGGCCCTACCTCTGCCCTTGCTGGCATGAAGCTTGATAAAGATGTAGCGCTAATAACAGATGGCCGTTTTAGTGGAGCTTCAAGAGGCGCTTCCATCGGTCACGTATCGCCAGAAGCCGCTGAGGGCGG
Organism: Proteocatella sp.; assembly: GCA_051653405.1. Lineage (GTDB taxonomy): Bacteria > Bacillota > Clostridia > Peptostreptococcales > Filifactoraceae > Proteocatella. The sequence continues at coordinate 64,125 of JBOFWC010000029.1, read as the reverse complement.
AAATATTGCCCTAATAGAAGAAGGCGATATTATTGAAATAGATATTGAAAAGAACAGCATAAAGCTTCTTGTGGAAAATGATGTACTTGAGCAAAGAAGAAAGCATTATGTTCCAAAGGAGCCTCGCATAAATAAAGGATGGCTTGCACGATATGCTAGACTTGTAAGTTCATCACACAAAGGTGCTATATTAGAATAAATTACAATCATAAAATTTTTCCGCTTCCCTGTAATTTTAAAGGAAAAATTTCTAAAAATCATTAATCCCGCTTTTGATTTTTAACCAATGCAGCAGAGCTGTAAAACTTGAGCTTGCAGTTTATCTGCGACTGTATGCTTATTGTAATTAAGTATTTTAGCACAGAGGCTACTGAAAAAATCAGTAGCCTCTTTAATATTGATAGTTATAGTTTAAATTAAAATTGTAGTGAAATTATAGTGAACATATTTCCCCTCATTAGGGCTTCGCCTAGATATCCATCTAGGCTGCAGAATTCATTCGGAGAAATGTATTCACTATAATTTATTGATACTTTTTATTATTATTTATACTATGTAAAATGCAAAAAAACGACAAAATAAATTGCCGTTTAACCCCTCTTCTCTGTTTTTAAATTCTTAAGCTCAACTTCCATGTCTTTAAGTATATCTGTACGTTGCTCCTGTGTAAGTTTGTCATTGTCACTTACACACTCAAATATAGAGTCCCATGTCATCGTCATATTTAGAGCATAGCTATGCATTAGCTGCTTAAGCCCTGGGCTATTTGCAGCTTCCATTGTATTCCACTTAAGCCCTCTCGCTTGACACACTCTTTTCTCTATATTTCTCCACATGCTTTCTTTCATTTCATCTCCAGCTTTTGGGTCTATAGCTCCACTTGCTGCCATTATGTGTATGGCTTTAGTCTTTGTTATAGGGTCATTTGAAGGATAGCGTTTATTTATCTCACTTACTATCTCCTCATTGCTCATTCCCTTAAATCCCATTGCTTCATTATATACTTCATCTGTCCATTTTATACCTAAATTATCAGACTCCTTCCTATATTGTGTTACTATCGTATCATAATTTTCTGGGTCAAAATAAAATTTTGCATCGAAATCAGGAAAAGCCTCATCATATTTTGTCCATAAAATTTTTGCCTTTTGTGCCTGACTCATTCCTGTAAAGTCAGTCTTTTCGAATTCTACTTTTAGGTCTTCTAATTTTTGTGAAATACTTCTGTTAGATATTTTTACACTGTCTTGCTTTGCACTACTTTCTGCCGCTTTCATGGCCTGACTAAAACTTGTTTGTTCTTTTTTAACACCTGTTTTTGATGTTATTTCACCGCTTTTTCTCGGTGCTATTGTTGTTATTTGCATTTTTCCTCCTTCACTCTGGGGGGTTTAGAATTACATGATAATTATATCACAAAAAATAAACAAAAACTGTCTGAAAAAATATTTTTTTCAGACAGTTTTTTGTTTATTTTATTTATTTGTGTATTTATTCTACTTCTGTAACTTCTTGTTCTATTTGAGATTGAATATAATTTTCTTCGTCCAATAATATATGTCCTGACTCGTATGGTTTTCCATCTACCGTAAGGGTTAACTTATCACCATAACAATAGTTTCCGAAAGTTGCCGCCATACTTTGAAGTATCATGCTTTCATAAGCTGAGCCGGCATTCATATCTTGAAGAAAGGCTTCATTCATATCTAATTTAACAATTCCATTTTCAAAGTCGAATGAAAATTTATTAATAGATGCATTTTCACTAAATACTATTTCTGCTTTTTCAGGTTTATTTTCCTTATAAGCTTTTGTAAATATATCTTTTGTTTCATCATTTGTTGCAAAAAGAAGGTCTACTTCTTTATAATAATATTTATCTTCTTCTAAATTAGGATAGTAAAGGTTTACTGTCTGCTTTAGTTTCTGATCTTTTTCTATGCTTGATAAAACTGATGTAACTTCAAATTCATCTGCACCTGTAAATACAGATTTTACAAGCCCTATTCCCTGAACATAATAATCTTTTGTGGTCGAATCTTCATAAACCGTAGTAACTTCTACCGCCTTGTAGTTTCCTGATGGAGTTTCTACTTCGGCTTCGGTATTTGTTATACTTCTTTCTTCTCCTGTTTCAAGCTTCCAAGAAGTTCCTGTTTGGATTGGCTCCATAAGAACAACTTCAGTTGAATTTGGGTTTTCATTTAAGAAGTTTTCTCTATAATAGGTTTCTGGTCTCATGAAGGAAAGCGTAAGTTTTCCATCTGCCACTTTATAAACCTTTACCATCTCGGTACCTGAGTTGTTTGTTCTAAGCTGAAGCATTCCTTCGGCTTTATAATCAACCCAAGAGTCAAACCCTGCATATTCTGAGCCACTGCCATCATATACATATTTGGTGTTTTCTTCTGACTGTAAATAGGTTTCTAATGATTTTTTTGTATTATCTTCGTTTTTATCACCAATGCAACCTGTAAGCATTAAGCTTATAAATAGCATCACTGACATAAGCTTGATTAAATTTTTCATTATATCGTCCTTATCTCAATAAAAATATTATGCAGCTTTTTGAGTTGAAACAGCCGCTTCTTTAACTGGTTTTATAGTAATTCTAGTTTCTAGTTTACCTTTTATTTCTCCAGTTTTTTGGATATATCCAAGAAGTGTATCCATAAGTGTGTTGTATTCTTTAACGATTGGATATGGTTTCATCATTTCATATCCATCTCCACCTGCTGCCATAAAGTCATTTGTAACTACAGCGTAAACTTTATCTTTGTTTATTGCTTCTGTTCCAACTTTAACATCACTTACACGTTTTCCTTTTTCTGCGTTTGGATCTACTGTAAATGTAATTCCTGAAACATGAGGGAATGCGCCTTTTTCTACTGGGTAGTCACTTGTTCCATATTCAAGGGCTGCTACTATATCGCTTCCTTTCATATTTTTTACCATAACTGTGTTTCCAAATGGGAATACTGTTACTAAATCTTTCATTGTTATATCGCCAGCTTTTATAGAAGCTCTTATTCCGCCACCGTTTGTTATAGCAATTTGAGCGCCTGTTAAATCTCTCATAGAATCCGCTGCAAGCTGTCCTAGATTTGATTCTCCAGTTCTTACAACGCCTCTTTCTCCAACTAACTCTACCGCTGTTTTTCCTACTACTTTTGAAAGCATTTTATCTTGCTCTGCTGTTATTTTTGTAATTTGATCTGCAATTGCAACGTTTGGTTTAACATCTTTAAATGCATCATATGCTAAAAGACTTGATTTTTTGTCAGTTACTTTTCCATTTGCAAACTGAATTTCTACTTTACCTACATTTTTAAGGTATGAACCAGTACTTGCTATAAGAGTATTTTTTACCATAAGCCCTTTATCAAGTTTTGTATGGCTATGTCCATCTATTATAACGTCTATGCCATCTACTGCCTGTGCCACTTTATCTGAAGTGTAATCGCCCTCATATAATCCTAAGTGTGCAAGCATAACTACTACATCTACTTTTTCTTTTTCTTTAAGATCTTTAACTGTCTTTTTAGAAGACTCTATCATATCTTTAAATTCACAGCCCACTATATTATCTGGATGAGTTTTGAATTTAGTTTCTGGTGTAGTCATTCCAAATATACCTACTTTAACTCCATTTACTTCTTTAACTATATATGATGGGAATACTTGTTTTCCATCTTTGTATACGTTAGCTGAAAGCATTGGGAAGTTAATTTTTTTAGATATATCTATAAGGTTTGCCATTCCAAAATCAAATTCATGATTTCCTACAGCCATTGCATCATATCCCATAAGGTTAGCTACTGGAATAACACTTTGTCCTTTTTCAATATTTGCAAAAGGAAGTCCTTGGAACATATCCCCAGCATCTAATAAAAGTACATTTTCTTTTTTCTTTAAATCTTGAACATATGTAGATAGTTTTGCAAACCCTACTACATCTTTACCATTATCTGATACATATGAGTGAGTATCATTTGTGTGAATTATAGTTATTTTCTTTTGTTCGTCTGCGGCAAAGCTTGTTCCTGTAAGCATTGTAGTCATAAGCATAACTACCGCAAGTAATTTACTGATTTTCTTTTTCATAAAATCCTCCCCGATTTTTTTGTTTTTTTATTTTATTTTAATGCATCTATTGCCTTTTTGATAAGGGCTGGCGCTTTTGCACAGTTTTCTTCTGAAACTGCACATACTGCAAATCTTACTCCCATTTTTAGCGGTACTGCAAAGATATTGTATTCTGTAAGCTTTTCTACTACAGCTTTTGGGTCTTCATGAGGAATTGAGGTAAAGAACCCATCTCTATATGGAAGTATCTCAAGGCCGGCCTCTGCTGAAGCCTTTACGAAAGCTGCTGCTCTTGCTCTAAGCATCTTTTTGTACATAAGCACTTCTTTTTCATAAGCTTCTAATTTTTCTGGATGAGATTCTATTTCTGTCATAACTTCCATAGCGCCTCTTGTTCCATTTGACCAGTTAGCTCTTCCTGCGTGAAGACATGCATAATAGAAATCTTCTACTATATCTTCGTTTGATGAAATTCCAATTACAGCTCCTGATCTAAGTCCATACATTGTATAGCCTTTAGACATACTGTAACCTACTATTATAAATATATTTTCTGGAAGGTTGCTGAATTTTTTGAAGAATTCTCTTCTTTCAAAGCCTTCTCCTGCAAAGTCAATGTATGCAGTATCTACAAATAGAATTAATTTATTTTCTTTGTTTTCTGCCTTAGCCTTCATTATTTCTAAAACGCCATCCCATTCTTCGTCAGAAAGGCTGTATCCTGTAGGGTTTTGTGCTGGTGAATTTATTATTGTAAGCACTCTTTTTTGTTCATCTACAAGCTTATCAAAATTTTCTTTAAATGATGCGGTATTAAAATTACCATTTTCGTCAAAAAGCTTATGATGAGTAAGACTTCTTCCAACTTCTCCAGCTATAGTGCCATATGCTGACCAGTACCAGTCTGCAACTAGAATCTTGTCGCCTGGATTAGTATATCCCCATACAGCGTGTTTGATAGCGCCTGTACCTCCTGGTGTAGCTACAGTTCTAATATGTGCATCTGGTCTAAATTCTCTAAAACATGCTTTTTCTACTGAGCTTAAGAAGTCAGGTTGACCTGCAAGGGCTGCATATGCTGCTATTCTTGCATTAGGCAGTGATTTTAATGTGCTGTAAACACTGTCCATGCAGATAAGTGCGCCCTGATCATCTACAAGGGCTCCTATTGTAGCATCAATTACATTTTCCATGCCAAATTTTGTTTGTGCTTCCTTTGCTCTTCCTGCGATTGCAAATATTGGGTCGTTTTCTCTCGGCCACTGAGCATGTTTTGCTGTCATTCGAAATTCCATTTTATACCTCCCAAAAAATATATTAAATTGTTATTCTGCAAATACTCTTGCTTCTTCTTCGCCTTTAAGCACTCTATATGCTCCAAATGCTAAAGATTCTAATTCATTTTCTCCTGGAAGAATTTTAACAGGTGCTATGAATTGTACTTTTTTAGTTATATATTCTGTTATAAATTTAGAATATGCGATTCCTCCTGTTATAACAATTGCATCTACTTCTCCATCTAATACTACCGCTAGCTCTCCAATTGATTTTGAAATTTGATAAGCCATAGCTTCGTATACTAGCTTTGCATATTCATCTCCGCCATCTATCATTTTTTGAACATCTAATGCACTATTTGTTCCAAGCAAGGAAACAAGGCCTCCATTTCCTCTAACCATCTTGCCAAGCTCTTTAGCATCATATTTTGCACATAGCTTTATAAAGTTTTTGATAGGAAGTCTTCCTGATCTTTCGGGAGAAAATGGACCTTCATCGTCTGATACGATTTCAAGCATTCTTCCATGTTTATGCGCACTTAGTGAAATTCCGCCTCCTAAATGAGCTACTACTGCATTTATTTCTGGATATGTTTTTCCCATTTCCTCAGCAGTTTTAATAGCTGCCGCTCTCATGTTCAGACAGTGAGACTGGCTTCCTCTCACGATTTCTTTAAGGCCTGTAATTCTTGCTACATCTTGAAGTTCATCAACTGCAACTGAATCATATATGTATGCAGGGATATTTACTGATTTAGCAATATCGTGAGCAATTATTCCGCCCAGATTTGAAGCGTGTTCTACTACTGGTCTATTTTTAAGTACATCTACCATAAGCTCATTTACTTCATAAGCGCCTGATTTAACTGGTGGAAGCAGTCCACCTCTTCCTACAACTGCACTTAAATCTTCTACTTTGTATCCATTTTGATTTAAAACGTTTAAAATACTTTCTTTTCTCATAGCAAATTGCTCGCCTATGCTTGAGAATTTAGATAATTCCTCATTTGAGTGTTCTAAGGATTCTTTAAATAAAAGTTCTTTGTCTTCATATAATGCAATCTTTGTGGAAGTTGATCCAGGGTTTATTGCTAAAATCTTCATAATTAAGTTCTCCTTCAATAATAAGTTACCCTTATTCTATCATTACGAGAAGGCGTTTTCAAGGAAAAAAAATCCATTTTAGGATATCCCCTAAAATGGATTTTAATCATTATTAATTTTTAACTTCGATTTTTCATTTATATAACAGCTAAGTTCACATAATTTTAGCTTATAAAAATTTTATGCTTGTTTTTTGTAAAGTCCCATTTTGTAAGGTATAAATAATGCTATCGGTAAAATGATATAGCCTACAAGCATTGCTCCAATTGCATAATAATTTTTCACTGTTTCTCCAGCTTCAGTTGTCATAGAGAACTGACTTGCCCATGAGAACTTGTACATTAAGAAGACTGATGCTATAAATGCTAATATTGGAATAATAACATCTGTGAAAAATACTTTTTTAGCAGTTTCAATTTTAGGCTGCTTATTTTTATCATAGAAGAATAAAATTACTGCCATTGGTACTACTAGGAACTGAATAAATCTTGAAACTGAACTTATGATCATAATTCCACGCATATCATATTGGAATGCCATTGGCACTACAATCGCCATTGCTGCTGTAACTATAAATGCAAATAGAGGAACTCCTTTTTGAGTTTTCTTAGAAAGCATTACTGGTAACTGTCCTTCTTCTGCCATAGCTTCAAAAATTCTTGGTGTTCCAAAGGCTGCTGCAATGTTTATTCCAAACATAGATATTACTGCCCCATATATGATAATATTTTTGATTAATGGATTTTCAAATGCAGATGCTAGTATAACTGGTTCTGTTGAATTTAAAAGGGCTTCAGGATTTATTACCATTGCAATAGTTACAACACTAACATAAATTAATGTTATAATTCCAATTGCAAGTGGAATCGCTTTTGGAAGATTTTTTTCTGGTGATTCCATTTCTGAAGCTGCTGATGCAACTGACTCAAATCCAGTGAAAGCATAAAACGCTGATAATATTGCACCTACAAATATTGTAGTATCCATAGGCTGAATCATTAGCTCGCCTGCTTCATTTGTAATTGTGCTTATTTCATAAAAATGATTTTGACCTGTTTTAAAGAAAACAAAGAAGCCTGCAATTACTGCTACGACAAGTGCTGTTACTTTACCTACCGTAGATACATTACTTGCAATCTTTGTGATAAATGAGCCTGAAAATACAATTGTTAAAAGAATTGCCATTAACACTAAAAATCCAATTGTAATATTTCCCATCGTTGCCGCTTCTGAGCCTGCAAAGATTCCTATAGTTGTACGCACAACCGCAGTTGCCATTACTCCCCAAGCAATAGAGCCTGCTACAAAACGCGTTATTCCTACATAATATCCTAAGTTATCCCCAAATGCAGTTTTTGCGTATGCATATGCTGAACCATTTTTGTTTACATATTTTGCTGCTGAAGCAAATGTAATCGCTAGTATAATTGCAAAAAGCCCTGCTAAAACATAGATTAGTGGTGTGTAAGTTCCTGCTTCCTTTACAACGCCTGCTGGTGATAAAAATATTCCTGTTCCTATAATACTATTAATGGTCAAAAGTACAATTGACCAAAATCCGAATTTATTTTTCATTAATTTCCTCCCAGTTTTTAACTCTTACTCGATTCTTCTACAAATTTTTTGAATAAATTTTTCATAGATTCATTGCTTGCGGCCATCATTTCTGGATGAAATTGAAGTCCTATGCACCAATGCTCTCCTTTTTTCTCTATAGCTTCTATTATTCCGTCCTTTGCTTTAGCTGCTGCCACAAAGCCTTCTCCTACTTTTTTTACTGATTGATGATGGAAAGAATTTACAAGTAGCTGATCCCCGATTATTGCTGCTAGCTTTGTACCTTTTTCAACTTCAATATTATGCGTTGCCATATCAGGAGTGTGTCCCTGCCAATGCTTTATATAAGATCCCTCTTTGTAACAGTTGTCTTGATAATTGCTTCCCTTGTAGTAAGTATTCATTATCTGCATTCCTCTGCATACGCCCATCGTAGGAATATTTCTTTCTTCTGCACATTTAATAAGCTCAAAATCATATGCATCTCTTCTTGGAAATATCTCTGTAGTCTTTGTATCTGGCTCTTCTCCATAAAGTAGTGGATTTACATCATGTCCGCCTGAAAGCAGTAGGCCATCTATGTTTCCTACAACTTCCTTTATTTTTTCAGCATCATCCACTATAGGAAGTATTATTGGTATTCCACCTGCATTTAATACTGCCTGTATGTAGTCATCATTCACATATGCTCTCTTGTAGCCAGGAAACATCCCGCCGTCATCTTTCATTATACTTCCAGAAATTCCGATAATTGGTACTCTCATTTTAAACCTCCTTATATTTTCAGTAATATATAATAGCAAATTACATTCCAACTTTTGGATTTTATAAAATAAAAAACTAAAAAAAGAGTAAAACCATTCTTAAATCACTCTTTTTTTAGTTTAAATTAATATTTTTAAAATATACACTTAAATCTAGATTGTTATTATTATATCATTACAATTAGGTTTAACCCTAATTATAGGTCGAACGTTTCCCTAATTCTTTAAGTCCAATAGGGGTTAATTTCGCTCCCAGTCTTCTATCTTCAATTTCAATAAGTTTAAGTTCTTTAAGTTTTTCTAATATGTTCCTTATTTCACCTTCGGATATGCTTAGATTTTTGTTTGAAAGATACTTTGAGATACTTCCCCGACCTGCACTCTTGCCTATGTCAACCAAGGCCTTTATCGCATTTAACACTTCCATATTTTTATCTGCTTCTGCTAGAGCGGTTTTGTTTTTTTCAAAATAGGTTTTTATATAATTTGGCAAATGTTCTTCTTTTAGTACATTCTCATTTCCAAGCATCATACTTATATATTTTGCTGCATTTTGAAGCTCTCTTACATTCCCATTCCAAGGATAGTTCTCAAGCATCCATTCAAGCTTATCTCCTACTACAAGTTCTTTTTCCACAAAAAGTTTCATCAAATCCACAATATCTTCTTTTCGTTCGCTAAGAGAGGGGAGCTCTATCGGAATCACATTAAGTCTATAGTATAAATCTGCCCTAAAATTACCCTCTTCTATATGATGTATTAGATTTTTATGAGTAGCTGCAATAAGCCTTACGTCTATATTTATAACCTCATGTGAGCCAAGTCTAGATATCTGCTTTTCCTGAATAACTCTAAGAAGTTTGCTTTGGAGGTTGAGCGGCATATCTCCTATCTCATCTAAAAAAATGGTTCCATTGTTAGCATTTTCAAAAAGTCCTTTTTTTCCCTCTTTAAGTGCCCCTGTAAAACTTCCGCCTACATATCCAAACAGTTCACTCTCTAAAAGATGTTCTGGCACGGCCGCACAGTTTATTGCTAAAAAGGGCTGATTTCTTCTATCGGAATAATTGTGTATCGCCTGTGCAAAAAGTTCCTTCCCCGTTCCACTCTCGCCTTGAATCATTACGGAATAATCACTTTTGGCGGCTTTTTCTGCAAGTTTTATAACATTTTTTAAATTTAAAGATTTGGTATATATATCTTCAAAACTATATCTTGCGACATGCCCCTGCTGCAAGAGTTTTCCGCTTAGGTTCTGCTCTATCTTTTTTATATAAGTTATCTCAGTTACCGTTATAAGGTAGCCACTATTTTTCCCAAATTCTATTATGTTGCTTTTATTTATTTTAAAATATCTTTCACCTATTATAAATATTTCATCTTTGAATTCTTCATCCGATTTTAATTTTTTTATTATCTCATCATCTGAAAAATATTTTTTTATAAGTTTATTCCACGATTTACAGTGTATATCTTCTTTTATATTTAAAAAGTTTTTTATCCTTTGGTTATGAAGCTTTATGTTTTTTTGAGTATCTAATATAAGGATTCCATCTGCGGTATTATCAAGCAAAGCTTCAAGTATAATCCCCTTATCTACAATTTCAACAAACTTATCGTTTATTCCATTATTTATTGATACTATAGTATTAAAATATTCTAACAGTCTACTATTTATAAGTGTATCATTTATATTCAGTACCGACATTATCTGTATAAATGTAGCGCTGTCAATTACTCTATGCCCTGTATTAAAAACAGTTTCTATTTTATGAGGGCAGCAGGCTTCTTCATTTGGCGTAATCATTATTTTAAATTCATTTACATCCATGCCGACTCTATATGGTTCGAGCTGTACATTTTTTAATATCATACTCAAATATGTCGTGAATTCAACTGTAGTAGTATAGTTATCATTTACCACAAGTACTCTTGCTCCACTTGGAATTGTTCTAAGATTAAGAAAAGCTTCTAAACTTATGGTTCTTTCTATTACCACAACTTTTTCTTTTTGCTCTATATATCTAAATATCTCAATCGCTTTTTCCTTCATCATGACGAGCACAACATCATCTTTTATCTTATAATCTTCTTTCATGTATTGAAGCCTATGTATATTTATTTCAACAAAGCCTTCAAATACTCTAAGAAGATTTGCTTTTAACATTTCTCCCAAGCTTAAACTTTCATTTATAACAATTCCTATAGTTTTCATAATATTCCTCATTAATTTTTATTTACTATCTCAACAATTTTACTTATTATCTGATCAAAATCTAAAATATTAAGATTAAAAAAGTAAAACATTATCATAGGTTTTTGGGATTTTTTAAAACCCTCTACATACTGACTAAATCCCGTAACCTTTACGCCAAGCTTTCTAATTTCATTTGTTATGTCAACTTCCGCTATTTTGGTATTTATCTCAAGTATCAAATAAAGCCCTGACGTATTGCTTACAACATTTATATGTTCACTGTATTTAGCTTTTATTATATTTGTTATTACACTGCTTTTTTCTGAATAGATTCTTCTTATACGTCTTATATGCTTTTGGTAATATCCTTCATTCATAAATCTGCTTAAGATAAGCTGGTCTGTTTTTGAACAGCTCTGCGTATAATTATCCTTCACCTCATCATATATTTCTTTTATCGCCCTTGGCATAACCATGTAACTTATTCTTATAGATGGAAGCAGAGTCGATGAAAATGACCCTAAGTAGATTACATTGTCATTTTTATCAAGTCCTTTTAGCGCAGGAATTGGCTTTCCTGTATATCTAAGCTCACTGTCATAATCATCTTCTATTATATATTTTTCATTATCCGTAGCCCAGCTAAGCACATGCATCCTCTTTGAAATCGGCATTACCGCTCCTGTAGGAAATTGATGTGATGGACTTATATATACAACATCTGGATTCTGTTTTTGCAAAACATCTATATCTATCCCATTATCTTTAAGGTCTATGCTATAGGTTTCATATGAATAATCTTTAAATATATTCTGGCTCAAAATAAACCCTGGATTTTCAAAGCTTATACTTTTTTTATTAAGCTTCTTTAGAAGTACGCACAGCAGCACTATAATCTGCTGAGTCCCTGCCCCTATAACTATCTCCTCACTTTTACAATAAACGCCTCTAGATTGATATACATACTTTGCAATTTCTTCTCTAAGTTCAAGCTCTCCCTGTATATCTGCATCCGTCAGCAGCTCTTTGGTTTTGTAAGTAAGCACGTGATTACTGCATTTTTTCCATTTTATAAAATCAAAGGAAGTATCATCGTGAAATCTAAGTTTTTCATTTTCAAAAAATGCTTTAGCTTTATTTTCAGGGGTGAATTTTGAAGAATCTCCACTATCAGTTTTTTCTTCATCCATTACTATATAATTGACATAGTAGCCTGATTTTATTCTGCTATAGATATAGCCTTCTATTAGAAGCTGATCATAGGCCGTCTGTATTGTAGTCTTACTAACTCCAGTTTTATCAGACAGATTTCTTATCGAAGGCAATTTTTCATCTGGTTTAAGTCTTCCGCCTTCTATTTCAAACCTTATATATTTATATAATTGAAGATATAGGGGTTCATCTTTAGAATAGTCTAATACAGGAAGTATTTCTTTCATATTTTCTCCAATCTGTACTCTTTTAATTTTTAAAAACTGACTCTTTTTTAATATACAAATTATTGTATAATATAAGAGAAAGTATTGTCAAATTACATATTAAGTGAGAGGTGTTTTATATGGTTAATTCTAGAGTTTCAAATGAACAAACAAATAAACTCGTTATGACAGGTCTTATGACGGCAATGGTAACTATTGCCACAATGTTTTTAATGGTTCCCGTTCCGTTTACTGGAGGATACATTCACCTTGGAGACAGTATGATATTTTTATCCGTACTGCTTCTAGGATGGAAAAGAGGCGGGTTTGCCGCTGGTATAGGTTCTATGATGGCCGATCTATTTGCAGGTTATGCAAACTGGGCTCCTTGGACGCTTGTTATAAAGCTTCTTATGGCGGTAATAATGGGTATATGTATCGAAGCTTCCCAAAAAGATAAAAAAAATATAGTGGGTGTGAGCTTTGCCACTGCACTTTCTTGGGTAGGATTTAATATCGCTTTAGGAAATATTATTTCTGCTCAAGCGCTATCTAATCCAGATGCACTTGTAGAAGGCGCTGAACTTGCTTCAACTTCAGCACTTCCAGCTTTTATAGACTCTGTTCAGTCTCAAATAATGATGGGCGCCCTGCTTATCCCTATATTCTTAATTATATCAGCTATTTATATGAAACGTAAGAATAATATAACAGTTCCTATCCATGTTGTTATTTCAATGACTTTTGCAGGTCTTTGGATGGTATTTGCCTACTATATAGCAGGCGGTGTACTATATGGAAACTTTGCAGTTTCAGCATTTAGCGTACCTTGGAACATGGTGCAGTTTTTACTAGGCTTTGTAATCGCTATGGTTATATACTCTGCGCTACTTAGAACTCCAGTTAAAGCTCTTTTTAAAACTACGATATAAATAAAAAAGGCCTATGGCCTTTTTTATTTAACAAATTCTCTAAGCTTTGTATCTTCTTTTAATATATGATTTTTTAGCCATTTTTCTAAAAAAGTCACCATATCATCTTTAAATACATTAGTATCAACAGCATAATCTATGCTTTCAATATAGTTATCTAATTTTTTCTTAAATTGCTCATGATGTTTCTTCTGATTTTCAAAAAGACTAACATTGTATTTTTTTAGAAACGCTTCTTCAGTACTAAAATGATATTTAGTGTATTCAAAAAGTTCCTCTACCACTCTTTTCAATTGAACTACCTCATTATCCACATTTTTCAAATCCCCTATTATTTCAAACAAATTATTATGTTGTTCATCAATAATTTTAACATTAGTTTTAAACTCTTTTCCAAGTTCCATATACTCCTCCTATTTTGCATTTTTTATTTGTTTTCTATGTTCTAATTGTTTTCTAAACAAAAATCTTAATATAGAATCTCTCTGAACAGATGAAATTTCAAGATATTTAAAAATAGCAGTATATTCATTTGCAGCATAAAATAGTTTTATCATCCTACATTGAATTTTATCTATCCCCGTTTCTAATCTGATCTCTTCATCAAGTTCTAAAACCACCATATCTTCTATACTCTTTTTTATATCTATCCCTTCAGAATTTTTAAATCTAACAACTGCGGTATCTCCTCCAAATTTTATTAGATCTCCATCAAAATTATTATTCTTAGATATCACTTGAACTGGCTTTAATAAATACATTGAAAAATAGGTGTCTGTGGGAATATAATTAACATTTTTAATTTCTATCCCCTTATTAGTTATCTTTAAAAGTTCACAGCTAAATTCATAAAAATCATTTGATCCAAAAAATCCAATAGTTGGTTTATATATTTTCTTAACATCTATATCTTCATTGGCATATTTTTCATGATCAAAAATAAACATTGCTTCCTTATTCTTTACCATCAAGTTTCCTGGTATGGCTTTTAAAGTATTGTAATCTTTAACAAAAAAACTTAACGAAGCCTTGGAGATAAAATTGACATGTCCCATAGAATTAATATCTACAAAGGCTTTTGAATCCTCAATAGCTTGAATTGCAGCCTCTGCAATAATTGGATCATATTGAATTCCACTTTTAGTTGAAATCTCTCTTACTATCTCAGGCACACTCATCGGCTCTTTGTACGCCCTTCTCGAAAGCATCGCATCTATCCCATCAGCTAATGTAAGTATCCTACTCAGATAGGGTATGTCTTCACCCTCTAGTCCATCAGGATACCCATTCCCATTAAAATATTCATGATGATGCCTAACTATATCTGGAACCTCATTAAAAAAGCTCATTCCATACAATATTGCCCCCAATATAACTCCACTTTTTTCAGGATGCTCTTTAATAAGATTATATTCATCTTCCGTTAATCTAGATGGCTTATTTATTATTTCCTCTGGTATAAACATTTTTCCTATATCATGCACTAATGCTGAAACATGAAGTACTATATGTTCTCTTTCACTTATTTCAAGATTGTTAGCTATCTTATTGCACCAAATAGCAACATTTGACATATGATATGGCATATATTTATCTCGCTTTGATAACATATCTGTAAAAACATCAATTATATAGAATAACTTCTCATAATTATTAGCTACCGCTTGGATATGAAACTGAAAATGTTCAAAATATTTGAAATTAAAATTTTCACAAAAAAAATCAATATCTGGTAATTCTTCATATTTTAAAATCATAGAAGAGGCATATATTTTACTGTCACTTACTGAATTTTTTACAGATAAAATATACCCTTCACTTTTATCATATTCAAAATATCGGCTAAATTCTATCTTTCGAATTTCTGTATTTTCTCTATTTATTAAAGCTTGTTCATTATTAATTTCAAATATATCTATTTTTAAATCATCTTCTAGACAACACTTCCCAAACTGATAACTTATATCTGAATAGTCACTATTGTATACAAACATTCCAATTGATACTGCTTCTTTTAAAATATGATTGTCCTCAATATAACCATCAAACATATTTTTTGTATTAAGAAATCCTTCTAACAAGAAATTTTTCATTAAATCCCTCCATAAAAAAAATGGGTAAAATTACATTAATTAATATAATTTTACCCATTTTTTATTTTCTAAATCTTTTTATCAGACATTATATCTACAATAGTTTTTTCAGTTTCTACCATTCCTGGGGAAGCTATAAGTCCCATATTTTTCATAGTCTCTTCAGGTGTTTTCCCGTTGATTCCATGCACATCTTTAATAAACACATTGTTCATAGCCATATCAGAAGCTTGGTATGCTG
Source organism: Proteocatella sp. (assembly GCA_051653405.1). Lineage (GTDB taxonomy): Bacteria > Bacillota > Clostridia > Peptostreptococcales > Filifactoraceae > Proteocatella. The sequence continues at coordinate 48,456 of JBOFWC010000029.1, read as the reverse complement.
CATCTACCGCTACTACCCCTTTCATCGTACATCCTTGATTTCCACCATCGCATATCATCCCTGTAATACTGCTGGCCATGTTATTTATTGTATGTTTCATATTCTCAACAGAACCTTTGCGTAAATATACCAAGCCGCACGCCATCCCTGTTCCTGCCGCAATTGCACAACCACAAAATGCAGATAGTTTCCCTGAATATTCCTTAATATATGTGCATATAAGATAGCTAAGCGCTGTGGCACGAATTAGGTCTTCTTTTGAATATCCATTTACTTTGTAAGCGGCATAAAGCGGCATAGTAGCAATAATCCCATGTGCCCCTGAGCCAGTAATACTCATAGCTGGCATAGAAAGTCCTATTACTCTAGCTTCGATAGCGCCATTACATAAAAGCGACGCGGTCTTTTGTTCATCCTCCGATATTATATTACTGCCATTTCTTTTTAGTAAATACGAAGCATATGTAGTTTTTTCACTCTGAAGACCTTCTTCAAAAAGCTTTAAATTAACATCATACGCTTTTTCAATAAACATTATTTCTTCAAGAGGCACTGCAGATACATATTCTACCATATCTTTTAAAGTATATTTGTGAATAAGCTTTTCGTCTTTCTCATTCTTCTTTTCATCGAAAGATTTAGAAAATATGACTTTATCATTTTCTCTAAGCTCTACAATATTAGTATGAGAATCACATATTTTAACTGACGAGGTAACTTTTTTTCCAGTTGATAAATTTTCTTTTTCTCCAGTTATTATTACCTCTATAAATATACGACTACTTATACTATCCATAATTACTTCTATTTTTCCAGACTCAACCATTTGGCGAGCTTTTTCTTCATCAGCATCTGTAATTCCTTCTAAACATTCTAGCCCCTTATCTGGATTTGCAGCTACTGCGCCAAGAGCCGCTGCATAATAGTTTCCTACTTCTACACTTCCAGGGATTCCGCATGTAAATGCATTTTTAAACATCCCACTGTTTAAACGAAGTGTTATCTGACTAACTTCTCCATCTATATGACTCATCGCAGTAGACACTGCAAATGCAATCGCCCCTGGTTCTGTAACTCCGAGGGCTGGCTTCATATCTGCTTTTAATAATTCTGTCAGTAAATGCATATCCATTCTCCTACTACTATTTTATAAGCTTAACAATATCATCCGAAGACAATACTTTACCCATAGATTTTACTTTTTCATCCACTAAAAGTGCTGGGGTTTTCATAACTCCATATGCCATAATATCCTGTAAATCTTCTACCTTTTCTACCGTAGCCTCGATTCCTAGCTTACTTACTGCATCCTTTGCATTAGCTTCTAGTTTTTTACAATTTGCACACCCTGTTCCTAAAACTTTTATTATCATAACGCCCTCCTTATATAAATAAATATGAAAATGCATTAAAAGTATATCCAATAATTAAAATTCCTATAGTAACTAATCCTACAAACACAACAAGTAGCTTTGTCTTAACTACTTTTTTAAGCATTATAATTGAAGGAAGTGAAAGTGCGGTTACTGCCATCATAAAAGCTAAAGCAGTTCCAAGTCCTACGCCTTTTAAAACTAGTGCTTCTGCAATAGGAAGTGTTCCAAATATGTCTGCATACATAGGAATCCCCACAAGCGTAGCTATTATAACTGAGTACCACTTATCTTTCCCAAGTATTGCTGAAATTATGCTTTCTGGTATCCAGTTATGAATAAGTGCCCCTATCCCCACACCGATAAATATATAAAGCCAAACTTTTTTTATTATATCAATAACTTGATCTTTTGAATATAAAATTCTATCTTTTGTTGTTAATTCATCTTGAGGTACATCCACTATCTTATTGTTAAATACAAAGGGTTCTACATATTTTTCTAAATTTGAATTGCTTATAATACTTCCCCCTATAACAGCTAATATTATTCCTACTATAACATACGCCAATGCTATTTTCCAATTAAATATACTCGCTAATAGTATAACTGAGGCTAAATCTACAAGCGGAGAGGAAATCAAAAATGAAAAAGTTACTCCAATTGGAAGTCCCGCACTTGTAAAGCCTATAAATAGTGGAATTGACGAACAGGAACAAAAAGGGGTCACCGTTCCAAGGAGTGCGCCTAATAAATTTGCACTTATTCCCTTATATTTTCCTAAGATTGCTCTTGTTCTTTCAGGCGGAAAAAAACTTTGTATATATGAGATCATAAATATAAGTACAGATAGCAGTATAAATATCTTTATCACATCATATATAAAAAAATGTATACTTCCTCCAATTCTCTCATTCACGTTTAGTCCTAGTATTTTTTCAACAAAATATCTAACTAAATTATTAAGCCATTCCATTTTTAATAGCTGGGCATTTAGCCACTCTAATATTCCCAATTCTTAGCCTCCTTACTTAGCTTACTTATTTTTTGTTTAAACTACAAAGCTGAAGATATTCGTCCTTCTTTTCCATATTTTTACCATCGACATTAAGCTGTGGGTATAAATCTATATTTTTTTTTATAGAACTTAAGATTTCTATCATCAATGAATTTTTTTTATTTAGGCTATAATACACAAATTTTTCCTTTCGTTCATCTATCACAATCCCTAAATCTCTTAACTTTGAGAGTGCTTTTGACACTTTTGGCTGCGATTCATCTAAAATTCCATATATTTCACATACACATAGTTCTTCTTCAAAAAGTAGCATTAAAATTCTAAGTCTAGTTTCATCTGATAATATTTTAAATACATTTATTAAATTATTCATATATCCTCTTTTCAAAAATAATATACACATATTCCCTAATGGGTATATGTGTATATTATTATGTTTATTTGTTTTTGTCAATCAAAAAATAATTATAAATTTTAATTCCCACTATACTCTCTGAGTTTTATATCATCTTTTAAAATATGATTCTTAAGCCATTTTTCTATAAGTGCTGATACTTCTTCTCTTAATTCAGTTATCACGACATCTTCATCTATCAATTCTAAAGATTGTTCTAAAATTTGCCTCACCCAACTATGATAACGCTTCTGCCTCTCATATAATTCCATATCAAATTTTTTACAAAACTCTTCTTCTGTTTTAAAATGATATTTCGTATATTGAACAAGTTCAGTTAATACCAATTTCAATTCATCTCTATCATCATTAATCATCTTTATTTTTTTGATCATATCAAATAACTCCTTATGCTGTTCATCTATAATGCGAATGTTTGTTTTAAATTTTTCAGGTAATACCATAACTCCTCCTTATTTAGCATTTTTTATCTGTTTCCTATGTTCAAGTTGTTTTCTAAATAGAAACCTCAATATGGAATCTCTTTGAGTAGATGAAATCTCTATATATTTAAAAATACCCGTATAATCATTACCTGAATTAAATAATTTTATAAGTCTACAATTTATATATTCAATGTTTGTTTCATTAGTTATTTCTTCGTCAAATTTTATAACGACTGTATGATCTAATTGTTTTTCGAGTTCCATTCCATCTATATTGTTAAATCTGACTACAGAAGTATCTCCTCCCAATTTTATAAGTTCCACATCTAACACCGTTTTTCCTGATATAAGCTGTATATCTTTTAATAAATATATTGAAAAATAAATATCAGTAGGAATAAAATTTAAATTGCACACTTCAAAACTGTTTTGATTCTTTTTTAAAATTTCACACCCAAATTCATAAAAATCATTTGAACCAAAAAATCCAATAGTAGGTTTATATATATCATTTAGCTCTATTTCTTCATTAAAATATTTTTCTTGGTCGAAAATAAACATCGCTTCTTTATTTTTTAACATCAAATTCCCTGAAACCGTCTCTAATTTTTCATAATTTCTTACGAAAAAACTCAAAGATGCATTCGATATAAAATTGACATGATTCATAGCATTTATATCAACAAATGTTTTAGCTTCTTCTATTACTTCAATTGCTGCATTAGCTACTATCGGGTCATACTGTATTCCACTTTTTTTAGAAAGTTCTCTAATAATTTGAGGAACACTCATTGGTTCTTTATATGCTCGTCTAGAAAGCATCGCATCTATACTATCTGCAACCGTTAGTATTCTACTCAAATATGGTATTTCATCTCCCGATAGCGAATCTGGATACCCTTCCCCATCAAAATGTTCATGATGATGCCTTACTATAGTCGGGAGTCCATTGAAAAAAGTCATTCCATATAATATAGCACTTAATATAGCTTCACTTTTTTCTGGATGTTCTTTTATTAACGCAAACTCTTTTTCAGTAAGTCCTGCTGGCTTATTTATTATTTCCTCAGGCACAAAAAGCTTTCCTATATCATGTAAAAGTGCCGCTACATAGATAAGTATATGCTCTCTTTCACTAACCTCAAGTTTTTCTGATATTTTATTACACCAAAGCGCTACATTTGACATGTGGTATGGCATATATTTATCTCTTTTGGCTAGCATATCTGTAAATACATCTACTATATAAAATAATTTTTCATAATTATTTGCTACTGTTTGCATATGAAATTGAAAATGCTCAAAATAATTAAAATTAAAATTTTTAGAAAAATATTCTAAACTAGGCATATTCTCATATTTTAAAATCATAGAAGAAACATATATATCCAGTTCCGTTATCGGATTCTTTACTGATAAAATATACGCCCCCCCTGTGCTCTTATCTGTTTTATTAAAAATTATATTTCTTATTTCAGTATTATTTTTATGTATTAAATATTTATTTTTATGCAATTCAAATATATCTATTTCTTTATCCCACTCCAAACAACAGCTACCTATTTTATAGCTTATGTCTGAATAATCACTATTATAGATAAAAAGTCCTACATCTGAAACTTCCTTTAAAATTTCGTTATTCTTGACATACTCTTCTAAAATATCTTCTGATCTCAAAAAACCATCTAATAAAAAATTTTTCATTAGAATCCCCCCATTAAATTAGTTTCACTTTTTAATTTAACTCTACCCTTTTTATACATTCTTCAAGCAATTTTAAATAATGTACGAAATCAAAACAGGGTTTAACATTTTATACATTATATTCGATTTATGTAACATTTACTCTTAAATAAATCTAAAAATCCTCAAATCCATTATTAACAACAGATTTGAGGATTAAATACCTAGATAAAATAGCTTAATTTAAGCTATTTTTTATACAATTTCTTTATTGAAATGGCCTCTTGTATCAGTTTTTTGATTAAATACCGCTTTATTCATAGAGCCATTTAATTTACTTAAAGCCGTATTAATTATATTTAGAGTCTGATCTTTGGATTCAATTGTGAAGTTTAATCTAAACGCCTCGACTCCTTTTATATTTTGCATATCATCTAAAAGATTCAGTGTTTTTCCATTTAAGATAGTCGTAGTGCAATCTTCATGAGAAAGAATTGGGAATGTTCCATGTTCATCTCTTAATGCATAGTGCTTTGTTTTACAAATACCACATTGATTCATTTTTTTAAGCGGACAATATTTGGTAAACAGCAAAGGTGCTTTACCATATACAATCATTTCTAGAGAAGGATATCCATTATTTTTTTCATAATATGCATTAACTAAATCTTCAATTTGACTTTCATTTAATTCATATGATAAGGTCACTCTTTTTGCTCCTAATTTATATAGCTCATAGCAACTGTCAGAGTTAACCACATTTAGAGAATAATCTGTAATAAAAGGATTTGTATTTCTGTAGTGATAAATTCCACCATAGCCTCCTATTAGTAGCTGACCTTCTTTTTCTTTATAGTCATTTTGATTTCTTCTAACGACGTTTTCAAAATAAATTTCCTTAATTCCCGCAGCTACACAAGCCTCATACTGCTCCTTAGTAGTAACAGAAGCTGTAATATATGTTTTTTGAGGTTCAAAGCTTATTTTTTCTTTTGATTCCAAAACCTTAGTTCTTTTATTTTGACTATTAAGCTTTAGCTCATATAATGATTGTACAATTTCTCGTCTTGCTGCATTTAGCATTTTTACTGGTATAAATGCATTGCATTCTTCAAATTCCAAATGACTAAGCTCAAATATAGTATCATTTAATTTTGACAGCTGCTTTAGTACCTGTTCTTTGGTTGTTGGATTGTTGATTGCTTCGCCCAGTATTTCTTCACTTTCATATAGATAATTAACGCCTAAGCCCTCTGCATCTATTACAAGTTTTGAGTCTGGATATGCATACACTTTAATTTCTAAGTCAAAACGTCTAAATTCCTTTTCAAGTGATGATTCTAACTCTTTGTAATAGGCATAATCTTTCATTATATATACTAAATCACCACTAGCTAGCTTTTCTTTGATTTTGATATAACAGACATCCTCTGCTCTGTTTATTAAGTTGCCAGATTTATCATAAAGTTTTACAACATTTAAAATGACATCTTCATTTTTATGATTTATTCTTATTATGTCATTTTGTTTCAAAGTACGTGTAAGTGTTATTTCGTACATACCTTTGACTACATTGTTTATTCTACCAATTTCATAGCCCACATTGTTTGGTCTTGCAATATTTGTTATATCTTTATTATCTTCATGAAACAAATATCCCTTGGTAAATGTTCTATGGAAGGTTTTATTTAAATTTTCTTTATCTTCTTCAGTTATCTTATTGTCCAAAGCTTTGCGATATTTTGACACAACATTAGCTACATACGCAGGTTCTTTCATTCGCCCTTCTATTTTTAGAGAATCAATTCCCTTTAAATCTTCAATATGATCAATTGTATTTAAGTCTTTAGTAGATAGAATATAATTTTTCCCTAAGGATTTATCTGTTTTAGTATCAATAAGTTCATACTCCTTACGACATGAACCCACACATCTTCCACGGTTTCCACTTCTATAGCCTATTAGTCCAGACATTAGACAGTTTCCTGAGTAAGATACACATAGCGCTCCATGAACAAAAATTTCTAGAGGTATTTCAGCTATTTTTCTTATCTCTTTTACTTTTTCAATTTCAACTTCACGAGATAAAACTACTCTTTTGGCTCCAAGCTCTTTAAATAATAGTGTTCCCTCCAAATCGTCTATTCCCATTTGAGTTGAACAGTGCGCTTCCATATCAAGAAAATTTTCAACTATATAATCAAAAGCCGCTAGATCTTGAACTATAATTCCATCAACTCCGACTTCATTTAATTCATTTATCTGCTGCTTCATCTCTTCAACTTCGTTTTCAAAAACTATAGTATTCATTGTTACATAGATTTTAACATTTCTAAGGTGTGCATAATCAACCGCTTCTTTTAACGATTCTACATCAAAATTACATGAGTAGGCACGTGCCCCAAACTTTTGCATACCTAAATATATTGCATCACAGCCATTGGAAATTGCAGCTTTCAAAGCTTCCATATTCCCTGCTGGCGCTAGTAATTCAGTCATTTATTCCTCCATAACACTCGCAACTTGCGATCTTTAATTTAAATTAAACCCATTTAGAATTATAACAATTAGCAATCTAAAATACAAGGAAGTTTCCATTTTTATCCCAATTTATTCCAATAAAAAATCTTAGATTATTTTTTAAACACTTTTATTAGTGTTAAATAATCTAAGATTTTTTATTTATAACTAATCTCTTTTAGCTGGTATAAATAATACTGATGAGGTTCCATGTCTAGCCAGATTGTTACTTAGGCTACCAAGGAATATTTCCTTTATATAACCTTTACCCTGTCTTCCCATAACTACAAGCGAAATATTTTTTTCTTCTATAAGCTGCATAATTTTGCTTGTAGGTGACCCATATAGTAACTGAACATCCACTTCAGCATCACCTGTTTCTAAAAGTTCATTCTTTAGACTTTGAAGTCGCTTCTCATCAACCTCATTAAATTCTTCAAGTTTATAAAGAATATGAGGATCAATTTTAGCCTGATCTTGAATGTGAACTAAAGTAACTTTTTTAAGTCCATTAGAAACCATTCGCTTTAGATATCCAAAAGCAATTGCTGCGTTTGGAGAAAAATCAGTTGGGAAAAGTATGTGTTCTAGAAGGTCTATTCCTTCTGGCTTCTCCTCTTCCGCTGGAAGTCTTACCAAAAGTATAGGTCTGTTTGAATTATAAAGTACATCACATGCTACACCACAGAAAAACATTTCACCTACCATAGAATGTTCTTCAGCTTTTGCTACTACTAAGCTTAACCCTTCTTCTTCTGCAATACGTACAACTTCTTTTTTTACAAAACCATAAACTATTCTAGTTTCTACTTCAAAACCTTCTGATTCAAGAATTGATTTTTGTTTTTCAAGATTTTCTTTTATTATAGAATCTCCAAATTCTGTAACATAAGATGGTTTTGTTGCTCTTGCTTCATATGGATTTACGCAGTGAAGCAGGATACATCTTCTTGTCCCTAAATTATATAATCCTTTGAGCGTATTTAATACGCCATCACTATTAAGTGATATTTCAGATATTACGAGCATTTTTTCAAACATGGTTACCCCTCCTCGATTAAAGTTATATTTCATATACCCAAAAGAGAACTCGGTAAACTTTGCTGAATTTTTTTTTAAATTTAAATTTTATTAATCGAAAAATTTAAATTTCGCTTATTTCTAAATCTAATGCTATCTCCCTATTTTGAAGATAACTTATTAGTTTTGAAGGTTCATTCATAATAAGCTGCTCTGGAAATTCTAAATCATCAAGCATGTTTATAGCTCTTTCAAAATCACCTATACTAGAGTTTATATGTGCATCAGAAGTGAGTATTATCTTCGTTCCATAGAGTTTGCAAAGCTTGGCTATCTCACTACAATTTGATTTACTTCCTTTTCTTGAGCCATTTCCAAGTGAGGAGTTATTGATTTCTATCATTACATCTTTTTCTTTAGCCATCTTTACAACAGCTTCCTTATCTATTGGAAAGTTTGGATTTCCTAAGTGACCCAAAATCAAAACTTTATCATGTCTTTGTAATACATTTATTATAGCCTCAGTATGTTCTTTTTCTGTTTTTGGCATAAATACAGGCTCATGAAAACTAGCTATACAGTAATCAAGTGATTTTTGGTAATATTCAAATCCTGGGTCTACATCTCCACTCTCATTTGCTATGTTAAGCTCACAGCCTCTTAGTATAGTAACTCCTTTTATTTTTCTTGGAATCACTCTCATATTGTTAAAATACCACTCATGAGGACTTCCCGGAAGACTTGGCCCATGCTCTGAGGTTCCAAGAACTTTAATACCATTCTTCTTACAAAATTCAACATTTTCCATAAATGTAGTATATGCATGTCCACTTACTATAGTGTGAGTATGAAGATCTGATTTAAATTTACCTTTCAGGTCTTCTAGTGTATTTTGTGCTTTTTCTTGATACATATGGACCTCTTTCTAAGATTCTAAACTTCCAGAATAACTTCCATTAAAAAATTGTCTATCTCATCTAGTATATATTGATTTTTTATAGCACTTACTTCATCCGTCCCTGAAACTTTTAAATGTTTTTCGAAATTAGTATTTACACTTTTAAACATAAAATTCATCACTAACTGATTTCCGATAAACTGAGTATCATATAACGGCGCTCCTCCAAGCGATATTAGCATCCCTTTTCTAAGTTTATTTCTATCTATTAGGGAATCATTTAATATATATTTACTGTTATAAATTGCCTGCATTCTATCTACAAGTGCTTTTAATTTCCACGGAGTTCCATCAAAATATACTGGGGTTATTATTATTGTAGCACACGAATTATCAAATTGCTCGTAAATATTGTGTAAATCATCTTTAATTGAACACCCCTTATGTTTTTGACAATATCCACAGTCTATACACCCAATAAAATCCATTTTCTTTAAATCTAAATATTTTACCTCTACTTCATCTGATGTCTGAAATGACATGTAGTCTATTTTTTCCAAGATATATTGACTTAGCTGTTCCGTATTTTTATTTTTTCTAGGACTTGCATTTATAACTATTATTTTTTTCATCATTCTCTCAAGCGCTCGGCTAGCTCCTTTATTTTAGTTTCTATAATATCTATCACTTTATGGAACTCCTCGTCGCTCTTTCCTGTAGGATCCTCTAATCCCCAATCCATCTTTTCTTCACAAGGCATATATGGGCAAGCGACATTGCATCCCATAGTCACTACTATATCTACATCAGGAAGCTCTGTCAACAGTTTTGAATACTGCGTTTGTTCCATATCTATATTGTATCTTTGCTTCATTATTCTTACCGCATCTTGATTAATCTTATCCTTAACTTCTGTACCTCCTGAATAACTTTCAAACACATCTGCTGCTAGATGTTTTCCAAGAGCTTCTGCAATCTGACTTCTACACGAATTGTGCACACATATAAATGCTACCTTTTTTTTACTCATATTTTTCAAACCATCCTCTCGTGTTGTTTGCAATTTTAACTAAAATAAGCATTACTGGCACTTCTACTAGTACTCCTACAATCGTTGCAAGTGCTACTGGGCTTTGAGCTCCAAATATAGCAATTGCTACGGCTACTGCAAGTTCAAAAAAGTTTGAAGCTCCAATCATACCTGCAGGCGCTGCAATGTTGTGTGGAAGCTTTAGTATCTTACTGCTCATATATGCTATAAAGAATATTAAAAAAGTCTGTATCGTAAGTGGTACTGCAATAAGCACTATATGAAGTGGATTCTCTAGTATAATATTTCCTTGGAAAGAAAATATTATTATTAGTGTTAATAGTAATCCCCCTATAGTTATATTACTAAATTTAGGTATAAACTGCTTTTCAAAATACTCTAGACTATATTTTTTTATAACATGTCCTCTGGTAAATGCCCCTGCCGCAAGAGGAATCACTACAAATAGTACCACCGAAAGTATAAGCGTATCCCAAGGAATCTTAACCCCACCTATGCCAAGTAAAAAGGCTACAATAGGAGTAAAGGCAACAAGTATTATAAGATCATTAGTGGCTACTTGAACTACAGTATATGCCGGATTTCCCTTGGTTAAATGTGACCATACAAATACCATTGCGGTACAAGGCGCTGCTCCAAGAAGTACTGCGCCTGCTAAATAATCTTTTGCAAGTTCACTTGATATTAAATTTTTAAAAACTACATAAAAGAAAAATGAAGCAATCGCAAACATAGTAAATGGCTTTATTAACCAGTTTACTACCCAAGTTACAAAAAGTCCCTTAGGGTTTTTTCCCACATTTTTTATACTTTTGAAATCTACTTTCATCATCATAGGGTATATCATAAGCCATATAAGTATAGCAATTGGAATTGATACATTTGCATACTCAAATTTGCCTAAAAACATTGGAATCTGAGGAATATATTTTCCAATTAGTATTCCCAGTACCATACAAAGCGTTACCCATAATGTTAAATATTTTTCAAAAAAACTTATGCCTTGTAATTTTTCTTTACTCATAAAAGCCTCCTTTAAGTTATATCTTTTATTTATATATATTTTAAGTGCATCTGTAATCTACATTTTGGTCATTTACTGTAGTTATATCTTCAAGAATTTCTTTTGCGACAGTACTTCCCTTTTCTGATATAGAATAATAATTCCATTTTCCTTCTTTTTCGGTTTCCACAATACCACTTTCAACTAAAATCTTCATATGATGCGAAAGTGTAGACTGTGATATATCAAGACTTTCTAAAAGTACACATGCACATTTTGTACCCGTTTTTAGCATCTCTAAAATCCTAAGCCTATTTTCATCACAAAAAGCTTTGAATATCTTTGCATTTTCACTATAATTCATCAAAACTCTCCTTTCATATCGATATTTATCTATATGATGATATTATAATACATATCGATATTTGTCAATATGAGTAAATATAAATTATTGTATCAAAAAAGCCGAAGCAAACTTATTGGATTAACCCAATGTTTACTTCAGCTTCTCTATTATATAATATATTTAAATTTTAGTTTAGAAAAAATCTTTTCTTAATATAGTCTGATCTCTTCTTGGTCCTACTGAGATTATATGAACCGGTACTTTTACATATTCTTCTATTACTCTTATATATTCTTTTGCTTCTTCTGGAAGTTCTTCGTATGTTTTAGCTTCTGCGATTGCTTCTTGGCTAAAGCCTTTAACTGTCTTGTAAACAGGAACTGCACTTTCAAGCGCTTCTCTTGTTGATGGGAACTCTGTAGTTTCTACTCCATTTACACTATAAGCTACACATATCTTAAGCTCTTCAAAGCCTTCTAATACGTCTAGAAGCATAAGTGCAATTGAAGTATATCCATTTAGCATAGCTGTATATTTTAACACAACTAAATCTAACCATCCACATCTTCTTGGTCTTCCTGTAGTTGTTCCAAACTCTCTTCCTTTTTCTCTTATAAGATCTCCTGTTGCATTATCTTCTTCTGTTACAAAAGGTCCTTTTCCAACTCTTGTAGTGTACGCCTTTGCAATTCCTATAACCTCATCTATAGCTTTTACGTTTGCGCCTGTTCCAACTACAAATCCACCTATTGTAGGATGTGAAGATGTTACATATGGGTATGTTCCAAAGTCAGTATCAAGCATTGACCCTTGAGCCCCTTCAAAAAGTACTTTCTTCTTATCTTCTATAGCTTTATTTATTATAAATTCTGTAGCTACTACATATTTTTTAAGCTGTCTTCCATACTCTAGATATTCATTGTATATTTCATCATATGATAGAGCTTCTTTTTCATAAAGCTTTGTTATGATGTCATTTTTTCTGCTAAGTGCAAATTTAAGTTTTTCTGCAAAAAGAGTCTCGTCTACAAGGTCTGCCATTCTTATTCCAATTCTTTCAACCTTGTCCATGTAGCAAGGGCCTATTCCCTTTTTAGTTGTTCCTATATCTTCTTTTCCTCTTGCCTCTTCTGCAAGTACATCTATAACTTTGTGATAAGGCATTATTATATGCGCCTTGTCACTTATTCTAAGACTTGAAGTGTCTACGCCACGAGTTTCAAAGCTTTCTAGTTCTTTTAGAAGTACCTGTGGATCAATTACCACACCATTTCCTATAACGTTTATTGCCTTCGGATTTAATATTCCAGATGGTACTAGGTGTAGTGCATATTTTTGATCTTCTACTACAACTGTATGTCCTGCATTATTTCCACCTTGAGCTCTAACTACTAAATCTGAATTTTTCGCAAGGAAGTCTATTATTTTACCTTTTCCTTCGTCGCCCCATTGTGAACCAATTATTGCAATTCCTGCCATTTTTTTCCTCCTAAAAAACTAAAAACATGGTTATCTCGAACTTTAACTTCAATATTTTACCAAACATATGGTTCTATTGCAAGATATTATTGACATAAATTAAAAAATCATTCTAAACATCGCCTACTTTTAGATTCGGTTTTGCATTTAAATACATATCATTTACTATACCGTCAACATATCTGTAATATGCACAAGATCCTATCATTGCCGCATTATCTGTACATAGGTTCAGCGGTGGATAGTATATCCCTAAATTATTTTCTATGCATTTTGACTGCATAAGTTCTCTAAGTGCTGAATTAGCAGAAACCCCTCCACTCAGTACCACTTTGTCATATCCCTTATCTTTTACTGCTTTTATCGTTTTATACACTAAAGTTTCAACTACTGCATTTTGGAAAGATGCCGCTATATCCGCTTTACTATATTCTTCATCTTTCATTTTCTTACTGTTTATATAATTCAGTACTGCTGATTTTATACCCGAAAAACTAAAATCATAATTATCTTCCTTGTACATAGCTTTTGGGAATTCTATGTTAGCAGTGCCTTCCTTAGCTAACTTATCTACAAGAGGCCCTCCTGGGTAACCAAGGCCTATAGCTCTTGCTACCTTATCATAAGCTTCTCCTGCAGCATCATCCTTAGTCTTTCCAAGTATATTAATTTTATTGTAATCTTCCACCTCAACTATATGAGTATGGCCTCCTGAAACTATCAGTGATATAAATGGCGGTTTAAGGTCTTTAAACGTAAGGTAATTAGCCGCAATATGACCCTGTATATGGTTAACTCCAACAAACGGTTTGTTAAGTGCATACGCTAGAGCCTTTGCAGTCGAAAGTCCCACTAAAAGTGCCCCTACAAGTCCTGGCCCGTAAGTTGCCGCAATCACGTCCACTTCCTGTAACGTTATCCCTGCTTTATTTATCGCTTCTTCAATTACTGGATTTATGTCAACGACATGGTTTCTAGATGCAACCTCTGGCACAACGCCGCCAAATTTTTTGTGTATCTCTATCTGTGTAGATACTACATTTGAAAGAATCTCTCTTCCATTTTTTATCACTGCAGCTGCGGTTTCATCACAGCTCGATTCTATTGCAAGTACTACTATATCTTTTTTTTCTACATTTTTTTCCTGATTCAAAATTAATCTCCTATAATTCTTTCATCATAACTATGGCATCTTCATCTGTATCCACATAATACCCTTTTCTAAGTCCAACCATAACAAAGCCTAGTCCTTTGTAAAGTTTTTGCGCCGTAGAATTACTGCTCCTTACTTCAAGATACATCATTTTAGCATTTTCAGATTTTGCCATATCGATAAGAGTATTCATTAAAATTTTAGAAATGCCTCTTCCTCTATAGTCTGGATGTACTGCTATATTATTTATATTTGCTTCATCAAGTACAAGCCAAAACCCTCCATATGATACCACTTTACCATTTTCTTTTATTACTATATATCTTCCTACTTTGTTGTCTATTTCTGTCTTAATAGATTTTTTGCTCCAAGGAGTAAAAAACGAAAGTTCTTCAATCTCATATACTGCATCTGCATGTTCATGAGCCATTTTAACTATTTCAAGGGAACTATTTTTTTCTTCTATTTTTGCTTCCATAAAATTCTACTCTCCACTTTTTTCCAAAGCTCTTAGCTTTTCTTCATATTGTACCTCAGCTTGAGGTTTTCTTATATACACAGGTTCTATATATCTTGGAAGCTCTGAATTGTTTTTATTTTTAATTATTTCTCTTGCAATTTCACAAAGATTTGAAGCATTTATTTGGTTTAGCGTTTTATCTGCTAGTATGCAGTTATTTATTAGCACGCTTTTTGCAGAATTCTCATCTAAAATTCCTTTTAATCTCGAATTTAACTCTCCTAAAACTACTACTTTTTTTCCAGTTAAACTTAGTGCTTTTATCTCTTCTGCAATTTCTTCAAAGCTTATAGCTTCTTCTGCTTTAACTACGCTAAGCTTCTGTTTTTCAAAGCTATAAATTCCTCTGTAATAGTCTTCTCTTTGAGCATACATAGTAGAGACTACTACATAATCTGTATATTTAAAATTATAAGCCAGTGCTTCTAAAGATGATATCCCTATTACTGGTATATTTCTAGCCATCGCAAATGCATTTGCTGTAGCCACACCTATTCTTATTCCGGTAAATGACCCTGGGCCTATACTGCAAGCTATTGCATCCATATTATATATTTTTTCATCTATATTGGTAAGCATAGTGTCTATAAGCGGCATAAGCTTCTCACTGTGAGTAAGCGCCTTATTTTGGGTAAATTCTGCAAGCATCGTTTCTTCATCTGTTACTGCAATTCCAAGCGCTGATGATGAAGTATCTATCGCTAATATTTTCATTAATCTTCCTCACTTTCCAACGCTTTGGCCTTTATCATTATAGCTTCAATCAATTTCATATAAACTTCGCCATATGGTTTAAACTCAAAAAATCGCCCTTTATCCGGCGCATAATTTATCTCTATATCAAGTCTTTCCTTTGGAAGAACATCAGAAACTATATTAGACCATTCTATGACAATTATTCCTTTTTTATTTAGATAATCATCAAAACCTATATAATATAGCTCTTCACTTCCAGATAATCTATAGGCATCAAAATGAAATAGCTCCATTCTTCCTTTATATTCTTGAACTATGGTAAACGTTGGACTTGTTATGTCCTCTTCTATCTCCAATCCAAGGGCTATTCCCTTAGAGAAATGGGTCTTTCCTGCACCTAAATCTCCATCTAGACAAACAATCATCCCAGCTTGAAGGTTTTCGCCAAGTAATTTGCCTAACTCTATAGTTTTTTCAACATTTTCAATATATATTCTCATTACTATCTCCATAATATTATTCTTAACCTCTTTATATTTTACCATATTTTGAATGAGATTTATAAAAATATTTATTTAGGAGAATATTTGTGTTATATATTCCAAATTGTAGTGAAAATATTGCCCATCATTAGGGCTTCGCCTAGATATTCTATCTACGAAATAAAAATGGAATATCTAGGCTGCAGAATTCATTCAGGGCAATATTTTCACTACAATGATACTTTTGTTATTGATGATACTTTGAAAAGTTCAAAAAAAAAAACGACAAGCTTAATTGTCGCATCCTTACATTACCCACCAATATAATTATAGAATTTTATAGTATTTGCAAATATTAAAATAACAAAAAAACTAAATACATTAAAAAATTTTTTATATATACATTTGATTTTTCTTTTAATTTATTATCTATGTATATTTTTATAATATATATAAATAATAAAATTTGTGAAATTGTTGTTATTATAAATAAAGTTGAAATCCACTTACTTTTCACAGATATCAAATAAAAAATATTTAAAAAAGCTGAGAGTAGTATTATTAAAAAAAATATATTGTTTATTTTCTTCTTTATCATAAATTAAAACCTCTCTTTTTGAGTTAATAATAGTATTTTTTTGCTATTATTGCCGGTCCTGCTACTATTAAAATAGTAGCATATTTAATTAGTTCCATTTTTTTTGAAAATGTAAAATCATCAAAAACCAAAAAAATTATTATTGATACAATAAATAGTATGCTTATACAGATACTAATTATTTTTTTGTAAGCAAGTCTTTTCTTATCCATGAGGTAATCCCCCTTAAAGGCTTATTAAAACCCCAAAATCTACATAAACATTATGTTTCTGTGAATTTTGGGGTTTTAACTACTAATTTTAATAAGTTATTTTCTAATTTTCAATTATATTCTTTCATTATATTTGGATTTTGCTCTTCCAAGACGCTTAGCTATTTTATGCTCATATTCCCCAATTCCTAAATCATCAAGTTTTTTTGTATGAATTACAAATCTTCTGGTTTCTGTAAAATTATTAATATTTTTTAAAATAGCACTAATCTCATTATTAACGAGATCGCTCTCCTTTTTCTCTATCACGCCTTGTTCCTCCCCATTTCCAAAATATAAAATTTTTACAACAATGTACTGATATAGCTTATACCCAAATTGTATTACAAGTATGTTAATAAGTCAACAAAAACGTTATTTTTTTGTCAGTTTTTATTTTTTTAGAAAAAAAGAGCAGGCTTTTTTAAGTCCCGCTCTATACCTATCCTATTTTTCCTTTTTAGCTTCAGAAATTATTTTTTCAGCCATTTGGAAAGGAACTTCATCGTATCTTTCAAATTCCATTTCAAAATAACCACGACCTTGAGTCATAGCTTTCAGATCTATTGCATATTTGAATGTCTCTGCTTGAGGCGCTTCTGCAAATATTATCTGTTTATGGTTTTTATAAGGCTCCATGCCTAATACCTTACCACGTTTTTTATTTATATCCCCCATTATATCTCCCATATATTCTTCAGGAACTACAATTGAAAGCTTCATAATAGGTTCTAAAAGTACTGGTTTTGCTTCTTCCATTCCTTTTTTAAACGCTAAGCTTGCTGCCATTTTAAACGCCATCTCCGATGAATCTACATCATGGTATGAACCATCATAAAGCGTTGCTTTTATATTTGTTACAGGGTACCCTGCAAGTACTCCATGCTCTAAACAGTCTCTTATCCCTTTTTCTACAGCTGGAATATATGATTTTGGAACTGAACCTCCAAAAATTTCTTCAGTAAACTCAAATGGTTCATTTGATGGTGCAAATTTTATTTTTACATCGCCATACTGACCATGGCCTCCTGATTGTTTCTTATGCTTACCCTGTACATCAGCTCTTCCTTTTATAGTCTCTCTATAAGGCACTTTAAGATCTCTAAGTTCTACATCTACTCCAAATTTTTCCTTTAATTTTTCCTTTATAGAGTTTATGTGAATATCTCCTTGAACTCCAAGTACCATCTGTTTTGTTTCTTTATTTCTAGTATATGTGAATGAAGGATCTTCTTCTTTTAATCTTTGGATTCCTGTAGATATCTTATCCTCATCATTTTTATTTATAGCTTCTACTGCAACAAGCATCTGAGGTTTTGGAAACTCCAATGCGGTTTGCTCTCCATATCCGTTCTTCGTAGAAAGACAATCTCCAGTAAGAACCTCTCCTAGTTTAGTAAATACTACTAAATCTCCTGAATGAGCTGTTTCAAGCTCTTTCATCTCTTTATTTATAACCGTATACATCTTATGAACTTTTTCTTTTGTCCCTCTATTTATATTGTAGACTTCCATCTCTTGAGTAAAATCGCCCTCGCAAATTTTAGCGTATGATACTCTTCCTAGGAACGGGTCTATTATGGTTTTAAATACTTGCGCCACCGATGTTGCTGAATATCTAGGTATTCCTCCATCTAAAGGTGTTGGAAGATAGTCTATTACCATGTCCATAAGGGTATGAACGCCTATGTTTTTAACTGTGGAACCACAAAGCACTGGTATTATATCTCCTGAAATTACACCTAGTCTAAGTCCTCTATTTATTTCTTCAGGTGTAAATTCTTCCCCATTAAAAAATTTATCCATTAACTCTTCATCAGTTTCTGCAACTGACTCTAGAAGCATTTCTCTAATTGGATCGATTTGCAGATGCATATCATCTGGCATATCTACAGTAACACATTCTTTTCCATTATATTCTCTTGCAAACATATCTACTACATTTATAAATCCTTTAAAGCTCTCAGCTTTTCCCCAAGGAACATGAAATGGAGCTACTTTTTTACCATATCGCTCTCTTAATTGCTCTAATATTTTTTCATACTCTGCTTTTTCACTGTCTATCTTATTTACAAATATAAATTTTGGCATATTTAATTCGTCAGTTACTTCCAATGCCTTTTCTGTTCCAACCTGTAAATCAGTGGTGCCATCTACTACTATTATAGCTCCAGAAGCTGCTTTCATTGCAGATGTAATCTCTCCTGCAAAATCAAAATATCCTGGAGTATCAATAAAATTGTACTTATTGTTCTTATATTCTACCGAAAATAATCCCATTGAAGAAGTGAACTTTGCTTCATCTGTTGGTTTTGAAATCCTGTTTGTCAACCCTGCCGTAAAATGTATTGCCTCTGTCAAATTACTTTTTCCCGAACCACTGTGTCCGAGGATTGCAACGTTTCTAATCTTATCACTCTCATAAACCCTCATATCAAATCCTCCTTCTGGCTTAGCCATAGTATCAAATTTTCAAAATATTGAGTATTTTTCCATATTATAACTCAAAGCTAGAAGTTTTGCAATTGTTTTCATTAGTTTTTTAACAAATAAAAAAACCTTCATGATTATATCACGAAGGTCTTCAAAAATTCTATTTTTTTAGATAACTTAATATTTCGTCACTTACATAAGTAGCACCTTTTTCTAAGTTAGCTGGTGTACTTGCAGTTTTTTCCATTCCATTTATTCTATATCTTGTAGTACCTACATATATCTCTATAACATCCTGACCTTTTGTTAAAATAACTATTTTAGTTTTAGGATTCCAATTAACTTTATATCCTAAATTTTTAGCTTCTTTAGCTATAGCTATTTTAGAATGAGCTGTAGATTTATTTCCTTTGTTATCTACATTAGAGTTTGAATTAGGCCCTGTTGTCTCACCGTTTCTGTTGGTTTCTACTTCAGGAAGAATTATAACTTTAACTACATCTGCTGCTAAAGTTTGTGCTGGTATACTTCTTGTAGTTGCTCCATAAATTACAAGCAGATTTTTGTTTAATAAATCTTTTTCTGTAACTATCTGCTTAGTTTTATAGTGTTCAAGTTTTGTATTCTCATCTATAACAAGCTTTAATGTGCCATCTGAACTTACAAGATTTTTGTCAAACTTATCAATTTTTATATTATTTTCTGAGTTATGAACAATAATCATCATCGGAGTCATCTGCCCTGGATAACTTAACGCCATAGGAGTATGAGAGCTATATACTGCAGTTATTTTATCTCCAACTTTTATATCTTCTGCTTTAAATGCTTCTCCATCCTTTGTCGCTATTATCATAGTGCTTAAATTAAACATTATTATATTGTCATTTTCTTTTACAGTTATCTTATTATCCGCAATTTCTGTAACTTCACCCTCAAATGAAATATACTTTTCTTCAGTAATTTCATCGGATTTTTCTTCTACCTGCGCTTCTTTCACAGTTTCATTTCCCTTTATTTTGTCTTCTACCCCAGGCTTATTTGAATTGTTATTGTTATTTCCTTTTTCAGCACTTGCACCTACTGGAATTACCATCAATACCCCCGCAAGCATAACTGCTGTAATCTTTTTCATTTCTCTTTTCATAATAATATCCCTCCAAATCTCAAAATAGTATCCAAACAAAGGTCTTGAATTTTAACATCTTCAATCAAGCACAATATTATCTTACTATATATATACCCTTAAAGCCATAACAGTTATTCTACAAATCTATTACGATATGCTTACATAATTACGATATGCTTACAAATGTAAAGAATTTTTATAGATTTATATCAAAAACTACAATTTCAGGTATATTTAAAAATCTAAATGGCATTATTGTACTTCCTACTCCAGAACTCACATAAAGTTTTTGTTCTTCAGAAATATCATAAAATCCTTTTTCGTATTTTTCTCCAAGTGGGGCTTTTTTCAAGGCTCCTTTAAATGGAATCCTAACCTGTCCCCCATGCGTATGTCCTGCTAGTGCAAGTTCATAAGGTTCATCAGAAAATTTATCCACTTCATCTGGTTCATGAAGTAGCAGTATATCATAGTATCTCTTCTTTATAAGAAAATCAATTGTTTCATAGTCTGGTTTCCCAAGAAGAGAATCATCTAATCCCAAAATGTTAACTGATACCGTATTTGTCAGATGATATTGAAATGCATCATTTACTAAAACTTTAAATCCTCCATTTTGCATCATCTTCTTATAATATTTATGTCCCTGAGCTCCATAATCATGATTTCCATAAATTGCAAATTTTCCAAGCTTTGCTTTCATTGATCCCAAAGTCTTTGAAATAGCTTCAAAATCTGTGTCTTCTGTAGTTTCATCCACAAGATCTCCAGTAAATACTATTATATCTGGGTTTTGCATATTTATTACATTAGCTAATTTCTGCAAGTCTCTTATTGAGTAGTATTCCCCTATATGGGTATCTGAAAACTGAACTACTCTTATTTTTGCGGAAGATAGTGTTCCAAGCTCAAACTTATTTATTCTAAGTAAATTAGGTTCTAAAAACATCGCATATCCGAGTACCATCATAGCTATCAACGAAAGTATTATTAATTTGTTTATAACCTTAAAAATAAATTTCATAACAACTCCTAATTTATACCGCTTTCCTCTACTGATTTTAAATTATCTCGTTTTATATAGTCATCTATATAAATATGTTTTACGGCTTTTACATCAAATTTTAAAAAATCAAATATAAGTTTCATAACTGGGCCTGCAGCAAATGCACATATTATAGTTCCTATTCCAAAGCTTCCTCCAAGTAAGAATCCCAATATTACTGCGGTAGTTTCTATAGCGCTTCTTAAAAATTGTACGGAAAACTTTGTTTTTTTAGCAAGTGCTACCATTAGTCCATCTCTCGGCCCAGCCCCCCAGCCTTGACTTATATAGAGCCAGATCCCTATATTCATAAAAAACATTCCTACAAATAAAAATAGTATCTGTATTATAAAATTATCACTGGTTTTTATAATATCCAGTGATATTATAAAGTCTGTAAAAATACCTATGTTAATCATATTAAATACAGTGCCTATACCTATTCGTGCTCCTAGAAAATAATCGATTGCTATTATAACTGCTGAAGTTAATATCCCAGCTCTTCCAATCCTTATTCCTAATGTTTTTGCAACCCCACTGTGGAAAACTTCCCATGGAGCCATCCCACTTCCTGATTTTATGTAAAAAACTGTACCAAGTGCACAGAAAAAAAAGCCTATATTTAAAATTATTATTTTCTTTATATTATATTTTATATCCATATACAATTCTTCCTCTCTACCAATACATCTTCCATAATATCATATTATATTGTTTTTTAATAGTTTTAGCTTAAATTTAATGTTACTTAAGCTTTAAAACTTATAAAATATTTTGTAGATATATTACACTATTTTTGATATAATTAATCTGTTATTAGATAGAAAGGAAGTTTTTTATGAAAAGCTTTAAAAAAATATTGTTTCTGACATTTCTAATCACAGGATCTTTTCTTGCTAGAGATACGGTAACTATAAGCGGCCCATTAGATATGAGCCCAATATTCACAATATTAATTACTTCTTTTTTCTCATCATTAATCATAATAAATGTGTCTGAAAATCGAAAAACTCAAAATCACAGCAAATTAAGATTGTCCTTAGTTTCACTATTAATAGGATTTATAAGTCTTTTTGGAGCTTATGTTTTTAACTTATCAAGTTATTCTAAATCTTCTGCTCCAGATACAATATTTATTAATATTAAGCAGGCCTTTTTAAGCCTATACAATTATGGATATGTGACCCTAATACTATGTTTAATCTTTGGTATATTAGTGGGTTCAAATAAAAAACTTGGTCAAACCCAGCATTACAAATCAAGTAAACACAAATATAATTATTAACTTTAATGACAAAAAAGAGAGGATATCCTCTCTTTTTATTTGCTTTCTAAAAGCTTCTATTCTAAATTTAATTTCTTCGTCATAAGATGGTTTGTGATGAAATAGTATACAACTATTTTTATGACGAAGAATACAGATATTATCAACATAAAGTGATTAAATGCTGCTACCGCTTCATTAGCTGAAGTGACATTTTCAAGCTTTAGCATAAAATCAAAGAATCCAACCTCACCCAAAGCATTCCCTGAAAGCGCAGTTATTAAGTTTGCTGCAAAGCTTATTCCTAAATATGCCATTATAGATCCTACAAATTTACGTTTGAAAAGCTGTCCTATAGATATACACATGTATATCATCATTATAGTAGCTGTTATTCCAATTATAGACGTTAGCATCATATTGGACATCAAAGCTATTATTTGTCCTATTCCTTCAGCTCCAATCTCAGCTTTAAGCATTTCTATTGCTTGGAAAAGATCTGCAAACATACCTTTTTGATAGCCTATTATCATTATGGATATGAATGATATTATTCCACTTAAAATTGACCATACAATTGCTGATATTATCTTACTAATAATTATATCTCTTGATTTTACAGGAAGCGTATGAGTTAGATACCCTTCTGCTCCATAAACTGTACTTGCGAATCTTTGGATTATCAAGAATACAGTGGTAAGCATTATTGCCATGATAGTAAGTCCATATATAAAAACAACTATTCCCATTGCAATTTGTCCAAGTGTATTAAAATCGGTTATATTAACTTTATTAAATATTTTAGTTATAAGTGCTAATACTATTATTAGTCCATAAAGCGGTACTAGTAGTCTTCCACTTCCTTTAAATTCATATTTTATTAATTTTCCTAACATTTAAATACCTCCCTAAACAGCATATCCACACTTTTACCTTCATCTTCTCTAATTTCGTCTACACTCTTACTCATAACTATTTCTCCATACTTTATAAATACTACTTGATCTAGTATCTTTTCAACATCTGAGATAAGATGTGTAGAAATAACAATTGTCGCATTTTCATCGTAGTTACTTATTATAGTATCTAAAATATAATCTCTAGCTGCTGGGTCTACGCCTGCTATAGGCTCATCAAGAAAATATATCTGGGCTCTTCTGCTCATAACTAAAATAAGTTGTACTTTTTCTTTTGTTCCCTTTGACATAGTTTTTAATCTATCGTTTTCATTTATGCCAAGTCTTGAAAGCATATCAAGCGCTCTTACTTCATCAAAATCCTTGTAAAAATCTTTAAAAAATTCTATTATTCCTTTAACTGTCATATAATCATTAAGGTATGTCTTCTCTGGAAGATATGATACTACCGCTTTTGAACCTACACCTGGATGCATTCCATCAATAAGTATTTCGCCTCCATCTGGATGAAGTAATCCATTAGCTAGTTTTATAAGTGTAGTTTTTCCGCTTCCATTAGGTCCGAGTAGCCCAACAATCTGACCTCTCTTTAAATTTAAATCTATATTTTTTAACGCTTCTTTTTTACCAAACTTTTTGGTAAGTCCTTTACATTCCAATATATAACTATTCATTATAAATCCCCTTCCTTAAGTAAATCTTCAAGATTTCCAACTGCTTTACTTTTCTTTGAATCTTTAGTTGAAATTTCATTTATTTTAAATGCACTTTCTCCCTCCGCTAAATATTCCTTTATCATATTTTCAATTTCTTCTTTGGTAAATCCTAGATTAAGCATATTTTCAATAAAGGCTATAATCTTCTCGCCTGCTACTTTTTTTCTTAAATTATCTATAATTACATCGTTGTCTGTAATAAATCTTCCACTAGTTCTTTGACTGTATACAAGTTCTATATTTTCTAGTTCCTGAAGTGCCTTCTGCATAGTGTTAGGATTAACTCCTGCAATACTAGCAAGTTCTCTTACCGACTCCAATCGGTCTCCAGGTTTATAACTTCCTGATAATATCCCAAGCTTAATCTTATTAACTATCTGAATATATATCGGTTTATCCTGCTCAAAATCCCAAGCCATATCAAATCCTCCTTTTCTTTTTTTGTATCATTGTGTTACTGTGTTACGTATATAATACAATAATGCAGCAACAAGGTCAATACTTTTTACAAAAATTTTTCAAAAAAAATATATTTAAACCAAACATCACTTAACATGTCTTTTAAAAACTCAGTTTTTTCAATATGTATAAAATTTTTTTAAAGAACTGTTGACAAAAAAAGATTTTAGTATTATTATAAATCATATCAATTATTCCATATTGTTAATACAGTTTTTTATATTTAATTTGGTATGATAATTTTATTTCATTATTGATTTATAATATGGAATTTCATTAGAGAAAGAGGTAAAGATAATGTCTTTAATCGCGACAGGAAGTTACGCTCCTAAACTTAGTCTAGAGAATGATCATTTAACAAAATTAGTCGATACTAGCTCTGAGTGGATTGAAAAAAGAACTGGAATAAAGAAAAGAAATATATCTTCTGGAGAAAATACTTCAGATCTTGCATATAAGGCAGCTCAGATTGCAATCGAAAATTCTGGAGTATCTATAGAAGAAATTGACCTTGTTCTTGTAGCTACTATAACCCCTGACCACTTTACTCCATCTACAGCAAGTATAGTACAAGGTAAACTTGGTATAAAAAATGCTGTAGCATTTGATCTTTCAGCTGGCTGCACAGGTTTTGTATATGCACTTGGAGTTGCAAGCTCAATGATAGGAAAAGGAATAGCAAAAAATGCACTCGTAATAGGTTCAGAAGTTTTAAGTAAGGTTATTGATTACAGCGACAGAAATACATGTGTAATTTTCGGAGATGGCGCTGGTGCTATAGTACTTACCAAAGATTTAAATGAAAAAATAAAAGATATATACCTTCAAGGTGAATATGATACAAGTCATAACATACAGATTCAAAGTGTAAACGTAAATAATCCATTAGTTACTGCAGATGAAGAATCATCACTTCCAAAGCTTTCTATGAACGGTGGAGAGGTTTATAAATTTGCACTTGGTGCGCTTAGTGAACTTATAGAAGTTCTACTTGATAGAAATAATCTTTCAAGTGAAGATATAAAATATGTAGTTCCTCACCAAGCAAACTTTAGAATAATTGAAGCAGTTTCTAAGAAACTTAATATAGATATAAACAAATTCTATGTTAATATCGAAAACTATGGAAATACTTCTTCGGCAAGTATCCCTATAGCACTTGCTGAAATGAACAGCAAGGGACTTCTTCAAAAAGGTGACAAAATTATTCTTGCAGGTTTTGGAGCAGGATTAACTTGGGGCTCAGTGCTTCTTGAGTGGTAATAACTAAAAATATAATATAAACAACAATAAAACTTATTTTAAAAGGAGAAAACAAAATGTTAAACAAAGTTATAGAAATCTTAGCAGAAAAATTAGATAAGGATGCAAGCGAAATTGAAGCTACTGCAAAAATAAAAGATGATTTAGGTGCAGATTCACTTGATATGGTAGAAATCGTTATGGAAATTGAAGAAGAATTCGATATCGAAGTTGAAGATGCTGATACAGCTTCTATAATAACAGTTCAAGATATAGTTGATTATGTAGAAAAGAAACAAGCTTAATCAGCTTATAAATTATGTAAATATCCCTCTATTTATAAAATAGAGGGATAAAATTTGAACATATTTTGGATAATTTAAGGAGTTTTTATGAAAAGAGTAGTAATCACAGGAATTGGAGCTATAAGTCCAGTTGGAAATGACACCGAATCTACTTGGAACGGATTAATTTCAGGGAAAAATGGAATAGATAATATTTCTTTATTTGATGCTTCAAAGCTTAAAGTTAAGCTTGCAGCAGAAGTTAAAGATTTTGATCATAGCAAATATATAGATCCTAAAGCTGCAAAAAGAATGGATAGATTCACTCAATTTGCAGTAAGTGCTTCAAAAATGGCATATGAAGATTCTAAATTAGACGATACCAATTTTGATAAAGAAGATGCCCGCGTGGTTTTAGGAAGTGGAATAGGTGGACTAGGTACTATACAAGAGCAGATAGAAAAATCTACTCTAAAAGGTCCTTCTAGAATTTCACCATTCTTCATCCCTTCTTCTATAATAAACATTGCTCCTGCTCATGTGTCTATGGAACTTGGTCTAAAAGGACCTTGTACTGCAATAGTTACTGCCTGTGCTTCTGGTACTGATGCTGTAGGTGATGCTTTTAGATCATTAAGAGATGGGTATCATAAAATAGCTTTTGCAGGAGGCTGCGAAGCAGCTATAACAGAAGCTGGTATTGCTGGATTTGCTAATATGACTGCGCTTCACGCTGGAGAAGATAGAAATAGAGCTTCTATTCCTTTCGACAAAGACAGAAATGGATTCGTAATGGGTGAAGGGGCTGCTATATTAGTACTTGAAGAACTTGAACATGCTCTTGCTAGAAATGCTAAAATATATGCAGAAATAATAGGATATGGTCAAAGCTGTGATGCTTATCACATAACATCTCCTGATCCTGAAGGAAAAGGGGCTGTAAGAGCCATGTCTATGGCAATATCAGATGGAAAAATAGCTCCATCTGACATTGATTATATAAATGCTCATGGTACAAGTACCCCTTACAACGATAAATTTGAAACGCATGCCATAAAAACATTATTTGCAGAGCACAGCAAAAATCTTTTAGTAAGTTCTACAAAGTCAATGACAGGACACTTACTTGGGGCTGCTGGTGCCCTAGAAGCTATTGCATGTGTAAAAGCTCTTCAAGATGGTATTGTCCCTCCAACTATAAACTATATGAATCCAGATGAAGATTGCGATCTTAACTATGTTACAGAAGGTGCTGTAAAACTTGACATAAAATATGCACTTTCAAATTCACTTGGTTTTGGTGGACACAATGCTACTATCGTCTTCAAAAAATGGGAAAATAAATAAATTTTTAATATAATTTTAATATTAATAATTAATAAAGGAAAAATAATATGAGAATTGAGAATATTTTAGGTATCAAATATCCTCTTTTTCAGGGTGCAATGGCTTGGATATCACATTCAAGCCTTGTTTCTTCTGTATCAAACGCAGGAGGCCTTGGAATTTTAGGTGGAGGATCTCTAACTAAAGAAGCATGTCGAGAAGAAATTAAGAAAATAAAAACCCTTACAACTAATCCTTTTGCACTTAATATAATGCTTATGAGCCCTCATGCTGACGATTTAGCTGAACTTGTAGTTGAAGAAAATATAAAGATTGTAGTTACTGGTGCTGGAAATCCATCTAAATATATGAAAAAATGGAAGGAACATGGCGTAATAGTAATTCCAGTTGTTGCTTCTGTTGCCCTTGCTAAGCGAATGGAAAAAATGGGAGCTGACGCCGTTATAGCTGAAGGCTGTGAAGCTGGAGGTCATATTGGAGAACTTACTACTATGACACTTGTTCCTCAAGTTGTAGATGCTATTAATATTCCTGTAATCGCAGCTGGAGGAATTGCTGATAAAAGAGGTGTTGCTGCTGCATTTGCCCTAGGGGCTGTTGGGGTTCAGGTTGGTACTAGATTCTTAGTAGCTAAAGAGTGCACTATATCTCAAAGCTACAAGGACGAAATTATAAAAGCTAAAGATTCTTCTTCTGCTGTAACAGGAAGAATAACAGGTCATCCTGTAAGAGTTTTAAAGAATCGTATGACTAGAAAAATAAAAGAAATCGAAAATAGCGCTGAACTTAATTCAGATGAGAAAATAGCTCAAATCGAAGAAATGACTATGGGAAGCTTTAGAAAAGCAGTTGTTGATGGTGATGCAGACTACGGTTCACTTATGTCTGGACAAATCGCAGGCCTTGTTACTAAAGAAGAAACCGCAGAGGAAATAATAAAATCACTTTTTGAATAAATCATGAGGTAAAAATATGAAAAAAATAGCTTTCGTATACCCAGGACAGGGCTGTCAAGCTGAAAAAATGGGTCAGGATTTTTATAATAATTTTGAGTGTGCTCGTAAAGTTTTTGATGCTGCTAGTAATTCTCTAGGCGAAGATTTAGCTAAGCTATGTTTTGAAGCTGACCTTCAGACATTAAGTCTTACAGAAAACACTCAACCTACAATATTTACAGTAAGTATGGCGCTTTCAAAAATATTGGAAGAAAATAACGTAGAAGCTTCTGCATTTGCCGGACTTAGCCTTGGAGAATACTCAGGCCTTGCTGCGGCTAAAGCCCTTTCTTTAGAAGAAGGCGTTAAGCTTGTAAGAACTAGAGGAAAACTTATGCAGGAAGAAGTTCCTGTAGGCGTAGGTTCACTTATGGCTGTAATGGGACTTTCTCAAGAAAAAATTGAAGAAGTTATTGCTCCCCTTACTCAAAAAGGAGTAATTTCTTGTTCTAATATAAATACAGATAATCAAATTGTAATAGGTGGAGAAATTCCGCTTTTAGAAGAAGCTGAACCCCTTTTAAAAGCTGCTGGTGCAAAACGTGCTATGATGCTTAACGTAAGCGCCCCATTCCATACAAGTATGCTTTTAGGCGCAGGTAAAAAGCTTAGAACAGAGCTTTCAAAAGTCAATATAGTGCTTCCAAATAAAGCTTATTATCCAAATGTAACTGGCGAGCTTTTTACAGCTTCTGCTACTACAAATATTGATGACCAAATATCTGATATTCTTGAAAAACAGGTATATTCACCCGTTCTTTGGAATAAAAGTATAAAAAATATGATTGAAGCTGGTATAGATACTTTCGTAGAGGTTTATCCTGGAAATGTAGCCTCTTCACTTATAAAAAAGATAGATAAAAATGTAAAAATTGTAAGTCTTTCAAACCTAGAGTCACTGGAAGCATTTTTAAATGAATTTAAATAGTTTTTTTGTGAATATAAAGGAGAAATATATGAGCTGTGCTATAGTAACAGGAGCATCTAGAGGAATTGGTAAAGCCATTGCCCTTACACTTGCTAAATGTGGTCATAATATCGTATTAAACTACAGAAATGAAAATCCGGAAATAGTTAATCTTATAAATGAAATAGAATCTATGGGCGTAAAGTGCCTTGCGCTAAAAAAAGATATAAGTGATTTTGAAGAATCAAAAGAGCTTGTAGAAGAAGCAGTTAAAGAATTTGGTGAAGTTGCTATACTTGTAAACAACGCTGGAATTACAAATGATAAACTAATTGCTAGAATGAAAGAAGCTGATTTTGATAGCGTAATGAAAGTAAATGTTAATGGTACTTTTAATTGTACAAAGCATGCTAGTAAGTTTATGATGAAACAAAAACATGGTGTTATCGTAAATATGTCTTCAGTTGTAGGAATAACTGGAAATATGGGACAATCTAACTATAGTGCTTCTAAAGGAGCGGTAATTGCTTTCACAAAATCATGTGCTCAAGAATTAGCAAGATACAATGTACGTGTAAATGCTATAGCTCCAGGATTTATTCAAACGGATATGACTGACGTGCTACCAGAAGAAGTTAAAAAAGCTATTTTAAGTAGTATTCCTATGAATGCTATGGGAGATGCTCAAGATATAGCAGATGCAGTTGAGTTCCTTGTTTCTCCAAAAGCTAAATATATAACTGGTCAAATTCTTTCTGTAAACGGAGGAATGGTATAATGGAAATGACTCTACCTTATGGGATAAAAGAAATACAAAGTATAATCCCTCACAGAACCCCATTTCTTTTAATAGATAAAATAACTGAACTTGACATAGAAAATGGAAAAGCAGTAGGTTATAAAGCAGTAACTTTTAACGAGCCATTTTTTGCAGGTCACTTCCCTCAAGAACCTGTAATGCCCGGAGTACTTATAATAGAAGCTCTTGCTCAAACAGGTGCTGTAGCGGTACTTTCTATGGAACAGTTCAAAGGAAAAATCGCATTCTTCGCTGGAATTGAAAACGCAAAATTCCGTCAAAAAGTAGTTCCTGGTGATCTTTTAAGATTAGAAGTAGAGATGACTACTATAAAGCGAAATATCGGTAAAGCTAAGGCCAAAGCTTATGTAGAGGATAAGTTAGCTTGCCAATGTGAACTTATGTTTGCTATAGGCTAAATTAAAGTTATTTTTATAAAAAAGCGACAAAATGATATTTCCCTGCTAGCTTGACATGGTGTATCATTTTGTCGCTTTTTATTGTTTTTTATTATTTTTTCTTACTTTTATCTTCAAACTTTATTATGGTTCAAGTGAAAGGGCTTTAGATTCTTGTATGTCTTTTACTATATCATTTGCAATAATTGCAGTTCCGCTTATGTTTGATATATCACTGATTCCATCAGAATCATTTATATCACTGTACTTTCCATCAGTATTTTTTAGCACCTTATATGGCTCTTTCGCATCTGCTCCTCCACCATAATTAGGTACAATTATATCCTTATATCCATTTGTCATATCATCACTTACTATAATTGGTTCATGTACTAAACTTAAGCTTTGGATTACTTCTAATTTATCACCTTTTTTAGATGCTATAATTGCTGAATCTCCACCCGTTCCGCTTGTGTACATTCCAATTGCGACTGCAATTATCTCATCATTTCCATCATCATTTAAATCTATATTATTATAATAATATTTTGTATCAGCTAAATATTCTTCTGGAATTTGAAAGGTATCTTTTATAAGGTTTTCTAGTTCTGCATTTTTTTCTGTTTCTGCTAAAATTCCTTTTACCGTTTTTGGCATACCTTCAATTTCCATATTTGCCTCATTGCTTGATGTTCTACATCCTACAAGGCTGCTTCCCATTAATGTTACGCTTATTATAGTTACTAATAATAAGCCAGATTTTTTTATATTTTTATCAAATATATTTTCAAGTCTTTTCTTCATATCTTTCTTTCCTCCACTAAATTGCGTCGTAAGTGCATTTATTTTATTTGAACTTGCAAAATGTAATATTATATTAGAATACGCTTTTTTAAAATCTAAATTCTTATCTAAAATAACCTTATCATCACATGACAGCTCCATATCCCAATTAGCTCTATTTACCATTATATAAACGATGGGATTAAACCAGTGCACTGCATTTGCAATTATAAATATTACTTTTATCCATAAATCTTTTCTTATAAAGTGAACTCTCTCATGTTCTAAAACTGTATCTATTTCTAGTTTACTGTAAGTTTGTCTTGGAATTAAAATCTTGGGTTTAAATAGCCCTACTAACATAGGGGTATCTATTTTAGGACATATATACACAGGTATATCAAATTCAATATCCAAAAGCCTACTCCATCTATTTACATTTTTCTTAAATTTAGAATAACTAAATATATGGAATATCAAAAACATCGCAAACCCAAAACTCCAAATAAGTTCTAGGCTTTCTTTTAATGATATCTGCTTATTATTCTTAAAATTTAAATTCTGTTCTTTAGCTAAATTATCATATTTTAGTGCTTCATTTGAATAATTATCTTGATAGGCTGTAAAATTTTGAATTGGAAGCTCAACAACTACACTATTTTGAACGTCCAATTGAAACGGTATTATTAATCTTACTGCTATAATAATCCATATAATATATCTATATTTTGCACTATATTTTATATTAAAAATTTTATCTGACGCTATCAATAACATTATTATAAATGACACAAGTATTGATATTAAAATCATATTCTCAAACATATTATTGTTCCTTATCAATAAACTCTTTAAGTTCAGCTAAATCTTCTTCTGAAATAGACTTACTGCTGTATAATGTAGCCACCAATTTTTTAACAGAGTTTTGACATATTCTTTCTAAAAAATTTTTACATTCATATTCTAAATATTCATCCTGTTTTATTAACGGATAATATATATTTGTTTTTAAATTTTTATCTACAGAAAGGAATCCTCTTTCCGTAAGCCGGCTTAAAAATTTTAAAACAGTGGTTCGCTTCCAAGTCTTCTTTCCTTCCAGCTTTTTCATTATATCTTCGCTAGTTACACCACAGTTCGAATCCCATATAATCATCATTATTTCGAGTTCTGCATCTGGTATTTTTATATTTTTTTCCATAGTCTCCCCTTTGTTTTACAATTGTCTAACTGCAATTTATTTTACACTTGTAAAACAAAGAAGTCAATAGTAAAATTCTAAAAAATTTTTAATTGAAATGAAACTTATCAATTTTATAAATAAAATAAAACGAAGAGATATTCTTAAATAAAAATTAAGAGTACCTCTTCGTAAATTGCAGCTTTAATTACTATTCTTTTTTAACACATAATCATCTTGTATATCTATCTATAGTCATTGAATTTTTTCTTTTATAGTAACTATTAATTAGGTATTGAGATACTATTGCTATAGCTACTCCTATAATAATACCTGCAAGAATATCTGTAGGATAATGTACATAAAGATATAATCTTGAGAACGATATTATCGAAGCTAATATAAGCGCAACTACTCCAATCTTCTTATTATAGTAAAGTAGTGATACTGCGGCTGCAAAAGATGACATCGCATGTCCTGATGGAAATGATGCATCATCCGGCCTACTTATTAAAAGATTTACTGTATCGTTTATGTCGCACGGTCTTATTCTTCCAATAAGTGGTTTTAATGTTATATTCCCTATTAATAAACACAGTATTAATGACAATGCCATAGCTAATCCATATTTCTTATTTTTCACAAATATCAAAAGCATAAGGGTTAATATTATCCATATAGCTCCCCCGCTTCCAAGATATGTGAACATAACCATCAGCTTATCTAACACTGGATTTGTTATGTTTAGTTGTATAAAATCCAGTATCTTAAAATCATAATGTAAAATAGTCTCCATCAGACCTCCTTGTATAATGAAAACATAGTAAATTCTAAGTTTCCATTTCTTTTTTTATTTACTATAATTTAACTAGATGCTATGGATTAGTGTGACCTCCTACAGCAGCTTCGCTGACTGGTTCGTAAAGGCTCTAACCATGGCTCTATGTTTAATTGTTGATTAGTTAGATAACGCATAGACGTTTTATATTGAGCAAGGATACATTTAACATAGAGTTCGTGGAACGTAGTATCAAATTTATTATAAAGGAGTTGTTTTCTATGTTATTCGTAGGTATCGATGTCGCTAAAAACAAACATGATTGCTGTATTCTAGGCTCTGATGGCGTAGTCCATAATGATTCTTTACGTATTGAAAACTCAAAGATAGGCTTTGATTCTCTAATTGAATCTATCTATTTGGCTTTGGATTCAAAAGACATTTCTAACGTAAAAATAGGACTAGAATCAACAGGTCATTACAGCACAAATATCACTAACTTTCTGATTTCTAAAGGTTTCCAAGTCACAACCTTGAATCCCTTATCAACCAATCTTTTTCGTAAAGCCCATACTCTTCGAAAAACTAAAACGGACAAAACAGATGCGAAAGTGATTGCTTCTATGCTTTTTACTGATGATTCTAAATCCTATTCACCAGTATCATACCAAATTTCTGAGCTAAAGTCACTAACTAGACACCGTTTTCGTATGGTTGGATATCGCTCACGCTTAAAAATTTCAATTAGTCGTTTGGTTGATATTATTTTTCCTGAATTACCTTCATTAGTTTGGTCTATTCATCAAGCTTCTTCTTATGCTGTGCTTTTAGAGCTACCATCTCCAACTGATATTTCAAGTTGCCATCTAACAAAGCTCACCAGCCTTCTATCTAAAGCGTCCAAAGGCAAATATGGCAAAGACAAGGCGATTGCTTTTAGAAATATTGCTGCGAATTCAATTGGTTCTTCAAGTCGTTCAGTTAGCTTCGAACTTCAACAAACAATACGATTAGTTAAGTCTATACAAGCTGAAATTGATGCCCTTGATGCTCAAATCAAGCTAGTTATGCAAGAACTCAATTCGCCTATTATGTCGATACCTGGTATATCGTTTACTTTAGGAGCTATTATATTAGCTGAAATCGGCGACATTCAGAGATTCTCTAATCCAGCTAAACTGCTAGCTTTTGCAGGTATGGAGCCTTCCACTTACCAATCTGGTAAGTTTAATGCTTCACATACACCCATGGTAAAGCGAGGATCGACCTATTTACGTTGGGCTATTTTACAAGCTGTTCGTCTTGTTGCGATGAGAGATATTACATTTAAGAACTATCTTTCTAACAAACAAGCTCAAGGTAAGCATTATTATGTTGCTATAAGTCACACTGGAAAGAAGCTAATTAGATTGATACATTCTTTATTGAAGAATAATCGTTCCTATTTGCCACAATATTAATTGATTCATTCTAACTTTGAGCAACTACGTTGTTCTGTTTGCCATGCCCATGTTTCTAATCAAAATTCTTTTTTACTTCAAACTAACTTTTTGCTATTTTTCTCTTGACTTCATATAGTTAGTCTTCCCCTCCTAATCAGTATCAAAACCTTATTAAAATCAAACTAGAGATTTATTATCTCAAATGCTCTATCCACAATCTCCTCAATCCTATGTTTTTGTTCACTTAGTTCTAAAAATCCAATCAAGGTTTCAAAGCCTGTTGCATATCTGTATTCTGACATTACTGCATTTTTAGGTGGTATAGACTGCTGATTTCTTCCCCTTTTTACCCAGTTCCATTCTTCTTCCGAAAAAAAATCCTGCTCTCTTAGTGTTCTTACAATCTTTGCCTGACTTGCTGCTTTAGCAAAAGCTACAGTTTTTTTGTGAAGACTTTGAATCTTATCATTAGGATAAAGTTCTACCATTTTCTTTCTAACTAAAAGTTCATATGCCCCATCTCCTATATATGCAAGTACTATAGGATTCATAGCTGAAAGTGGAACTCTTACTACTTTATTTTCGTCCATGTTGTACCCTGTCTTGTATCAAGTAATTCTATACCCATTTCTTTTAGATCATCTCTTATCTTATCCGCCTGTGCAAAATCTTTATTCTTCTTTGCCGCAGTTCTTTGCTCTATAAGCTCATTAATTTTAGCTTCATCAACTTCATCTTTAAGTTGTATTATATTAAGCACTCCAGTAAGCTCATTAAATAATTCAAGGCATTTTTCTACATATTCCTTTGAACTTGCTTCATTTGCTGTAGTGTTTATAAATGATACAAGTTCAAATATAGCCGTTATAGCATCTGCAGTATTTAAATCGTCATCCATAGCACCAATAAACTGAGCTTTAAACTCAGGAAGTTTTCCAACATTTTCTAATTCATCCGTTTTTAAGTTTCCTTCTGCATTTGAAATCAAAAATTCCATTCTATTTTTAGAGTTATAAAGTCTTGTCATCCCTGCTTTTGCTTGGTCAAGAAGCTCTTTACTATAATTTACTGGGCCTCTGTAATGTGCACTCAACATAAAGAAACGTACAATTTCTAAATCCATTTCTTCAGATATTTCTCTTACTGTAAAGAAGTTATTTAGCGATTTACTCATTTTCTGATTGTCTATATTTATATATCCATTATGAACCCAGAAGTTTGCAAATGGTTTTCCTGATCTAGCTTCACTTTGAGCTATCTCATTCTCATGATGTGGGAATATTAAATCCTGACCGCCTGAGTGAATATCTATAGTATCTCCAAGATATCTTCTACTCATAACAGAACACTCTATATGCCACCCTGGTCTTCCTTCACTCCAAGGAGAATCCCAGCCTATTTCGCCTTCTTTTTTCTTCTTCCAAAGTGCAAAATCCATTGGATGTTTCTTATCTTCATTTACTTCTATTCTTGCCCCTAGGTTTAGTTCTGCCAGGTTTTGACGTGAAAGTTTTCCATACTCTTTAAATTTTTGAGTATCAAAATATACATCTCCAGAAGCTTCATATGCATATCCTTTTTCTACAAGTTCTGCTATAAATTCTATTATTTCTTTTATATTTTCAGTTACTCTCGGATGAACATCTGCTCTTTTTATTCCAAGCCCATCTGCATCTTTAAAATATTCGTCTATATATTTATCTGCTACTTCAAAAGGACTTATCCCTTCTTCGTTAGCTCTTTTTATTATTTTATCATCCACATCTGTAAAATTTTGTACAAATGTAACTTCATACCCTATATATATAAGGTAATTTCTTAAAAGATCAAACATTATAAAGGGTCTTGCATTCCCTATATGAAAATAGTTATATACTGTTGGTCCACATGAATACATCTTGACCTTATTTTCTTCAATCGGTACAAATTCTTCTTTTTGTCTAGTAAGTGTATTGTAAAGCTTCATACTTCTATTTCCTCCTATTTTTCCTTAGTAAATATATTATTTTCTTCTATTGTCATAAGTGCTGCTACACCCAACTGCTGTTAAAAGTAGCACAAAACTTCCAATCATAATACAACTGTATTTTTTCATGCGCTTTTTCTCCTTAAACTATTAATTCCATAAATTAAAAGTTATCTATATTATTATATCATTTTTGAGCTTATATTGTAAGCTTTAAATAGCTTATATAACTCGATTAACATTATTTAAGAATAAATATATTCACAATAGAGAATTTTCTGCAAAATTCCTTTTTAAAGGTGAATAAATAATTGACCTTTTATCATGCTTATGATAATATCTAAACAAAAGGTAACGTTTGCAAATCGATATCTTTTAACATCAGATACATATCGTACCTGGTAAATTTAACAGACAAAAAGGAGAGATATTATGAAGAAAATACTTTCAATGATTCTTGCTTCTGTTTTAATTTTTACACTTGCAGGATGTGGCGGAAGTCAAGAAGCAGCTCCAACTGAGGAAGCTAGCGGTGATGCAGTAAAAGTCGGTGTTTGTATTTACAAGTTTGATGATAACTTTATGACACTTTATCGTCAGGAATTAGAAAAATATCTTGAAGAAGATATGTCTTCTGATGGAACTAAATATGATGTAACTGTCGTAGATGGAAAAAATGACCAGGCTGAGCAAACTAACCAGGTTAATACTTTTATTGCAGATGGTGTAGATGTACTTATAGTAAATCTAGTTCAAGCTTCTGCGGCAACTACTGTTATTGAAGCTGCTAAAGCGGCAGATATTCCTGTAGTATTTATAAACCGTGAACCTTCAGAAGAAGATCTTGCTACTTATGACAAAGCTTCATATGTTGGTGCAGATGCTCGTCAATCAGGAACTTTCCAAGGTGAAATAATTGCTAACCTTGAAAATAAAGGAGACTACAATGGAAACGGCGTAGTAGACTATGTTATGATAATGGGTGATCCAGAAAACGTAGATGCTCAATATAGAACAGAATTCTCTATAAAAGCGCTTACTGATGCTGGCCTAAAAGTAAATAAATTATTTGAGCAACGTGGAGATTGGGATCAAGCTAAAGGTCAAGAGCTTGCAAACACTGCCCTTACTCAATTTGGAAATGAAGTAGATGTTATATTCTGTAATAATGATGCTATGGCACTTGGTGCTGCTCAAGCTATAGCTGCTAGTGGTCGTACTGTTGGAAAAGATATAGCACTTGTTGGAGTTGATGCACTTGAAGAAGCTCAACAAATGGTTAAAGAAGGTACAATGACAGGAACAGTTCTAAATGACCATATAGGCCAAGCTCATCAAGCTGCTGATGCTGCTGCTATGGCTGCTAAAGGCGAGGCTTTAGAGAAAAAATATATGGTAGACTATGTAAAAATTGCTGAATAATTATAGATAATATATCAACTAAACATAAAATTGCGTGTGCAAAATATTATTAGCACACGCAATTTTTGAAATAATTTAAAATAAGGGAGGTTCTAATGTCAGAGTATCGTTTAGAGATGAGAAATATAACAAAAACCTTTCCAGGAGTAAAGGCTCTGGACAATGTGACCCTAAAATTAAAGCCTGGAACGGTACATGCTTTAATGGGAGAAAACGGTGCTGGAAAATCCACTCTAATGAAATGTATGTTTGGTATATATAAAATGGATAGTGGTGAAGTTTTTTTTGAAGGACAAAAAATAGTAATCCAAGATCCGATGGAAGCTTTAAACCACGGAATTGCTATGGTTCATCAAGAACTTCAACCAGTTCCAGAGAGAAGTATAGCAGAAAATATATATTTAGGCAGATTTCCATTAAAAAAAGTGCTTGGTGTTCCTGTAATAGATCATGAAAAAATGTATGAAAATACAGAAAAACTTTTAAAGCAAGTTCATATGGAATTTGATCCTAAAGCTAAGTTATCTACACTGAGCGTTTCTCAAATGCAGAGTGTTGAAATTGCAAAGGCTGTAAGTGCTGACTGTAAGGTTTTAATACTTGATGAACCTACTTCAAGTCTTACTGCAAGGGAAGTCGAAGCCCTATTTAAAATAATTGAGGATTTAAAAGCAAAAGGTGTATCAATTGTTTACATATCTCACAAGATGTCTGAGATTCTAAGAATAAGTGATGAAGTTACAATAATGCGGGACGGACAATATATAGGTACATGGGACTCAAAAGAGTTAAGCATAGATTTTATTATCACAAAAATGGTAGGACGTGAACTTTCTAATCTATTTCCTAAAAGAGAAAATATTCCTGGTGAAATAGTTTTTGAGGTTGAAAATTTTAATTCTATAAATCCAAAATCATTTAAAAATATTAGTTTCAATTTAAGAAAGGGCGAAATACTCGGAGTTGGAGGTCTCGTTGGTGCTCAAAGAACTGAACTTATGGAAGGCATATTTGGTATAAGAGCTCACCACGGCGGAACTATAAAATATAAAGGAGAAGCATTAAAAATAAATAGACCTCAAGATGCTATAAAAAAAGGCATGGCCCTACTAACTGAAGATAGACGTGCTACTGGGATTTTAGGTGTCCTTTCAATTGAAGAAAATGTAGCCATTTCTTCACTAAATAAATATCTTGAATTTGGAATAATTTTAAATCGAAAAAAAATAGATAAATTAGTCTATGAAAATATAAAAAAACTAAGTATAAAAACCCCAAGCAGTAAAACCTTAATTCAATCTCTCTCTGGAGGTAATCAGCAGAAAGTACTTATAAGTCGTTGGCTTGCAAATGATCCAGATATATTTATTCTTGATGAACCTACAAGGGGTATCGATGTAGGGGCAAAATATGAAATCTATTGTATAATTGCAGATTTGGCAAAGGCTGGAAAAAGTATAATAATGATTACTTCTGAAATGAGTGAGCTTTTAGGAATGTCTGACCGAATAATGGTTATGTGTGATGGCAAAGTCACTGGTTTCCTTGAGGGAGAAGATGCAACTCAAGAAAATGTTATGGCTCTTGCTACAAAATTTGATTAAACAAGAAAGGAAACTTCCTATGGATAAAGTAGTCAAAAAAGGTATAGATAAGAAAGATGTAAAACTTTTTTTAGAAAATAATGCCATAATAATTTTAATGTTAGCTGTAGCTGTTTTTGTAGGAATATATAAGCCTAGCTTTGTATCATTTGCAAGTTTTAAAAACCTTGCCTTAAATACTGCGGTTAGATTTATAATTGCAGCTGGAGTATCTGGTTGTCTTATAACTAAAGGAACTGACCTTAGTGCAGGACGTGTAGTAGGACTAAGTGCATGTATTGCCGCTATACTGCTTCAAAAAGCTGATTACAGTGATAAATTCTATCCTAATCTTGGAGAAATGAATATGATTACTGTACTTATAATAGTACTTGCTGTGTGTGCAATTATCGGAATAGCAAATGGTGTTATAATATCTTATCTTAAAGTCCCTCCATTTATTGCTACCCTTGGTATGCAAACCCTTGTGTATGGTATTTGTCTTGTTTACACAGGTGCTAAACCAATCGGAGGCCTTACAAAAAAATATACACTGCTTTCCACCAGCGGTGTTTTTAATCATCATATTCCCTATATAATTATAATTGCTTCTATAGTTGGCGTATATATGTGGTTTTTATATCATAAAACTAGACATGGTAAGTATATGTATGCTATTGGTGGAAATGAAAGTGCTGCTGAAGTTGCTGGAGTAAACTGTAATAAGACTAAAATCCTTATTTATACCTTAGCTGCTGTACTATATGGCCTTGCTGGATATATACTTGCATCAAAATCTGGTGGTGCTTCTGTAAATACAGGAATGGGTTATGAACTTGAAGCTATAGCTGCCTGTACAATTGGTGGAGTTTCTACAAACGGAGGAGTTGGTAGAATAAGCGGTATACTTGTTGGAGTTCTTGTGTTTGAACTTTTAAAAATAAGTCTTCAGTTTATGGGTGTTGAAACAAGCTACACTTATATAGTTCAAGGTCTAGTTATTATAATAGCAGTTGCCCTTGACCTTCGTAAATATCTTGCAAAAAAATAAAGGTGATAATATGGAAAAACATAATTTAAATGACTTTAATAAAGTTAACAATGATAATTATGATAATTCCAGCTCAGATTATATAAGCGCTGTAGAGCTTGAAAAGCTTGCCAGCGCTTTATTTGAAAAAGAGAAGGAATTATCACAAAGAGAAAACTTAATAAATCAAAAAGAACAACAGTATATAAACCATAAAGAAAATCTATATGATAAAATAAATATAAATCTTAAAACTCTTGATAAAATAATATATATATTATTTTTCATTTTGATCGCTGTGCTTTTTATAGGTATATATAAGGCTAATTCGTAAAGGAGTATACTATGAATATATTAGAACTTAAAAATGCTATTGTATCAACTAAATTTGATGATAATTTCAATAAGCTATATTCATCAAATTCTTCTAATATAAATAAACAGAAAAAACGCTATATCAACCTTTTAGACACTTACTTAGATACTTTTGGTAATCATGATAATATTCATTTACTCAGTGCTCCTGGTAGAACTGAGCTTGGCGGAAATCATACCGATCATCAGCATGGCTGTATTCTAGCCGCTGCTGTAAATCTTGATATGATTGCGGTTTGTTCCCCTAATAATTCTTCTTTTATAAAAATCAGCTCAGATGGTTTTGCTTTTGAAGAGCTTGACATCTCTGATACTGAGGTAAACCCATCAGAGTTTGGTACTTCAAAATCTCTTATCCGAGGCATTTGTGCTAAAATTAAAGCTTTAGGATTTAATATAGGTGGATTTGATGCTTGTATAACATCTGATGTCCTAACCGGTTCAGGCCTCTCCTCCTCTGCTGCTTTTGAAATCTTAATTGGAATAATATTAAATAGCTTATTTTGCGATTCTAAAATTTCAAATATACAGCTTGCTAAAATAGGTCAATTTGCAGAAAATGTATATTTCGACAAACCGTGTGGTCTCATGGATCAAATGACTTCAGCTGTTGGTGGAATTGTATTTATTGATTTTAAAGATGCCGAAAACCCTATTGTTGAAAAAATAAATTTCGATTTTCTCTCTACTAATCATGCCCTTTGCATAATAGATACTGGAGGTAGCCATGCTGACCTTACTGATGAATATGCCGCTATCCCATTTGAAATGAAAGCCATAGCAAATTTTTTTGATAAAAATGTACTTAGAGAGATTTCAAAAAATGAATTTTTCTCAAATATTGCTAAACTTAGAGGAATCTGTGGAGACCGAGCTGTGCTTAGAACCCTACATTTTTTCGAGGACAATAAAAGAGCTTCTTCTCAGAAAAATTCACTTTTAGAAAATAATTGGGATAGATTTTTAAAGCTTTCAAGAGAATCCGGGCACTCATCTTTTGAATATCTTCAAAATGTATATACTCCATCCGATGTAAAAATACAGCCTGTCTCAATAAGTCTAGCTATATGTCAACATTATCTTGGTAAAAAGGGTAGCTTTAGAGTTCATGGTGGAGGATTTGCTGGAACTATTCAAGCTTTTGTTCCTATAGATATGCTTACTGATTTTAAAGTTCATATAGAGTCAGTACTTGGTGCTAATAAATGCCATGTACTTTCTATAAGATCATACGGCGGAGTTGATTTTCTTAATTTATAAACATTAGAACGGAGATTATTATGATTTTAAATTATATTAATGCATTTATTGATTATGGAATAAGTGAAAAGCTTATATCAGTTTACGATAGACAATATGTATTTAACCAGCTTATTAATATGTTTGATATAAAGGACCCTTCTAATATGGAATATGCTCTATTTGAAAATGTAGAGCTTCATAATATACTTGAATTTATGCTTGATTATGCATCTGAAAATGGCCTTATATCCGACAACAGCATTACTCAAAAAGATCTTTTTGATACAAAAATAATGGCTACTATTACACCCTATCCAGGAGAAGTAATAGCTCAATTTAAATCACTTTATAGCGAGTCTCCTATATCAGCTACTGATTTTTTTTATAACTTATGTTTTTCATGCAACTATATAAGAAGGGACAGAATAGCTAAAGACTTAAAATGGAAAACTTCTACTGAATTTGGAGATATTGATATTACTATAAATCTCTCAAAACCGGAGAAAGACCCAAGAGATATAATTGCACAGAGAAACGCCCCTTCCTCTTCATATCCAAAATGTCTTTTATGTATAGAAAATGAAGGATATCATGGAAGAATAAACCATCCCGCAAGACAGAATTTAAGACTAATTCCTATAACACTTCATAATGAAGCATGGAGCTTTCAATATTCACCTTATGTATATTATAATGAACACTGTATAATACTTAATAATAATCATATCCCTATGAAAATTAGTAACTCTACCTTTACAAAACTTCTTGAATTTGTGGATATGTTCCCCCATTATTTTGTAGGTTCAAATGCAGACCTTCCTATAGTTGGTGGCTCTATACTTTCTCATGACCACTTTCAAGGGGGGAGATATGACTTTGCTATGACAAAAGCTCCCATTGAAAAATATTTTAAAATAGTTAATTTTGAAGATGTTGAAATTGGAATATTGAAATGGCCTATGTCTGTAATAAGACTCAGACATAAAAATGCTACAAAAATAGTAGAGTTATCATCCTTAATTCTTGAAAAGTGGCGTAAATATACAGATTCATATGCTTCAATTTTTGCATATACTAATGACATACCTCACAATACTATAACCCCAATAGCAAGAAAAAAAGATGATTATTTTGAAATGGATCTTGTCTTGAGGAATAATATAACTACTAAAGAACATCCGCTCGGTCTATATCATCCACATGATGAATATCACCATATCAAAAAAGAAAATATTGGACTTATAGAAGTAATGGGCCTTGCCGTACTTCCTTCAAGATTAAAAGAAGAGCTAAAGTTAGTTGAACTCATACTCTTAAAAAAAGCTGATATATCAGATTTCCCTGAAATATCTCATCACAGTGATTGGATATCATCACTTATAGATAAATATTCTAAATTGGATGAATTAAATGTAGAATCCATACTTCAGTATGAAATTGGGAATATATTTATAAATATCCTTTCAGATGCCGGCGTATTCAAAAGAGGTTCAAAAGGGCAAGAAGCATTTGAAAGATTTATACACGCTTTAAATTAGAAGGAGTTGATATTTCATGAAGATAACAAAATCTTTATTTGGATTTGATAATAATAAAAACGAGGTTCTTTTATATACTATTGAGTCAGATAAACTAAAAGCTTCTTTCTGTAATTATGGCGCCATCCTTACCTCCCTTATCTTAAAACTAGGCTCTGAAGAACGAGATATCGTCCTTGGTTTTGATAATCTAATGGATTATATAAATGACGACTCTTCCTTTGGTGCTATCTGTGGTAGATTTGCAAATAGAATAAAATCG
Organism: Proteocatella sp.; assembly: GCA_051653405.1. GTDB lineage: Bacteria > Bacillota > Clostridia > Peptostreptococcales > Filifactoraceae > Proteocatella. The sequence goes on along the minus strand of JBOFWC010000029.1, from coordinate 3,992 downwards.
GGGAAATTTGAGCTTAATAATGAAAAATATTCTCTTGCTATAAATAATGGCGGAAATCATTTGCATGGCGGTTTCGAAGGTTTTAATAAAAAATACTGGGAAGCTACTCTTCTTGATGATGGAATACGCTTTGAATATTTTAGTAAGGATATGGAAGAAGGCTATCCCGGAAATTTAAATGTATGTGTAACTTATAAAATTTTAAACTCTGCGCTCGAAATAAATTATCATGCTACTTCAGATAAAGATACTATAGTAAACCTCACAAACCACACTTATTTTAACCTTTCTGGGCATGATTCTGGAAATATACTTTCGCATATAATTAAAATAAATGCCTCTAGTATTACTGAGCTTGACAAAAGTAGCTGTCCAAATGGTAATATAATACCAGTTGAAAATACTCCATTTGATTTTAGAAGTTTAACTCGTATTGATTCTCAAATAATTAAACCTAATCCTCAACTTGCTATTGGAAATGGTTATGACCACAACTATATAATTGACCCTGCACTATGCAAAGAATCATTTTTAGGAACTCCACTTATAGCTGAAGCTAAGCTTTCTAATCAAGATTCTCTTAAACTCAAATTGTATAGTACCAAACCTGGGCTTCAATTCTATACAGGAAATTACATTAAAAAAGGTCTTTCTGGAAAAAATGGATGCACCTACGCTCCTAATCAAGGCTTTTGCTTTGAAACTCAACATTTCCCAGATTCAATAAATCATCAAAACTTTCCAAGTCCCATACTAAAAGCAAATGAGGTATATTCGTTTAAATCTATATTTAAATTCGAATTTTGATTTTTACATTATTCTTTTTTATTTATTAGAAAGGATTTTCTATGGAATCTGAAAATAGCTTAAAACGTAAAAAACTATATCGCTTCTTATTCTATTTTCTAATGGTAATATCAATATTATTGATTTTAAATATTTCTTTTAATGTATTTAGTAGGTATGCGGCTCGAAAAGAATATTCTGAGCTAAGATCTCAAAAACCATATGCCCTTAAAATTCCTAATATTCAAAATGAACTCAGAGAAAAATATGAAGAAGGCGTTAAAATCGTAGAGCTAAATGATAAAAATCATACAGCTATGCTCAACAAATTAAAAGCTCAAAATTCAGATACTATAGCATGGATTGAAATTCCAGGAACAAAGATAAATTATCCTATTATGCAAAGTAAAGATAATGTTTTTTATCTGAGAAAGAATTTTAATAAAAAATATAGTGTATCTGGAAGTATTTTTGCAGATTATAGAAATAATCCTAATTTTAACGATCAAAATACCGTTATATATGGTCATAATATGAAAGATGGTTCCATGTTTTATGATGTAACCCTTCTAAAAGCTCAAGACTTCTTTAATAAGTACCACAAAATATATGTAACTCTTGATAACAAACTTTTGGAATATGAGATATTTTCTGTTTATGAAACTAAAAAAGACTATAATTATCGTGCTCCTAAATATGATGAATTATACTTTGAATCTAGGCTTAATGAATTTAAACGAAAATCTATAATAAAAAATTCTATAGAGGTAAATACTAGTAGCAAACTACTTACCTTATCTACTTGTAGTTACTCTTTTTACGACGCTCGATTTGTAGTTCATGCCGTTTTAACATCGGTTGTTGAATATCAATAACTCCACTAAAAAAGCTGCTCCATTTGGAACAGCTCTTTTTGTTTTGCTATTCATTTATCTCATCTTTCTTCTTAAAATATACATACCTGATAATGATAATGCTAACATTTGAACTTGCATTGCTATACCTATATCTGATGTTTGAGGGTTATCTGAACTAAATACTGGTAAATCAAGTGTAATTTCTTCTACTGGTTCAGCTTCGCTAAATACAGGCATACTTAATGTCATTACTTCTTCTGCTGGGTCATCATTTCCAAATACTTCTTGGTTTAAAGTAGTTGTTTCTTCAGTTGTTCCACCAGTTGTCTGTTCAGTGGTTTGGCCGCCTCCGCCGCCTCCGCCACCGCCGCCTCCACCAGGAGGTGTTGGTACATAGTTACCGAAGTTTACGCTACTTATAGTCTGTCCTGTTTCCATATTCTCTATTTTATTTAATGTTCCTAAACCTACAATAATATCTCCCTGTACTGGATAAGTTTGTACCCATCCTGGATTCTGTGCTATATTTTCAGATAGATAATATGTTACTCCAGCATCCATTCCTATGAATTTATAATATCCATTTACATCAGTTATTGCGGTTCCTACGCTTTCAAGATCTACTGAGCTTAATACTCCATTTTCATCTACGTCCCCTAGATATTTCCAAAGAGTAATAATCCAGCCCTGTAATCCTAATTCGCCTTCATCCCATACACCATTAGCATTTACGTCATTGAATTTATATCCTTCAATAACATTATCTAGTTGTTCTTCCATTTGATAGTTAGCGAATATAAATGCGCCTACTACTTGTGCTTCACCTTTAACATACTGTTTGATTATTCCCTGATATGCTTCATCTGATTCAAAATCTTCTGGGAAGTTATTTTTTGCTTCTGTTAAGGTGATTTCAATAATATTATTTGCTGGTGATGCTTGAATCCAACCTGCTGGTACAATTTCTCTTAGATAGTAAATGCCTTCTTCTGTTACGTTAAATGTGAAGAATCCAAATTGATCTGTAACTGTAGTTGCTATTGCTGCTACTTCTGGGTTTTCAACTGGATTTACATTATATAGCATTATAGTTACGTCTGCAAGGAAAGCTTCGCCTTCATCGTGTACTCCATTTTTATTTAAATCGTTATATTTTAATCCACTTATTGTGCCTTCAAAATTTGCATAGTTACCAAATATAAATGCTCCTACTACTTGTGCTTCACCTTTAGCATACTGTTTAATTACTCCCTGATATGCTTCATCTGATTCAAAGTCTTCTGGGAAGTTATTTTTTGCTTCTGTCAATGTGATTGCTATAACATTATTTGCTGGTGAAGTTTGAGTCCAACCTAATGGTACAATCTCTTTTAGATAATAAGTTCCTTCTGATGTTACGTTAAATGTGAAGAATCCAAATTGATCTGTAACTTTAGTTGCTATTGCTGTTGCTTCTGGATTTTCAGCTGGGTTTACATTATATAGCATTACAGTTACGTCTTCAAGGAAAGCTTCGCCTTCATCGTGTACTCCATTTTTATTTGAATCATAGTATTTTAATCCGCTTATTGTGCCTTCAAATGTTTTTATAATCTCATTTTCGTAGTTACCAAATATAAATGCTCCTACTACTTGTGCTTCACCTTTAACATACTGTTTAATTACTCCCTGATATGCTTCATCTGATTCAAAGTCTTCTGGGAAGTTATTTTTTGCTTCTGTTAATGTGATTTCAATAATATTATTTGCTGGTGAAGTTTGAGTCCAACCTGTTGGTAAAACTTCTCTTAGATAGTATATACCTTCTTCTGTTACGTTAAATGTGAAGAATCCAAATTGATCTGTAACTTTAGTTGCTATTGCTGTTGCTTCTTCATTTTCAACTGGGTTTACGTTATATAATTCTATAGTTATACCTGCAAGGAAAGTTTCGCCTTCATCGTGTACTCCATTTTTGTTTAAATCGTTATATTTTAATCCGCTTATTGTGCCTTCAAACTCGTCTTCATTTACTAATCTGATAATATTAGTTACTACATATTCACATTGGAATTTACTGTCTGCATCCTCAACTTCTTCACAGCCACCAGTTATTTGAGTTTCTACAAATTCATAACCAGTTGGTAGGATTTCAATAGCTTCTTCAACTATTTTATAGTTAAGATCTGCATCTATGCCAGTTACTTTATCTGTCCAATTATTTTCTTCATTTAAAACAAGTTCTATATCTTCAACATTTTCATCTTCAAAGTCTATTTTTACTGTTACTGCTTCAAATATAGAAGTATCTTCAAAAATATTACCTAGAGAATCTTTCCATACTTTTGTAATTTCTATATCTCTATATTC
>JBOFWC010000028.1:0-4551 GCA_051653405.1 Proteocatella sp. | reverse complement strand
CTTTTAGCATCAAGTGATGTATTAAAAGAAATGGTTTACAATGTATCTAATAGTGACAATGTAGATATTAGTGAAATAAAAACTGAGCTCATGCATGTTTTAGAAAAAGCATCAAATTCAAAAGGGAAAGGGGACGATGCTGATAGTCCAAAACTTTTAGCAATAAAAAAGAGAAGCAGCTTTAATATAGATGGGTTAAATTATAGTTTATTAAAGGATAATATAAGATACGGACATTTTGTATATGAAATAAGCCTAAATATGAATGGAGATCTTTTGGATTACGAAGAAGGGCCTATTAAGCTATTTAATGCTATACAGTCAATAGGAATGCTTGTTGATATGAAAATGGATTATAGCAAGATAAATTCATTGGAAGATGTCTTAAAAGCTTTAGATGATGAGAGTTTTGATGTAAAACTTGATATTTTAATAACTACAGTTTTAGATAAAAAATTATTGGCAAGTACATTAGATATTATTGAGGAAAATATAATAGAACTTACAGAAGCTGATGAAAAGCAAGATGTTAAGAAGCATATTAAAGATGATAGACTTGAAAGTAAGAAAGAAATATATAAAGAACAACCTAAAGAAAATGTAGAAAAAAATTTGGAAGCAAAGAGTGCTGTCAAAAAAAGAGAAACCCCCAAAAAAGAACCTACGCAGAATATATCAGAGGAAAAAACTGTATTTTCAAATGTTAGTGATGAAACGATAAGAGTACATTTATCTGTATTAAATGATCTTTTAAATATGGCAAGTGAGATGGTTCTTGCAAGAAATCAGCTTCTTAGCACACTAGAAAATCACAAAAAGAATATAGGGGGATTATCATCCATACTTCAAAATGTAGATTATCTTACAAGCAGCATGCAGGAAAAGATAATGCAAACGAGAATGCAACCTGTAGGTAATATATTTAATAAATTTCCTAGAGTGATAAGGGATATATCTAGAAACCTTTCAAAAGAGATAGAGCTAATAATAGAAGGGGCTGACGTAGAGCTAGATAAATCTATAATAGAAGGGCTAGGAGATCCGCTTACACATCTTATTAGAAATTCAGCAGATCATGGGTTGGAACTTCCAGACGAAAGAGAAGCTAATGGAAAAGCACGAACAGGTATAATAAAACTAAGGGCCTATCATGAATGCGGAGCGGTAAATATAGATATAATCGATGATGGAAAGGGGATGGATGCTGAAAAAATAAAAAATTCAGCATTAGAAAAAGGGGTACTTACTAAAGCGGAATTAGACGTTATGAGTGAGCAAGAGATTATAAAGCTTATATTTAGACCTGGATTTTCTACAGCAAAAAAACTTACGGATGTTTCAGGCCGAGGCGTAGGGATGGATGTTGTAAAAACAAATATAGAAAAACTTGGAGGATCAGTTGAAATATTTACGGTTATAGGTGAAGGGACTACGGTAAGGCTTATATTACCACTTACATTAGCGATTGTACAATCTTTAGTTGTTGCTACTTGTGGGCATAGATTTATAATACCTCAAGTAGATGTTCAAGAAATAGTAAGAATAAAAGATGATGAATCTAAAAAAATTGAATTTGTTCAAAATGCAGAGGTATTCAGGCTTAGAGGAAAACTTATTCCAATTGTACATCTTTCAAAAGTTTTAAATATTGATAAAGAAGAAAATCAAGAAAATGGAATAAGAGTATTGATTATAAGGCAGGGTAAACGCTTATTTGGACTAGCGGTGGAAGATGTTTTAGGAAGCGAAGAAACTCTTGTAAAACCAGTACCACCGTATCTCAAAGACTGCATGGCATACTCAGGCGTTACAATATTGGGAGATGGGAAAACTGCAATGATAATAGATGCTGAAGGCATCGTCAAAATTTCAGATTTAAGATTCTTAGATAATAATGATGCATTTTCTGATAATCAAGCAAATCAAAGCAATTTGAATGAAACTCAAAATCTACTGTTATTTAAATGTTCAGGAAGTGAACTTTATGCACTTGATATAGCTATGGTATCAAGGATAGAAAAAATAAAGATATCAGATATAGAAACAATTGGAAATAAAATGTATGTAAATCACAGAGGTAACTCACTAAGAATAATAAGACCTGAAGATTATCTTGAGGTAACGGGGGGAGCTTTATCAGGAGAATTTGCATATATTATAATTCCAAAATTAGTTAAACATCCTATGGGAATATTAACATCTGCTATACACGATAATATAAAAGTTTCATTAAAACTTGATAACCAAGAAATAAAGATGAATGGGCTAATTGGATCATCTATCTATCGAGATAAAATAATGCTTATAATAAATATATATGAGCTTTTTGAGATGGCTGATCCAGAACGAAACGAAACTATTCAATATGATTATAGAAAAGGAAAATCGGTGCTTATAGTAGAAGATACTCCATTTTTCCAACAGATGACACAAAATTATTTACTAGGGGCAGGTTATGAAGTATATCTTGCAAATAATGGAAGAGAAGCCTTAGACCTTTTGAGTCATAGTATGGTTGACGTTGTAATTTCAGATGTTCAGATGCCTGTAATGGATGGATATGAGTTTGTAAAAAGAATGAAAGAAAGCACAGCGCTATCACATATTCCTGTTATTGCAGTGACTTCTATGACTGGGGAATATAACAAAAACATAGGACTTGAAAAAGGGTTTGATTATTACGAATACAAGCTAGATAGAGATAGACTGCTTAAAGTTATTGATATCGCTATAGGGGGGTGATGATTTTTGAAAGTTTTAAGCTTTATGTTAAATAACAAATTGTTAGGGGTTGAAACCAAATATGTTAAAGAGATCAATAGAAATGTGGAGTATACCGAGGTTCCGCTTTCTCCAAAATCTGTTGTGGGACTTTTTAACATGAGAGGTCAAATTGTTACATTACTCGATCTTTCAAATTTTATTGAAGAAGAAAATTTTAAAAAAGAGACAAAAAGCACATGTATTATTTTGAAAAGTAAAGGAAATTCACTTAATCAAATGGGTTTTTTGATTGACAAAACCCAGGATGTATTTGATTTAGATGATGAGAAGTGTGAAAACGTACCTGCGAATTCTACAGATAAGATAAACCAGTATATAAAAAAAGTAGCGAAACTGGATAAGGGGTTATTATTAATTATTGATAATGAGAAGCTGTTTAATTAATTGGGGAAAGGCGGGATTTTCGTATGTTAAAATTTTTCAGTAATTTAAAAATGAAGGCAAAATTAGTATCACTGTTTATACTTACAGGTTTAATACCTATGCTACTAATAACAGTAGTAGCTTATAATCAGTCAAGGGCGGCTTTAGTGGATGAAACATTATCGAAGATAGATATGTTTACCGTGCAAGCGGGAAATAAATTAGATGATTACTTTATTGAAAAACTGAATTACGGTGCTATATTAGCTAATACAGCAAGGGTATATAACGGATTAGAAGCTTATCAGGAAAAAGGTAAAAATAGTGCAGAGTGGAAAAAAGCATATAGTCAAATAGATACGTTGCTTTCAGATTATGAAAAAAGATTTGGTTTTTTGAGCATATATATAATAGACAAGAAGACCGGAAAAGCTGTATATGGTTCAGGAACTTATAAGAGCATGATAGAAGGTTCTGATTATAATGATTCTCCTTATTATCAAGAATCTATCACAGGACAACAAGTAATTTCGGAGTTTACCTATTCAGAGATAATAAAGACTAATTATGTAACTGTAGCAACACCTATAAAAAGAGGAGCAACAGGAGATATTATAGGAACGATAAATGCTTATTTGCCAGTTCAATCCATAGGAGATATGATACATCAAGGAATGGATTTACTAGGTAGTAGCGCAGACTCATATCTTATAGATCCTAAGGGACTACTTTATACAAATACTAAAACAGGTCCATACTCTACAGATGGAGCTTTTAAACAGAGTATAGTAAGTGAGGCACAAGAAACCTTATCTGCTCATATAAGTAGTGGAGACACAGCATATTCAAATTCTGGAATATATAAAGATTACACTGGAAAGAAAGTAGTAGGCGCGCAAAAAGTAGTTAAAATAGGTAAGACTAATTTAGGATTCGTGGTAGAAGTTGCAGAATCAGAAGCTATGGCAGCGACAAAAAGCTTACTTTATGTAATAGCAGGGCTTGTGATAGTTGTAGTGGTATTAAGTGTAGGGATAGCACTTTATATAGCAGGAATAATTTGCAAACCAATAATAGCTATAAATGGACTTATGGGTAAAGCAAGTGAAGGTGATTTAAGTGTAAGAGGAGATTTTGTTTCACAAGATGAGATAGGACAGCTTACCTTATCTTTAAACAATTTACTCGAAAAAACAGGAGAAACCATGAGGCAGATACAATCATCAACGGAGATGCTTAATCAATCTGCTGCTGATATGGAAAGGGTATCAAACAGTATGGCTGCAAGTAGTGAAGAAACAAGCAGTAAAGTAGCAGTTGTTAGTTCGGCGGTAGAACAGATATCTGCAAGTATGACACAATCAGGAACAGCACTTACGTCTACAAGTCAAAATACAACTATGA
>JBOFWC010000027.1:0-37666 GCA_051653405.1 Proteocatella sp. | reverse complement strand
CTTCTTCAGGAAGCTCAATTTCCTTAAATTTCTCAGTAAGCTCATATGGCCTGTTCGCATATTCTTTTAAAGTTCCATAATCTGATATTCCTACGGTATCAGTATGACCTATCATTACTACGGTTTTTTTATTAGTGTCCTTTTTGCCTCTCATTATTGCCATAAGACTCTTTCTGTTCCACTTGTCATTTGGAAGTTCAATAAATCTCAAATCTTCTGGATGGGCTTTGTAATAATCCATATCTGCAAATATTTCATACATCTTGTTTACTGAATCTAGCTCTCCTTGCGTCTCCACAATACTAAACTCACTTGTAAGCGCTACTGCAATTTCTTCAATTCTTTGACTTCTAGTTTTCATATCATCTCTCCCTCTATTTAGCATCCAATATATCCCAAATAAATTCATACAAACTCTGAGCTGTCTCCCAAACCGAATCTAGCTTTACATTTTCATCATGACTGTGATAATTGCTTCCTTCTGGTCCAAAAATTATCGTAGGAATTTTAAGCTTCCCTCCAATATTATTAAAATCCCCTATACTTCTAAAATAAGTAATGCTTGCTTCTTTCCCGTTTACATTTTTTATAGCTGACTGAAGTTTTTGAACATAGAAGTTATCCTCTTCAATAATATATGGTATGAAGCCTCCATCAAACCCTTCTGCTGGCGAGCCTCTAAATTCAAATTCTATAATGCTCTTTATATCTGCGCGTTTTATAGCTTCTTTTACTTCTTTTTCTATTGTAGCTATATCCTCGCCTCTCACAATATGTCTAAATACTTCAATCTCTGCAAAGTCGGGAACACTGCACGCTGCCCCTCCGCCTTTAAGATTTATTAAACAGTGAGATCCAGATACAAGTTTATCATCTTGTTTCATTGAAATCTTTTCAAGTTCACATACAATTTTAGAAGCTTCTACAAGTGCATTTACACCAAGCTCTGGCGCTGCAGCATGGGAAGATTTTCCATGAACCTTTATAGTGTAATTGTATCCCCCTCTTGCCCCAAGAGAAATTGAGGGCGAACTCACTCCTGCAAACCCAGCACTTGGCTCTGTTATGATAGCTATATCAGCCATTTCTATTTCTCTGTCATTTATAAGATATGTAGTTCCTAGTCCAAATGGCCCCTCTTCATCTGAAACAAGATGATATATAAGCTTTCCTCTAAAATCCTTTGCGTTTTTTATAAATTCACCCAAAACCACCATTATAGCTGCACATCCAGATTTCATATCTAGCGCTCCCACGCCATACATACTTCCGTCTTTTACAACTGCTTCGTATGGAGGAACACTCCAGCCATTACACAACTTCACACTATCCAAATGACCATTTAAATAAATTGTTGGCCCTTCTTTTTTACTATCTATTTCTCCGATTACATTAACACCTTTAAATTTAGTGATTTTTTCTTCATAATAGCTGTGCTTTCTTACTGGTACATTTTTATCTTTAAGCCAATTATAAGTAAATTCCATTATTTCTTCTTCCTCAAAATAAGGGCTTGGAATTCTTATAAGTTCCGATAGAAGATTTGTAATATTTTTTTTATCTATTTGATTCATAAATAATCCTCCTCTCTTAAAACTACTATTTTAATTATATATAAAGCTATTTATATCTCCGTTTTATTTAAAAGTTTATTTTAAATTTTTATTGTTATTCGCTATAACTAATAAACCTTTACTACATAGAATATAAAAAAAATGAGCTAGAAGCCCATATTTTCTTATCTAATAAAAACTTATTTAAAAAAAAATAACTGAAAAATTTTCAGTTATTTTTATATATCTATTTATTTATATTTAGGCTCAATTACAATCTTTCTATAAGGGTCTTTCCCTTCACTATATGTTTTTACATATCTATCTGATTGTAAAGCTGAGTGAATAATTCTTCTCTCGTATGGATTCATAGGCTCAAGTTTTATTATTCTTCTCTGTTTAGCTGCCTGTCTTGCCATTTTATTTGCATATTTTATTAAAGACTCTTCTCTCTTTGCTCTGTAGTTTTCGATATCAAGAAGTACCTTAACATACTTATCTTTACTCTTGTTAACTGCAAGTCCTAGAAGCATTTGAAGTGAATCTAGTGATTCTCCTCTTCTTCCTATAAGTCTTGAAGCATCATCTCCAAATACCTTTAAACAAAGACATCCATCAACCGTGCTAACTTTTATATCCGCATTAATTGATAGTGTTTCAAATATATCTTTCAAAAAGTTTTCTGCAATTTCTTTAGCATTTTCGTCTATACCTTCTAAAACAGTATCTTCTTTTTCTTCATCAAACGAAAATCCTTTTGAAGCAAAACTGAAATCTTCAAGCTCTATGTCTTCTTCAGCAGCTTCTATTAGAGTAACTTTTACTCTTACTTCTTTCTTAGCCAGAAAACCAAATAAACCTTTAGCTTTCTGCTCTTCTACGTCAATTGTTACATCTTCTAATTTTGCATTAAGCTCTTGAAGCGCTTTTTCTACTGCTTCTTCTTTTGTTTTTCCTACTGCTTCTACATATTTCATTATTTAGCCCCCTTAGAGCTACCCATTGCTGCCTCTTTTCTCAGCTTTTTTCTATAGGCGGTAACTCTTCTTTGTACTATTGAGAATATATTTGATACTGCCCAATACAATGATAAACCTGCAGGAAAACTAACCCCCCATACTAAAATAAGTACAGGCATCATATACAACATAGTTGTTGTCGTTGGATTTTTAGGTTGTCCTTTTTGCATCATGAATGAATCAAAAAAAGTTGAAACTGCTGCTAATATTGGAAGTATAAAAGGAAGAGTAATCCCAGCTATAGTTATAACATCTGGATTTGCCATAGATTGTATCCATAAGAAACCTGTATCAGCCGCCTTATATGCAGCTTCTGTTGTAAATACATATTTAACCGGTTCTCTAAGAACATTAAAAAGACCTATTAGTATAGGAAATTGTATTAATATTGGCAGACAACCCATCATAGGATTTACTTTATACTTTTGATATAGCTCCATTATAAGCTGATTTTGTTTTTCTTGATTATTTGGATATTTCTTTTTTATATCTTCAATCAGTGGCTGTATTTCTTGCATAGATTCCATAGATCTATTTTGTGCAACTGTTAATGGAATAAGTAAAGTCTTAACAACTATAGTGAATACTATGATTGCTATTCCGTAATGATCCACTGCTTGATATATAAATTTTAATAAAAAACCTAATACTGTAGACAAATTTTCCTCCTTGTCTAATAAAAACTCTATGGAACAGGGTCATAGCCTCCATCGTGAAAAGGATGACACTTTAATATGCGTTTTAAAGCCAGATAACTTCCCTTGTAAGGCCCATATTTTTTAACTGCTTCGAGGGCATAACTTGAACATGTAGGGTAAAATCTACATGTAGGCACTCTTTTCAAGGAAGATATATATTTTTGATAAAACTCTATAATAGAAATTAATACACTATTTAATATTTTTTTCATATATTTTTAGACCTGTTTTTTTAAATAAATATCCCATAGATTTTTTAACATCAAAAAAATCAGATTCTTTAGCTGCTACTCTAGCTATAAATATTAAATCCATACCTCTTCCCTCAGGTGAATAATAAATAAGTGATTCTTTGAGATATCTTCTTATTCTATTTCTAACAACAGCTTTTCCAACTTTTTTGGAAATAGAAAAACCTACTCTAAATTCATCTGTTCCATTTGGCAAATAATATAGAACTAAATTTTTGCATCCATAAGATTTTCCTTTATTATATACCCTCTTAAAGTCAGAATCCTTTTTTAATCTTGAAAATTCCATTTTCTACCTCTGACTAAATATATAACAAAAAAGGCCACAACATCTAGCGGCCCTTATATTATGCAGTTAGTCTTTTTCTTCCTTTTGCTCTTCTTCTTCTTAGTACGTTTCTTCCGTTTGATGAGCTCATTCTCTTTCTAAAACCATGCTCTTTTTTTCTCTGTCTTTTCTTTGGTTGATAAGTTCTTTTCATTTTTTTCCACCCGCCTTTCCTTCTGTGCAGCTTCTATTTTTAGAGACTTCCTCTATTTACGCATATCATAAAAAACATTATATAGCTAAAAGTCTATGCTGTCAAGCTTTTTATTGACAAATCATAGTCTATTATTGCCTAAATTTCTATTGAAAATTTAAAAATTTTTTTATGGATAATTTTAATAACATGCTGTTAATAACTGGTTGATAAATCTTATTTAACAAAAAAAAATCTTTTTTCCAAAAAATACACATTTTTATGTTAATAAATTTTATAAACATATCCACAACTGTTAATAACTTTGTGGATAACTGTATTTTTAGTGTATAAAATACTAAAAATTATAATCATATTGCTAAAACTTCCTATTAATATATTACTTTTTTATAAACAGGTATATTTATCAACAAATTGTTTATAAAAAAAATTATAATTTTTATTTTTTAGTAATCCACAACAAAATTATTGTTTTATTTTAGTTATTCTATTTTACTTAACAACAAAATTTTGCTATAATATTTTTGTGACTTATCCACAATTTTTGTTGATAAGCTGTTAATATTAAACTTGGAGGTTAATAATGGATGCCTATACATTGTGGGGAAAAATAATAGAAAAATTAAAAGCTACTGTATCAGAAACGTTTTTTGATTCATTTTTTAGTAAGCTGGAGCCTGTAACGCTTAGAGAAACTGAACTGATACTATTTACAAAGCTGCCTTTTATAAAAGAGGTTATCGATAATAATCATAAACAGAGACTTGAGTCAATAGCCCAAGAAATGTACGGAAAACCAGTAAGTATAACTGTTATTACTTCCTTAGAAGAAATTCCCGCATCTAATAAAAATGAAGTTCAAAAGGACAAATTAATAAATAGTAATCTTAATCCAAAAAATACATTTGATAGTTTCGTAATAGGTAATAGCAATCGATTTGCACACGCTGCATGTGTTGCTGTAGCTGAATCACCTGCTAAAGCTTACAACCCTCTTTTCATCTATGGAGGTGTTGGCCTTGGAAAAACTCACCTTATGCATGCTATCGGACACTATATATTAAATCAAAATTCTAATGCAAAAGTAATCTATCTATCATCAGAAACTTTTACAAATGAACTGATAAACTCAATAAAAGATGATAAGAATGAGGCTTTTAGAAATAAATATAGAAATGTAGACGTACTTCTTGTAGATGATATTCAATTTATAGCCGGAAAAGAAAGTACTCAGGAAGAATTCTTCCATACATTTAATGCCCTTCATAATGCCAACAAACAGATAATCATATCAAGTGATAGACCACCAAAAGAAATCCCAACGCTTGAAGATAGGTTAAGATCAAGGTTTGAAATGGGGCTTATTGCAGATATTCAATCACCAGATTACGAAACAAGAATTGCCATACTTCGTAAAAAAGCTCAGGAAGAAAATAAATTTGTTCCTGATGAAGTAATGATTCATATCGCAAAAAATATAAAGTCGAACATAAGAGAATTAGAAGGTGCGCTTGTTAGAATTTTTGCATATGCAGATCTTGCAAACAAAGAAATAACTTACGATTTAGCATGTGAAGCCTTAAAAGATATTGTTAGCGGAAAAGTAAATAAAGAAATAACCATAGATTTAATAAAAGAAAAAGTATCACAGTATTACAATATAAAAATTTCAGATTTTAACCTGAAAAAGAGAACAAGAGAAATAGCTTTTCCTAGACAGGTTGCTATGTATCTAAGTAGAGAACTTACAGACCTTTCACTTCCTAAAATAGGTGAAAGTTTTGGAGGTAAAGATCACACTACTGTAATGCACGCTCATGAAAAAATAAGCAATGATATAAAAAAGAATAAAGATCTAAAAGACAAGATAGAAAATATAATAAATGATATAAAAAATAACTAAAAAGTCATATTTTTTATACACAAAAACACAAAAATTTATGTATTTTTATCCACAACTTTATTAATAGCTGTAACTCTTGGCGCTTAAATATTGTAACCACTTATCAACATATTCACAACCCCTACTACTACTACTGTTAATAAATTTAACTTTATTTATATATTTTTGAGGAGAAAAAAATGAAATTTTCTATAGAACAAAAACATCTTCAAAATGCCCTTAGTATAGCCCTTAAAGGAATATCTAATAAAAATATAATGGAAATATTAAAAGGTATTTATATTGAAACAGAAGATAATCATATTACACTTACTACAAATAATTTAGAAATAGCCATAAAAACAAAGGTTGAAGCTCAAATAATAGAAAAAGGTTCAGCAATAATAGATGGAAAAATTATTTCAGATATTGTAAGAAAACTACCTGACGAAAAAATAACAATCACTGTAAATGATGAGGGTATTGTTAAAATTTCAACAAGTAAGACTAAATTTAATATAAAAGCCATGATAAATTCTCAGTTTCCTCAACTAGAGGAGTTTGAAGCGGAGAGATATCAAGGTATAGATATGAAACTTTTTTCAGAAATGGTAAAAAAGACTCATTTTGCAGCCTCAATAGATGAAACTAAGGGCGTGCTAACAGGAGAACTTATAGAAATAGAAAATGATTCTATAAACATGGTAGCTATAGATGGATTTAGACTTGCTATAAAGCGAATACCTTCAAATTATAATTTAGAAGAAAAGAAAGTTGTAGTTCCAGTTAAAACGCTTCAAGAGATAACAAAACTATCATCAAATGATGAATGTGACTTTAAAATCCTATTTGAAGAAAAATATGTTTCTTTTATTATTGAAAATACAATAATAAATTCAAGAGTTTTAGAAGGGGAGTTTATAAACTATAGACAGATAATGCCTTCAGACTTTATGACAAAAATAAAAATAAATAATCATGAGTTTATTAGTTCACTAGAAAGAGCAATGCTTGTATCTAAAAACAATCTTGTAAAATTATCAATTTCAAATGATAACATGAAAATAACTGCAAGAAATTCAGAGATAGGGGATCTTGAGGAAGATGTACCAGTTGAACTTGATGGAAGGGATTTAGAAATAGCCTTCAATATAAAATATTTCCTAGATTGTTTAAAAAATTTAGATGATGAATATATATATATGAATTTCAACACAAATATAAGTCCTTGTATAATAAATCCGGAAACAGATTCAAACTACACATATCTTCTTCTTCCTGTAAGAATATAATAATATGAAAAAAACATACTAAAAAATAAAAATATATACAAAGTAATAAAAAACTACGTTTTAAATCAAACGTAGTTTTTTTATACGAAAAAATCCCTAATTTAGATATATATTAATATTAAAAACACACATCCAAAATAAAATGTGATATAATATATAAAGTACTGTTTTTTATAGAATGAAACGAGGGAAACGGATGGAAAAGATTAAAATTGACACAGAATTTATAAAGTTAGATCAATTTTTAAAGATGGTAAATATCGCAGGAAGCGGAGGACAGGCAAAGATAATGATCCTGTCAGAAGATGTAAAAGTGAACGGTCAGATAGAGACTCAAAGAGGAAAAAAGCTTAGAAGTGGCGATACTATAGAGGTTGATAATAAAAAATTTCAGATAAATTAACCTTCAAACTGGAGAGATAAAAAGCAATGCTTATAAAAGAATTGGAGTTAAATAGGTTTAGGAATTATGAAAGCCAAAGATTAGAATTTAATGATGGAGTAAATATAATTTACGGAAATAATGGAGAAGGAAAGACGAATATTGTAGAAGCTATATATCTTATGTCACTAGGACGCTCTTTTAGAACGAGCAGAGACAAAGAAATGATAAATTTAAATGCAGAAACAAGCTACATAAAGTCTTTAGTGGAGAGTTCAAACAGAGATTTTAAAATAGAATATAGATTAAATAGAGTTACAAAAAAAGCAATAAAAATAAATGGACTTCCAATAGAAAAACTTACAGAATTATTAGGAATAGTAAATGTAGTTATATTTTCACCAGAAGATTTAAAATTAGTTAAAGAAGGCCCTAAAGAGAGAAGAGCTTTTATAGACAGAGAAATTTCTCAAATAAGACCTAAGTACTACCAACTTTTACACAGTTATCATAAAAATCTTATACAAAGAAATAATTTATTAAAAGAATTTGAAATAGATAAAATACTATTAGATGTATATGACTTTAATCTTTCTGAAATAGGATATGAAATAATGAAATACAGAATAGAATTTTTGGAAGAAATATCCAATATTGCATCTGAAAATCATTATAAAATCTCATCAGGAAAAGAAATATTAAAAGTGGAATACGATAGAGATTTGGAAGTAGATTCAAAAGAAGAATATTATAAAATCATGAAGGATAATCAAAGTAAAGATATCTATAAAAAATCAACTTCTTTTGGAATCCATAAAGATGATATAAATATAAAACTAAATGATATAGATTTAAGAAGTTACGGTTCTCAGGGTCAAAAAAGAAGTGCCGCTATATCGCTAAAGCTATCAGAAATAGAGCTTATATATAAACTAAAGGGAGAATATCCAGTAGTACTACTTGATGATATATTTAGCGAACTTGATCCTATGAGGCAAAACATGCTTTTAGATACATTTAAAAAAACCCAAACTTTTGTAACTGCAGCAGAAGATGTGAACGTAGAAGTAGCAAGTACAAAATACAAAGTTAGCAATAAGCAGGTTCAAAAGTTTTAAAAAAGTTAGGGAGTGTAATTATGAGTGAAAAAAATTTACCAGAAGAACATCATATGAGTTTTGAAGAAGAAAATAAAGTAACCAAAGCATATGGTGCAGAACAAATTCAGGTACTTGAAGGTCTAGAGCCTGTACGAAAAAGACCGGGAATGTATATTGGTTCAACAGGACCAAAAGGACTACATCACCTTGTATATGAAGTTGTAGATAATGCTATAGATGAGGCATTAGCAGGGTATTGTAAAAATATAAATGTAATAATAGAAAATGACAACTCAATAACTGTAACAGATGATGGAAGAGGAATTCCTGTAGAAATCCATCCTAAAACCGGAAAAACTACACTTGAAACAGTACTTACAGTACTTCATGCAGGTGGAAAGTTTGGAGCAGGTGGATATAAGGTTTCAGGAGGACTTCATGGAGTTGGGGTTTCTGTAGTAAATGCACTATCTACAGAGCTTATTGCAGAAGTAAAACGTAATGGAAAGATATATAGACAGGAATTTGAAAAAGGAATCTCGAAATCAGATATTCAGATAGTTGGAGAAGCCGATCATACTGGAACAAGAATTCATTTCAAACCAGATGATAGTATATTTGAAGAAGTACTTTATAAATATGAGACTCTAGAATATAGACTTAGAGAGCTTGCATTTCTTAACAAAGGGATATCAATAACACTAGAAGATAAAAGAGAAGGTATAGAAAAAAGTAAAACATTTTACTACACAGGTGGAATAATAGAATTTGTAAAATATTTAAATAAAAACAAAGAGCCTATCCATGAAGAAGTAATTTATTTTGAAAAACAAATAGATACTTATACTGTAGAAGTAGCGATGCAATATACGGATGCATATGTAGAAAATATATACAGTTTTGCTAACAACATAAACACAATAGAAGGTGGTATGCACCTTACTGGCTTTAAAGCAGCAATTACAAAAGTAATAAATGAATATGCAAAAAAAGCAAAATTCATAAAAGATAAAGAAGATAGTCTTACTGGAGAAGATGTTAGAGAAGGCCTTACTGCCATAGTTTCAGTTAAGCTTGAAGACCCTCAGTACGAAGGGCAGACTAAAACAAAGCTAGGAAATCCTCCGGTTAGACAAATAGTAGACTCTATAACATGTGAAAACTTTGGAGCATTTTTAGAAGAAAATCCTCAGACTGCAAGAATAGTCATAGATAAATCACTTCGTTCTCAAAGAGCAAGAGAAGCTGCAAAAAAAGCAAGAGAGCTTACAAGAAGAAAATCGGTACTTGAATCAACATCACTTCCAGGAAAACTAGCAGATTGTAGTGAAAAAGATCCTTCGAAATCAGAAATATATCTAGTCGAGGGAGATTCAGCGGGAGGAAGTGCTAAAGAGGGAAGAGATAGAGCAACTCAGGCAATACTTCCACTTAGAGGTAAAATATTAAACGTAGAAAAATCAAGACTTGATAAGATTCTTTCATCAGAGGAAATTAGAAATATGATAACCGCATTTGGATGTGGTATTGGCGATGAATTTGATGAAGAAAAGCTTAGATATCATAAAATAGTAATAATGACGGACGCCGACGTAGACGGAGCACATATAAGAACACTTCTATTAACCTTTATGTTTAGATATATGAAACCGTTAATCGAAAAAGGATATGTATATATAGCACAGCCTCCACTTTATCAAGTAAGAAAAGGCCAAAAATCTAAATATGCATATAATGACAAAGAACTAAATCAATATCTTGAAGAATTTGGAAGATCAAATAATCCTACAATTCAAAGATACAAAGGTCTTGGAGAGATGAACGCAGAGCAGCTTTGGGATACAACAATGGATCCTGCCCACAGAACACTTTTAAAAGTTACAATAGAAGATGCTTCAGCATGTGATGACACTTTCACAATGCTTATGGGAGATAAAGTTGAGCCAAGAAAGAACTTTATACAAGAAAATGCAAAATATGTAAAAAATCTTGATATATAGGTAATTCTTTTAGCAGATTGACGAAAGAGGAACAGAAATGGAAAATAATCAATACGATAGAATTGTAGATAGAGAAATAAAAGATGAGATGGAAACCTCTTATATTGATTATGCGATGAGTGTAATTGTAGGAAGAGCCCTTCCAGATGTAAGAGATGGACTTAAACCAGTTCATAGAAGAATACTTTATTCAATGTCAGAACAAGGCCTTACTCCAGATAAAGCATATAGAAAATCAGCAACCGTAGTAGGGGACGTTCTTGGTAAGTACCATCCTCATGGAGACTCAGCAGTATATGAGGCTATGGTAAAAATGGCACAGAAGTTTTCAATGAGAAATCCACTTGTAGACGGCCAAGGAAACTTTGGTTCTATAGATGGAGACTCAGCGGCAGCGATGAGATATACCGAAGCAAGAATGACTAAGCTTGCAATGGAAATGCTTAAAGATTTAGAAAAAGATACCGTAGATTTCATGCCAAACTTTGATGAGAGACTTAAAGAACCTACTGTACTTCCATCAAAATATCCAAACCTTTTAGTTAATGGTTCAAACGGTATTGCAGTTGGTATGGCGACTTCTATACCTCCTCATAATCTTGGAGAAGTAATAGATGCAGTAGTTGAAATGATAGATAATGAAGAAGCAACAGTAGAAGATCTTATGCGACATGTAAAAGGACCTGATTTCCCTACAGGAGCTACAATTTATGGGAAAGCTACTATGAATGCAGCATATAGAACAGGTAGAGGAAAAGTTACTCAAAGAGCTAAAGCTGAAATAGAAGAAATGAGTAATGGAAAGAGTCAGATTGTAGTTACTGAAATTCCATATCAAGTTAATAAAGCTAAGCTTGTTGAAAAAATTGCAGAACTTGTAAAAGAAAAGAAAGTAGATGGAATAACAGATCTTAGAGATGAGAGTAATAGAAAAGGTATAAGAATCGTAATAGAAACTAGAAAAGATGTAAATCCACATATTCTTTTAAATAACCTATATAAATACTCTCAACTTCAACAAGTATTTTCAATAATAATGCTTGCAATAGTAAATGGAGAGCCAAAAGTATTAAATCTTCATCAAATACTAAGTCATTATTTAAATCATCAAGAAGAAGTACTTACAAGACGTACTAAATTTGATTTAAACAAAGCTTTAAACAGAGCGCACATAATAGAAGGATTATTAATTGCTATAGATAACATAGATGAAGTAATAGCAATAATAAGAAGTGCTTATGAGGATGCTCAGGAAAAACTTGTAGCAAGATTTGAGCTTACAGAGATTCAAGCTCAAGCTATATTAGATATGAGACTTAGAAGACTGCAAGGTCTTGAAAAAGAAAAATTAGAAGAAGAGTATAAAGTTTTAAAAGAAAAAATAGATTATTTTAAAACAATTCTTTCAGATAGAAATGTAATGCTTGGAATAATAAAAACTGAAATTCTTGAAATCAAAGAAAAATATAGCGATGCAAGAAGAACAGAAATATTAGAACAAGAGGACGAACTTGAAGACATAGATATGATAGAAGATGAGGAAGTAGCTATAACACTTACTCACTTTGGATATATAAAGAGAATACCTACAGATACCTACAAATCACAAAAAAGAGGTGGTAAAGGGGTAGCATCTATGACTACAAGAGAGGAAGATTTTGTAGAGAAAATGATGGTAACAAGCAATCATGCCAAAATGATTTTCCTTACAAATATGGGAAGGATGTATAGAATTCCGGCATATAAAATTCCTCAAAGCTCAAGAACTGCCAAAGGTACAAATATAATAAATCTTATTCCGATTGAAAAAGACGAGAAAATAAACTCAATAATCGCAATAAAAGATTCAGCGGATACAGAAAATATTGTAATGTGTACTAAAAATGGTATAATAAAGAAGACTGAGCTTTCTCAATTTAGAAAGAGTCAGCGAAATGGTCTTATAGCTATAACACTTAAAGATGAAGATGAGCTTATAAGTGCACAGATAACAGATGGAAGCTGTAATATTATAGTTACAACAAAAGAAGGAAAAGCTATAGCATTTAATGAATCTCAGGTTAGACAAACAGGAAGAAACACAATGGGTGTTAAAGTTATGGATATCCCTGATACAGATGAAATCATTGCTATGGAAATTTTGGAAGAAGATAAATGTATGCTTGTAATAACTGAAAATGGTTATGGAAAGAAAACTTCTGCTCAAGAATATAAGATTCAATCAAGAGGTGGAAAAGGAGTAAAAACTTATAACATTTCAGAACAGACAGGACTTGTATCAGGAGCTAAATTAGTAGCTGAAGATGATCAGATAATGATAATCAACTCTGATGGAACTCTTATAAGAATGGAAGTAAGCCAAATACCAAAACTTAATAGAGTTACAAAGGGCGTACGACTTATGAAAACTGAGGATTCAAAAATTGTTTCATTTGAAAAAATAGAAGCAGCAGAGGAATCAGAAGAAGAAGCTACAGAAGAATAAAAATAAGCGCTCTAACTAGAAGATATATATCTAAAAGTTAGAGCGCCTTTGAATGTAAAAAATTTTATAAAAAAGTTTATTATAAGAAAACAGGGGTATATAATACTGGATAGAAACTTACTAGGAGGTTTATACATATGTCAAAGCGAAAAAATAACAACAATTTAGCTTTATTTTTTTTGGGTACAACTATAGGGAGTTTAGCAGGAATAATGTTTGCTCAAAAAAAAGGAGAAGACTTTAGAAGAGATATAACTGATAAAGCGGTTGATTTAAAAGAAAAAACCTCAGAACTTATAGAAAATAGACAGGAATTAATAGATATAGTAAAAGAAGTTATTGAAAAAAACTTAAATAAAGATAAAATAATAAAGTACAAGACACCAGAGTATTATGAAAAAGAGTTTGATATAAGTGAAGAAGGTGAAAATACAGAGGGAGAGTAAATATGATTTGGGAAGTAGGCGTATTATTAGGAGGAATTGGGGTGTTAATATTATGTATATGTGGGGGTATAATGCTTAGAGATTTCGGGATGACGATGAAAAGTCTAACTAGAATAAGTCTCGATAAAAAAGGAGAAATTGAAGCTATTTTAGATAATACAGCATCAATAACTGAAAATCTCGATACTATAACGGAAAATGCTGCAAAAGTAACTTCAGTAGTAACAATAGCCACCGAAATTGTAAAAGCAGTTAAGGAAAAACGTTCAGAACATAGTAATTTCGAAGAAGGAGAGAAATAAATATATGGATAAATTTGTTGATGCAAGTATCGACAAGAATGAGGAGTATTCAAAATTAATAGTATCGGGAGAAATTGACCTAAATACTATAGAGATACTTAAACCTAAACTTGAAGAACTACTTAAAGAAAATAAAGATATACTTATAGACATGGAAAATGTAAAGTTCATAGATTCAACAGGTCTAGGAACTCTAGTAAAACTCTATAAAGATCAAAAACAGAAGGCAAAGACAGTTAAGATAATAAACACTAAAAAAAATGTAAGAAAAATATTTAAGATTACATGCATGGAAGAGATGTTCAATTTAGGAGGAGAAAATTCATGATAAATCACAAACACGAAAACATAATAAAAATGACATTGCCTACAGATCCTAAATTGATTTCTGTAATTAGAATGACCGCGTCTTCAATAGCAAATCATATAGGATTTAATATTGAAGAAATAGAGGATGTAAAAATTGCAGTTTCAGAAGCTTGTACAAATGTTATAAAATATTCAAATGTAAATAATTTTAACCTTTATTTTAAATCGGGTGAAGATTATATGGAAATACAGGTTGAAGATACGGGTACAGGTTGTAATCCTGAGGAAATAAAAGATCCTCTCTTATCTGGAGATGAGAGGCCTTGTGGTGGACTGGGAATATACATCATGAAGACTTTGATGGATGAAGTAGAAGTTAATTCAAAAGTAGAAGATGGTACAATAATTTATATGAAGAAGAATATAGGGAGAGATGAATAATTGTATAATAGTTCTGTAAAGAAAAATATAGAACTTTTTAAAGACAAGAAATATTCAAACCTAGATAATAAAGAATTATTTGAAATCTACGAAAAAGAGAAAAGCAGGGAAGTACGTAATGAGATAGTAAATAGGAATATGTATATTGCAGAGCTTTTGGCAAAAAAATATGTAGGAAGAGGAATTGATTTTGAAGATATATTTCAAGTAGCATCTCTGGCACTAATTCTCGCAGTAGAAAGATTCGACAAAAACAAAGGTTTTGAATTTTCAAGTTTTGCTACCCCTACTATTATAGGTGAGATAAAAAGACACTTTAGAGATAAGGGGTGGGCTATAAAAGTTCCAAGAAAAACGCAAGAGCTTTCAATGAAAATAAATGAATCTAGAAATAAACTAGAGCAAATTTTAGGTACTGTTCCTAGAGTAGAAGATTTAGCAAATTATTTAAACTGTAGTATAGAAGAAGTTATGGAAGCTATGGAAGCATCTCAATTATTTTCAATAAGAAGTTTAGATCTTTTAAAAGAAAATAAAGATAAGGACTCCGAAATGAGCTTTATTGAAATTCTTGGAAAAGAAGATGATAATTTCACAAGTATAGAAAACCGAGATTTTATCGAAAGATTTATTGAAAAATTAAATGAAATTGAGAAGAAAATACTTATAGGGAGATTTTATAAAGGAAAAACCCAAGTTAATATAGCTAAAGAACTAGATCTATCTCAAATGACAATATCACGAATAGAAAAGAAAATAATCTCGAGGCTTAAAGAAGAATACAAAAAAACCATAGAATAAGAATACAAATTCATAATTAAAAATGATTATTTCATAAATAATGAAAAAAGCCTATAAAAAATGTTAATATAAACATATAGAAAAAAATAATCTTCAATAATAAATAAATGTGATTTTTTTATAGGGTGAACGGCATAGTATTTTTAAACTGGGGGGTTTAAACATATAGTTTTTTTAGCTTCTTGTACGGGTAAATTTAATTATTGAAGATTTAATTTTAAATTAAGAGTAGAGATTTAGTTATAAAAACTAAATCTCTATTTTTTTCAAAAATAAGGAGATTTTTATGATAAGAAAAAGGTTGTATAGCCTTATTATATCGATTATGATGGTTATTTCATCAGTTTTTCCATCATTTGCAGATTTTTCATATTCTAAAATAGAATATATGTCGGATTTAAAAGTGATGAAGCAGCTGTTAGAGGAAAATCATGGAAATCCATATAAAAATATTTCAAAAGAAGAATTGGATAAAATGTTCGAAAGTGCTAACAATAGATTAAATGATAATATGAAACTTGAAGACTTTTACTATGAGATAAGTAAAATCATCTATAAACTTAACGATGGGCACACTTATATTTCGCCATCAAGCAACTTTATAGATGAGATTATAACGGAAACAAAATATTTTCCACTAAAAGTAAAATTTATAGATGATAAAGTATATTGCGATATAATAAATAACAAAATACCATTAGGCTCAGAGATATTAAAAATAGATGGAAGAAATATATCTGAGGTTATGGCAAAACTTAACTATATATCAGGAAGTGAATCATCTGATAAATCAGGAATAAGTAAAGCCGTAATAGAACAATATATGTATTTTATGTATCCGCAATTTATGGGAGAAAAAGATCAGTATAAAATAACCTATGTAGACGCTAAAACAAAAGAAACTAAAATGCGCACAGTACATTCTAAAGATGTAGATATAAATAAACTCATAGGGTATTCATACTCTAATTATT
Source organism: Proteocatella sp. (assembly GCA_051653405.1). Taxonomy (GTDB): domain Bacteria; phylum Bacillota; class Clostridia; order Peptostreptococcales; family Filifactoraceae; genus Proteocatella. The sequence continues at coordinate 21,249 of JBOFWC010000027.1, read as the reverse complement.
TAAGAGGAAAATACAAAAGCACGCTTGCACCGCTTGAAGCTAATTTTGATATAGAAAAGAATACAGCTATTTTAAGAATATATAGTTTTGATTTTGAAGATCCTAATTATTTTATGCAGTATATAGATAGTTTTTTTGAAGATATTGAAATTCAAGGAATAGATAACCTTGTTTTAGACGTAAGAGGAAATTTAGGTGGAAGTGTAGAGCTTATGCATTATGTGCTCTCATATTTATATCAAGAAGAATTTTATGGAGTAAAAAGTTATGTAGTTAGAAATTTTGATGTAAAAAGGAAAGATCTTTTAAATGCAGAAGAAAAAGAAAATTTAAAGTATTACATCGAAGATTTTGGTGACAAAAGCATGTATAAACCAATAGATAATGGTTTTTATTCATTTACGGATGAAAAGGTAAAGCCTGCTGCAAAAAATGGATTTAAAGGTAATATATATGTACTTGCAGACGAAGGAAGTTTTTCTTGTGGTTCAATATTTACACAGAAGGTAAAAGAGTTAAAGAATGCAGATTTTATAGGAACAGAAACATCTGGAAATTATTATTCTACGACAGCAGGATATATGCCAGTATGGGAACTTCCAAATACAAAGATAAGATTCTCAGTGCCGCTTGTACAACTTATAGTTAATGATGATAAATCAAGCAATATTCCTCAAAAATCAGGAGTTAAACCAGACTACAATGTAAAACTTAAATATGAAGATTATATAAAGGGTATAGATACTCAGCTTCAATATGCATATAAACTTATACAGAAAAATGCATAATATTAAATAAAATTATAATAAGTATATAAATTTTCTATTGGAAAAAACAAACCTCCTATAATAAACTATAGTAGTAGAACTTAGTTTATTATAGGAGGTTACCTATGCTTATAGATATGCATGTACATGAAAAAAGAAATTCTTCAGATAGCTTTATGAGTCTTGAGGAGATAGTAGAAGAGGCAGTTGCAATTGGTCTAGATGGAGTTTGTATAACAGATCATGAGAGCATGGGGCTAAGAAAATTTGCAGAAGTATATTCTAAAAAGATAGGTTTTCCAATTTTTGTAGGAGCAGAATATCTTACACAGGAAGGTGATATCTTAGCTTTTGGAATAGATGAACTACCTAAAAAAGAACTGCTTCCAGCACAAGAATTTATAGATTATGTAAATCAAAAAGGTGGAATCTGTATAGCAGCGCACCCATTTAGAAATAATAATAGGGGCCTTGGTGAGAACTTAAAAATAGTAAAAGGACTGACTGGTATAGAGGTACTAAATGGCAGTACTTCATTTGAAGCAAATCAAAAAGCTCTTGCTTATTGCAAAGAGCTTGGATTAGAAACTTTTGGAGCAAGTGATGCTCATGACACCTATCAATTAGGAAAATATGCAACTCGACTTCCTAAAACAGTAAGTACTGTGGAAGAGCTTGTTGAAGTTATAAAAGAAGGTGGATGTAAACCTGAAATTGTTAAGGTTTATGAAATGGTAGATATCGGTTAAAAATTCAATAGTTTTTCAGCAACACTTTTCCAAGTAAACTTAGATAGGTCAATAGGTGTTGTTATTAAATTATTCCTATCTCTAATAAATTTTTCTATAGCAAGACTTAAATTCTTTTCAAAATAAGGAAGAGAATTTTCACTAGGAGTATCTACATTTATCATATCAGGAAGCTTTACGTAATCTACGGGAGCTTCTTTTATATTTAAATTTAGCCATGATTTTATTCCTGGGATATCTGTAGTTATTACTGGAAGGCTGCAGGCAAGGGCTTCAATAATTACAAGGGGAAGACCTTCATAAAAAGAAGGGAGGACAAATAAGTCTGATTTATTAAATTCATAAGCCAATTCTTTTTGAGAAAGTTCACCTAGGAAAGTTATATTATGAGGTGATTTTTTTATTTCGTTTTGAATTTCAATAAAATCTAAATAGCTTCCATTTCCACCAGCTAGTTTGAGATTTATCTTAGTATTTTCTGTAGTTTTATAAGAAATGGTATTAAGAGCCCTAATAAGAGATAAAACCCCTTTTTTCTTTGAAATTTTGCCAGCATATATTATATTTAGTGCTGAAGTTTTGTTTTTTTCTAAAACTCTAGATTTTTTCTCTTCAAGCAAAGTAGAGTCTGTATAAAAAATAGAGGGGTTATATCCGATACCCAAAATATTTATCTTATCGTAGATATCATTTCCAAACATATAAGCTATATCTGATTTTTGAATCTCATGAAGTGCATATATTTTATCGAGAAGTTTTAAATTTTCTATAATTTTATCATTCATAATATCATGACTATTTAATTGTCTAAGGCATGTTCCGTGACATACGCCTACAATGGTCTTATCTTTAGAAAAATTTTCAGCGGCAATAGATGTTAGTAAGTAGAGATGATGACATATTATTATATCAGGATCAAATTCATTAATGGCAGCTATTAGTCTATCAGTATAAACATTTTTAAAAATATTTATTTCATGTTCAGTTAAATCTTTATATCTCTTACTGGGATACGGCATTTCATCACTCATACCAAGTATTTCATAGGGAATATCATCAGAGTTGTATACAATTGGATAAATTTTTGAATTTTTATTATTTATCATACAAAGCTCATCATAATTAGAAAGTCCACATATAAGCGCTTGTTCGTGTCCTAGCTCATAAAATGTATTTATAAGTTCATTTAAAAAAATACCACTTCCGGTAGAGAATGGTTTTTGGGCAGTAATGTTTAATATTTTCATATTTAAAACCTCTTATTAAAATACAAAAATTTTTCTAAATATAAAAACTGTCACTAAAAGTAACAGTTAAAAATCTAAAGATGCTTTTGTTTGAAGTATTATTTTATCTTTTCTTGGCATAACCAATATTTCAGTATCATCTGAAAGCACTATAAGCATATCATTATTTATTTTAAAAAGTCCTTTATTGCCTTCAATAAGCTCCGTTGCTTCAGATAGTTCTTTTTGATTCAAATTTATATTAACTATTTTACTCATAAAAACTCCTTTTATTATTTATATATATATTCTAACATACTTTTAAAAAATAAAAAAGGATTCATATCTCGAAATTACGAAACATGAATCCTTTTATCTAGTCTAAAATTCTCCCATCAGTAGATATAGTTACTATTTGCCAAGGAATAAACTTTCCACTAGCTTTAAGTGCTTCTGTAGCTGCTTTTTCAATGCCAAAACAACATGGAACTTCCATTCTTACAACTGTAAGGCTTTTTATATTATTTAATCTTATTATTTCAGTAAGTTTTTCTGTATAGTCACCCTCATCAAGTTTAGGACAGCCGATTAATACAACTTTATTTTTTATAAATTTATTATGAAAATCAGCATATGCATAAGCACTGCAATCGGCAGCAATAAGAAGATTAGCATTTTCAAAATAAGGGGCATTTACAGGCGCTAATTTAATTTGAACTGGCCACTGTCTAAGTTGAGATATAAGCGGAGCATTATTAGCTTGAGCATCATTATTTTCTGCAGAATTATTTCTATTAAGTTCTCTAGCCATAGAACCTGGACAGCCAGATGGTTTTTGAGAAAGCCCTTCTTTAGCAGCCACTCTTTTTGGCGCGACTTCCTTATTGTACTGCTCAGCATCTCTTTGCTCAAAAGAAATAGCATTTGTAGGACATACTGGAAGGCAGTTTCCAAGACCATCACAGTAATCATCGCTAAGAAGCTTAGCTTTTCCATTCACTATACCAATTGCGCCTTCATGGCATGCTTTAGCACAAAGGCCACATCCAACACATTTATCTTCATCTATTTTTATTATTTGTCTTAACATACAAATCTCCTTTCGAAACTTCAATTATCATGTTTATATAATATAATATTAATCAGAAAAAGAATGTAACATTTGTAACAAAAATAAAAAACTCTTTTAGAAATTCTAAAAGAGTTAGGTTAATCGCAATCAAACTATATATATAGTATATGAGTTAATATAGCTACTATAGGAATAGCAACTAGGGTTCTTATAGCCCATAGCGCAATTATGTCCTTAAATTTTGCGGGAATTCCAAAGAAAATTATTGGAAGCATAGTTTCTGTAATATAGAGTACTTGTACTAATGAAACCATAAGCACAAAGAATCGAGTAGCTTCAAATGCTGAATTTGCAATAAGTATGGCTGGAAGGAATAAATCTATTCCACCTACTAATATTGCTTGAGTAGCAAGGGCAGCATCTGGAATTCCAAGCATAGCTATAAATGGCACAAATGGTTTACTTATTATTTCGATAATAGGCGTAAACTCACTTAAAGAAAGTCCAATTATACCTATAGTAATAACCATTGGAATTACTTTAACAGTTATGAGACATCATCCCAAAAACCTTTAGCCATGTCAACAAAAAGATTAGGGGCATTATCAGCTTTGATAAGTGCATCATTATACCCTTTTTTTATTTGAGCCATATTCAAATGAAGATTTTCTTTTCTCATCTCTGGAGTTTGAACAGAACCATCTGCATATGTGTCAGGATATCTAGAAACAGGTGGTATTCTACAAACTATTGCGGCAACTACATAAGTAACAATGCAGTAAAGTAGGAAAATTAATCCAAATTTTTCTAGCAATCCTACATATCCAATTAGAAAGGCACAATAGCCTACAGAGTTAAGACTGAAACTAGATGAGATAAAAAAAGCTTCTTTGTTAGTATAGTGTTTTTCTTTGTAAAGACTTGCGGTAAACATTATTCCAACTACAGCGGCACCTACTATTGAAGCTATAGTATCGAGTGCACTTTTTCCTGGAACCTTAAATATAGGCCTCATAAATGGTTCAAGGAAGGCTCCGATAGCTTCAAGTAAACCATATCCAGCAAGTAGAGGAATAACTGCTCCGGCGACGGGGACAATACTTATAGTATAATTTAGAGTTTCACCAATCATGACACCGCCAGTTTTTTCACTGTATGCAAATTCCCATCCAAATTGGAAATAATACATTAAAGCAAATATAGAACCTAGAATATAAAGTACAAGATGGAAGTGACTATCTTCTGCAAAAAATCTTGTAATTTTATTTTCTGTTTTAGTGATATATTTTGAATAAATATATCCAAAAAGCATAAGGAGTGGACACATTGTTATCAGAGGCTGAGTAAGGTTCCCAAGAATTTTATGTAAAAATATGTCCTTGTATAAGACTTCAAATATAAGTCTGTTGTTTATGGGAACAAAAAATATTAGCACGCCTAAAGATGAAGCAAATAAAAATTTTAAAAGGCATTTCCAGTAAGGGTTCTTTAAATTTAAATCATTGCACGAGAAGACCGTGGGGTTGGGTATTACTACTTCGGATACTTCTTTCATAGTATTCTCCTTTTCTCTAATTATGAATAATTTAACAAATGATAATAAAAATAAATCGCGATTAACCTTTGTTATATTATACTACAAAAATAATTAAACGCAATAAAAAATATTGGTAGAAAAATAAAATACTTAGCAATGAAAGTTTCACGTGAAACATCATACTCGAATATTTTTTGATTTCAAAAGTGCAAAAATAGTGTAAAAAAGCAAGAAAAAATACCTAAAGTGTGATAAAATTAATTATAAAATTTCAATATTAAGTATTATATAACTTAAAATAAATAATAAAACAACATAAAAGAAAAGAGGTAAATAAATTGGGCTTATTAGACAATATGTTAGCAAAAAGAGAAATTAAAAAACTTGAGGCGAGGGCTAAAAAGATAAATTCATTAGAGCCTGTTTTTGAAGCACTTACGGATAAGGAGCTTAAAGCGAAAACTTTTGAATTTAAAAACAGACTGCAAAATGGAGAAACCGTAGATGATATATTAGAGGAAGCTTTTGCGGCATGTAGAGAGGGCGCAAAAAGATCTTTAGGCATGAGACATTATGATGTTCAGTTGATGGGAGGTATGGTATTAAATAGCGGAAGAATAGCCGAGATGAGAACTGGAGAAGGTAAAACTCTTGTGGCTACACTTCCAGTTTATTTAAATGCCCTTACAGGTCTTGGAGTACACGTTGTTACAGTCAATGATTATCTTGCAAAAAGAGACTGTGAGTGGATGAGTAAGCTTTACAACTTTATGGGACTTACTACGGGCGTTGTAGTTCATGGTATAACTACAGAGCAAAGAAGAGCGGCATATAATGCAGATATAACTTATGGAACAAATAATGAGTATGGATTTGATTACCTTAGAGACAACATGGTTATATTTGAAAATCAAAGAGTTCAAAGACCACTAAACTATGCAATTGTCGATGAGGTCGATTCAATATTAGTAGATGAGGCAAGAACTCCACTTATAATTTCAGGTGCAGGAGATAAATCTACTTCACTTTACACTACAGCTAATAGTTTTATCCAGATGCTTAAAGCGGAAGAAGATTATGTTATAAATGAAAAAGATAATGCCTCAACACTTACAGATGAAGGACTTAAAAAAGCAGAAAAATTCTTTGGAGTAGAAAGTATGACTGATATAGCAAATATAGAAATATATCATCATATAGGACAGGCGCTTAGAGCAAATACTTTAATGAAGCTAGATGTAGACTATGTAATAAAAGATGGAGAAATAGTTATAGTTGATGAGTTCACAGGACGTCTTATGTTTGGTAGGAGATATTCAGAAGGTCTTCACCAAGCTATAGAAGCTAAAGAAGGACTTAAAATTCAAAGAGAATCAAAAACGCTTGCTACTATAACATTCCAGAACTACTTTAGAATGTACAAAAAGCTTTCAGGTATGACTGGTACAGCTAAAACAGAGGAAGATGAGTTCCGTTCAATATACAAAATGGACGTTGTTCAAATACCTACAAACAAACCTATTCAAAGAATAGATATGGATGATGCCGTATATAAAAATACAGACGCAAAATTTAATGCAGTTGTAGAGCATATTGTGGAGATTCACAAAACTGGGCAGCCAATTCTTATAGGAACAATATCAATAGAAACTTCAGAAATGCTTTCAGAAATGATAAGAAGAAAAGGTATAAAGCATGAGGTACTTAATGCTAAAAACCATGAAAAAGAAGCAGAAATAGTTGCACAGGCAGGACGTTTTGGAGCTGTAACTATAGCTACAAATATGGCAGGTAGAGGAACCGATATAATTCTTGGAGGAAATCCAGAATTTTTAACAGTAAAAGAAATGAAAAAACAAGGCTTTGAGGATCATTTAATAGCAGAAGCTAGTGGGTTTAGTGCAACAGATGACCAAGAAATAATAGAAGCAAGAAAAATATATGGTCAAATCCTTTCACAGAAAAAAGAAGAGTTAAAAGAAGAGCAGGAAAAAGTAAGAGTTGTAGGCGGACTATTTATCATGGGTACTGAAAGACATGAGTCTAGACGTATAGACAATCAGCTTAGAGGACGTGCCGGAAGACAGGGAGACCCAGGTACAACTAGATTCTTTATATCTCTTGAAGATGAGCTTATGAGACTATTTGGAAGTGAAAGAATTCAGGGAGTAGTAGAAAAGCTTGGAATGGAAGAATCTGATGCCATAGAACACAAAATGCTTTCAAGATCAATAGAAGGCGCTCAAAAGAAAGTAGAAGGAAAGAACTTCTCTATCAGAAAGAGTGTACTTCAATACGATGACGTTATGAATAAGCAAAGAGAAATTATATATGCAGAGAGAAAGCGTGTACTTGAGGGCGAAAATATAAAGCCAGAGATAATGGCAATGATTGAATCTATAGTAGACAATATAGTCGATAAATACTGCTCTGAAAAAACTTACCAAGAAGAGTGGGATATAAAAGGACTTCAAGAAAAAATTCAATCTCAATTCTTAGTAAACTTAAATATAGAGGAAGATATAACTAAATTTGATAATACTAAGATGAAAGAGCTTATAAAAGATATGGCACATAAGATCTACGAGGCAAAAGAAGCAGCTTTTCCAGAAGAAGAATTTAGAGAAATAGAAAGAGTTATACTTCTTCAAGTTGTAGATTCAAAATGGATGGATCATATAGATTCAATGGATCAGTTAAGACAGGGAATGGGACTTAGAGCCCTTGGTCAAGAAGATCCAGTAAGAGCATATCAGATAGAAGGTTTTGATATGTTTGATGATATGACAGAGAGCATTAAAGAAGAAACTGTAAAATATATGATGGGCTTCCAAGTTCAAAGAGAAGAAGAAAAACCAATGCAAAGAAAAGCGGTAATAGATATTGATAAGGTACAGGAAAACTTTGAAAGTGCACTTGAACAGAAACCAACAACTCAAAGAAAAGTAGAAAAAGAAGTAGGTAGAAACGAAGAATGCCCTTGTGGAAGTGGAAAAAAATACAAAAAATGCTGCGGAAAGGATCTTTAATATGTTAAACTATGCAGAGCACAAAATAAAAATGGATAAGATTGTAGAATCATTAAATGAAATAAAGGTGTCTCTTTGACATAGATAATTTAGAAATAGAAAAAGAATTAATAGATAACCAAATGCAGGATCAGAGTTTTTGGGAAGATCTAGAAAAAAGTCAGCTAAAAGTTAAACGAAATAAAGAAATCGAATATATTATAGAAAATTACAAACAGACAGAAGGAAGAGTACTTGATTTAGAAGTTTTATTTGAAATGGCGCTAGAAGATGAGTCAATGGAAAAAGAGCTTCAAAAAGAGCTTGACGAAACCTATGAGCAGATAGAAGAATTAAAAATAGAAACTATGCTAGATCAAGAATATGACCATAACAATGCAATCCTTTCTATTCATGCAGGAAGTGGAGGTTTAGATGCTCAAGATTGGGCAAAAATGCTTCTTAGGATGTATAGCAGATTTTCTCAAGATATGGGATATAGTATAAAAGAGCTAGATTATAATCAAGATCCAGAAGCAGGGATAAAGTCAGTAACGCTTAGAATAGTAGGAAAAGATGCATATGGATTCCTAAAATCAGAAAAAGGCGTGCATAGACTTGTAAGAATATCTCCATTTGATTCATCAGGAAAAAGACATACTTCATTTGCTTCGGTAGATGTTATTCCAGAACTTGATGATACTGTAAAAATAGATATAAACCCATCTGATTTAAAAATAGATACCTATAGAGCAGGTGGAGCAGGTGGACAGCATGTAAATAAGACAGAGTCAGCTGTAAGAATAACTCATCTTCCAACCGGTATAGTAGTTCAGTGTCAGAATGAGCGCTCACAGCTAATAAACAAAGATGTAGCTATGAAAATGCTTATGGCAAAACTTATAGAGTTAAAAAAACAGGAGCAAAAAGATAGAATAGAGGATCTGCAAGGTGAGTATTCTCAGATTGGTTGGGGAAGCCAAATAAGATCCTATGTATTTCAGCCTTATACCCTAGTTAAAGATCATAGAACAAACGAAGAGATAGGAAATGTAACACAGGTAATGGATGGGCACATAATGCCATTTATACTATCTTATTTAAGAAGTCAAAAGATAGTAGATTAAAAATATTAACAATAAAATCCACATTATCCACAAAAAAATAAAAAAATCTGTGGATAATGTGGATAAATAGAGAAATTATACACATATAATATGAATAAATACATGAGAGAAGCTTTTAGAGAAGCCCTAAAAGCTTATAAATTAAACGAAGTTCCAGTAGGATGTGTAATAGAAAAAGATGGCGAAATAATAGGAAGAGGCCACAATCTTGTGGAAAACTCCAATATAGCAACAAAACATGCAGAAATTATAGCAATTGAACAAGCGTGCAAAAAATTAGAAAGCTGGAGAATTCCAGGATGTAATATATATATAACCTTAGAGCCATGTACAATGTGTATGGGAGCAATACTTCATGCGAGGATAGGCGATATACACATAGGAGCGCTAGACCCAAATAGAGGAAGTGCGGTAAGTAAACTACCAATAATAGCAGAGGATTTAATTCCAAATAGAAGCATGGTTATAATAGAAGAAAGCGATGCATGTTCATATATACTAAAGCGATTTTTTAGAAAACTTAGGAAGCAAAAAGAAGTAGGTAAAGATGTTTAAAGCAGATTGTCATATACACACTAGAAATTCAGATGGATACAATACAATAGATGAAATAATTGAAATGGCTGTAAAAAGTAAACTTACACATATTGCAATAACAAATCATGATACTCTCAAAGGGTATGAAGAAACAAAGCTAAAAGCAGAAGAAAATGGAATAAAAACTACAAAATCCTTAGAGATTTCAGCAATAGACAAAGATACAGGAACAAAAGTGCATTTGCTTGGATACAATATAAAAAAAGATTATATAATAGAAGAACTTTGTTCAGATATAGTTTCTCAAAGAAATGATAAAGCTAAACAGCAGATAGAAATATTAAATAAAATGGGTTATAAAATAGACTACGATGAACTTTATGAATTTTCAAAGGGATATATATTTAAACAGCATATATTTGATATTCTGTTAAGAACGAATCAGACAGAGAGTATGTTTCCAAGCATAAATGAAAAGCTTTTCAAGAATAAGGCAGAGTGCGATTTAGAAATAGATTATATAGATGTAAGAGAAGCAGTTAAGGCAGTGAAAGCCTCAGGAGGATATGCCGTAATAGCACATCCAGGACAACAAAAGAACATATATCTAGTGGAGAAACTTGTTAAACTTGGGTTAGATGGCTTAGAACTTAATCATGAAGCAAACAATAAAGAATACAGAAAATTAATAATAGATGAAGCTAAAAAATATAATCTTATTCTTACAGGGGGAAGTGATTATCACGGAATATATGCAAGAAGAGATACGCAGGTAGGCTCATATCTGTGTGAAAATAATGCAGAAAAAATATTTCAGTAAACCGGGAGGAAAAATGGATTTTGTAAAAGATTTGGGAAGAAAGAAAGAAAATAAAAAATATAATAATTTGGAAAATAAAAATATGATAGATAACTATAATAACCTAGTAGAAAAATATAATGAAATAAATTCGTTTTCAGAGCAAGTAGTAGAAAAATATAATGTATTGGTAGAAAAATACAATAAATACGTAGAAGACTTTGAAATTGAAAAACAAAAGTATGAAGAAGATATAAAATGTCAAAAAGAAACTAACTTAAAGCTTGAAAATAAATTTACAGAACTTCAAAGACATGTAGATAGATTACTTGAGTCTTATGAAATGCTTGAGAAAGAAAATAGAAGGCTGGAAGAAGTAAATAAAAGTCTTGAGAAATATATAGAGATAATGGATAAAACAAAATCTGCTCCAATAAAAAATGAAAGAGGCGCAGGAAGAAAGAAAAAATACACTCAGAAACAGATTGATAGAATTATTGAGCTTAGAACAGAAGGGCTTGAATACACTGAAGTAGTAGAATTCTTAGATACTGAGTTTAGTGATAAAAAATGGAGCGTAAAGGAAGTTAAATACGTATTTACGAGATATAAAAATCCTGAAAACTAATTAATTTTTAATTAAATTGGAGGTAAAAATGGAAAGATCAAAGGTATATTTTAGTGAGCTTTATGCAACATCAAAAACCAATAATATGGCAGCTAATATTTCAAAACTTTTTGACAAAGCTGGATTTTCTGATTTGATATCAGAAAAAGATCAAGTAGCTATAAAAATTCATTTTGGAGAAAAAGGTAATGTTACATTTTTAAATCCAGTTTATGTAAGACATATAGTCGATAAAATTAAAGAGAGCAAGGGTAAACCCTTCCTTACAGATACAAATACGCTTTATTCAGGTTCAAGAACAAATTGTGTGGATCATATACAAACTGCTATTGAAAATGGATTTGCATATTCTGTCGTAGGTGCACCTATAATAATTGCAGATGGAATGTACAGCAAAAATTCAGAAACTGTAGAGATAAACAAAAAGCACTTTAAAGAAGTAAAAATTGGAGGAGAAATATATAACTCTGATTCGATGATAGTAGTATCACACTTCAAAGGTCATGAAATGGCAGGCTTTGGAGGAGTGCTTAAAAATCTTGCTATGGGATGTGCTACAGCTCCTGGAAAGCAGATGCAGCATTCAGACATAAAACCTAAGGTAAAGGAAGCTAAATGCGTGGGTTGTAGAAAATGTGTAAATACATGTAGAGTTAAGGCTATTTCCATGATAGGAAAAAAAGCTTCTATAAACAGTGACATATGTTATGGCTGTGGAGAATGTATAGTAGTCTGTCCTGTAAGAGCTATTTCAGACCAATGGGCGTCAGATAGCAACGTATTTTTAGAAAAAATGGCAGAATATGCATATGGCGCAATTTCGAATAAAAAAGATAAAGCAGGATATATAACTTTTGTAATGAACATAACGCCGCTTTGTGACTGTGCAGGATGGTCAGGAAAGCCTCTGGCTAATGATGTTGGAATTTTAGCAAGTAAAGATCCCGTGGCGTTGGAAAAAGCTTGTTTGGATTTAATATATAAAGCTGAAGGTAGAGATGTATTTAAAGAAACTCACCATAGTGTAGATGGAAATCATATAGTTCAATATGCACATGAACTTGGAATGGGAAATATTGAATATGACCTTATAAACATCCATACAGGACAGGCCATACTCTAATTTTTAAACTAAAAGGGAGCGAATGCTCCCTTTATATAATTCATAGTTTTATTTTAAAACCATAGCCTCTAATAGTTTCTATTATTAGATTTGCTTCAGAATCAGAAAGTTTTTTTCTAAGCCTTTTTATACAGTCGTCAATAGCTCTTGTTTCTACAGTCCCTGAATTAAATCCCCAAATATTTAAAAGTAGTTCATCACGATTAACTACATTCCCTACATTTTCAAGAAGGTATATAAGAACTTCATATTCCTTACTTGTAAGATAAACTGTTTCTGAATTTACCAAAACCTCATGTTTTTTTAAATTTATATAAAGATTTCCATAGCTGTAAGAACAGTTCATATTACACTTTTTGCTTTCAAAATCAATTCGTCTAAAAATAGAAAGAATTTTTGCAAAAACTTCTTCTACAAAAAAAGGCCTTACGAAATAATCATCACAACAGATATTAAGTGCTGTGATTATTTGTTCTTCAGAAGCCTGATTAGAAGTTACTATAAAAGGAACTGTACTTTTACTTCTCACCTTTGAACATATAGAAAAAACATTTATATCAGAAACATCTATATTTAAAACTATTAGTTCAGGGCTAGTTTCTTCAAATTTATCGAAAAAGTCATTTTTGTCATTAAAAATTAAAACGTTGAAATTATGTTTAATGAACAGGTCAACTAAATCTTTTTCGAAGTTTCCTGAAAGATCTATTATAAATATATTATTATATTTGAAATCAGCCATATATATCACCTCTCAAAGATTATTAATATAGTTAATATCTACCCAAATAAATCAAAAAATAATATAAAGTTAGAAGAAATCCAATATTAGAAAATTAATTATTTTGTAAACAAATAGTATAATTTATAAGGTATAATAAGCAGGATGATTAAGAAAAGCTTAAAATATTAAATTATAATAAAAAGGAGGGGTACAAAATAGAAGAATTAGTTGTTTCAAAAGAAGAAAATGAAAAGCCTTCAGAAAAGCCCTTAATAGAAGTTAAGCATGTAAGAAAGGTTTATAGAATGGGGGACGAAAAAGTAGTCGCACTTGATGATATAAGCCTCGATATATATAGAGGCGAAGTTGTATGTTTTTTAGGTAAGTCAGGTTCTGGAAAATCGACTTTTTTAAACATGGTAGCAGGACTTGAAAAACCAACAAAGGGTGAAATAATAATAGGTTCCGTGCCTCTTCATAAATTAAATGAAGAGCAGGTTACATTATTTAGACAGAAAAATATAGGTTTTATTTTTCAGGCATACAATTTACTTCCTATGCTTACAACTTTAGAAAATGTATCATATCCGCTGATATTAAGAGGAATGGATAAGAAACATAGGGTAAAAAGAGCACTTAAAACAATAGAAGAAGTAGGGCTTAAAGGATATGAAAATAGGAAGCCAAGTCAGATGAGTGGAGGGCAGCAGCAAAGGGTAGGTATTGCAAGAGCTTTGGTTGTAGAACCTAAAATAATATTTGCCGATGAACCTACAGGAAACCTTGACACTAAAACTACAGAAATAATAATGAAAATAATCCTTGATAAAGTAAAGGAAAAAAAACAGACGCTTATACTGGTTACTCACGATAAGTCCATAGCAGAATATGCAGATAAGATAGTTACTATCCAAGATGGAAATATATTGAGTGTAGAAAAAAATCAAAATATAAGAATTCCTCAAACGACAGAAGTTTTAGGAGATACCAAAAAAATCGAAAATTAACAATGAAAGGAAGCATTATGAGTAAAAAAATATTATCAGTATTTATGATTGTACTTTTGGGTGTTTTTAGCATGAGTGGTTTTGTATATGCAGACACAAAAGTAAATGTTAAGCAGGTAAAAGGTTCGGTAGCGGCAGAAGGAGATACTAAGCTTACCGTAGTAGTAGAAATAGAAAATACTTCAAGTGACAAACTTACGGGAGTAAAAGCTAAAATAGGTACTGGAGAGCTTACATATTCAGCTTACAGTGATGAAGAAGTTACAGTAGGAGATATAGACCCAGGCGTAAAGAAAAAAGCAGAATGGGTAGTAAATGTAACTGGACTTACTTTAGAAAAAATGTATAAGATGCCAGTAACCGTGACAGATGCAAGTGGGACAATAGGAAGTACAGATGCAAGTCTTTATGTAGCGCAGATGAATGAAACTTTTGAACCAGACGCAAACAAGACATACAATCCACAAGTAGCGCTTACAGTAAAATCAGAAAATGGAAATATGGTAAGCGGGACGACTAATAATCTAAAACTTACAATAACAAATATTGGAAATTCACCTATAGTAGATCTTACAGCAACAATAGGACCGCTTGGAGAGCATTTAAGTCTAAAAAATGCTCCAGTAGAAGTAAGACTGGGTTCAGTAGGAACAAGTAAGGGTGAAAAAACTGCAAACTTTCCAATATATGTAGATGATAAACATGAGGGCGGAAATATTCCATTCACATTTACCGTAAAAGGTAAGGATCCAAATGGAAAAGAAGCGGTATTTACAAAGACAGAATATATAACAGTAGTTGGTGGAAACTCAAAAACAGATAATTTAAACATCACAAATGTTAACTGTCCAGCAGAAGCACAACCTGGAAAGGATTTTAAACTTTCATTTAAAGTAGAAAATCTAGGTGGAACAGAGCTTAAAAACATAAAAGTAAGTGTTGAGCCAACCGCACCAGTTGTAAACAAATCTAAAAATATATTTGTTTCAACATTTGCACCAGGAGAAGCTAAAAGTTATAATGTAACACTGTTTTCAGCATCAAATACAGAGGCTAAAAACTATCCAATAAAAATAACAGTTGAAACTTCAGATAAAGAACCTAAAAGCATAAGTCAATATGCAGGTATTTTTGTAAAAGGAGATACCAGTACAAAAACAGTACCTCAGCTTATGATAGTAAATTATGATTACGGCGGACAGGTTGTAGAAGCTGACAAACCTTTTAATTTAGGAATAACTTTAAAAAATACCAACACAAAACAGACTATAAAAAATATAAAAGTGTCATTAAGTGCAGAAGAAGGAACTTTCATTCCTCAAAATTCTAGTAACTCATTTTATATTGAATCAATAGGTCCTGGCGGAGTAGCAACAAAAGGAATTACGCTTATAAGTAAACCTGATGCACCTCAAAAAACAGTACCTATAAATGTAGATATGACATATGAGGACAAAGATGGAAATCCAGTAACAGCAAAAGATATAATAACGATTCCATTAGTACAGGATTTAAGATTAGTTATAGATGATATAACGCCGCCTACAGAACTTTTTGCAGGACAGCAGTCATCTGTATCAGTTCAGTTTTACAATATGGGTAAAACTCAGCTGAACAATTTAAGAGTAACTGCAGAAGGAACTAACTTAGAATTTTCTCAGTCACCAAATACATTTATAGGAAAATTTGATGCAGGAAAAAATGAGTACTATGATTTAAGTATAATACCATTAAAAGAAGGGCCAGTTGAAGGAAAAGTAATATTTACTTTTGAAGATTCAAAAGGTGATGAAACACAGATTGAAAAAGAGTTCAAATTTACAGCGCAAACAATGCCAGAACCTAAAATTCCTGAAGGCGAAATTCCAGTTGAAGACAATTCAGGAAATAAAAAAATGTATGCGGTTGCAGCAGCTGTAGTTGCAGCTATAATAGGTTTTATTTTATATAGAAAGCATAAGAAGAAAAAAATGGATAAAAGCCTAGATATAGATATATAAGGCAGGTGTAGATATGAATTTTAAAGACCTAATGATAATGGGTATTAGAAATCTATTAAGGCGAAAAACAAGAAGTATACTTGCAATAACAGGCGTTATAATTGGAACTTGTGCTATAACCGTAATGGTTTCTCTTGGAATAGGACTTAGCTCTAGCTTTGAAGACCAAATGAAAAGCTGGGGAAATCTGCACATGATAGACGTCTCTCCTGGAGGCGGTATGGTTACGACTGCAAGCGGAAAGAAAAAACAAGTAAAGCTTGATGATAAAGCCTTAAAAGATATTGAAAAAATGGAAGCAGTAACTGCAGTAACCCCTGTAGAGACTGCAAATTTGAAGATAGCACATGGAAAATTCGTAACGAATACAAATGTAAAAGGAGTAAAACCAGAAGTATTTGAAAAATTTGGATACAAACTAAAAGATGGAAGAACGCTTAAAGCAAATGATAAGTTTGCTATAGTATTTGGTAGGAATGTACCAACATGGTTCTATAATCCATATTCAAATAATGGTGGTGGAGGCTGGGGGGGAGAATCAGAAGAACCTCCAGTAAATGTAATAAGTAATAGACTTAAAATAACTGCAGATCAAAACTATGGAGAAAGAACAAAGTCGGATACATCTTCAACTGATGGTAAAAAAATAGAATATACAGTATATGATGCTCAAGGAGTAGGTATTCTTGAAAATGAAAATGATGATACATCATATAGTACGTATATGAATATAGATACTGTAAAAAAGATAAATGAAGAAACCGCAAAAGCAGAAGGTAACTATAGAAATAATAGAAAAGAATACCAGAATGCTCAGGTATATGTTGAAGATATAGACAAAGTAAAAGATATCTCTACAAAAATAAAAGATATGGGATTTCAGACTTTTGGGCTTATAGATATGCTAGATGAACTAAAAAGAACATCAAGCATGATACAGGCTGTTTTAGGTGGAATAGGAGCAATATCCATGCTTGTTGCCGCACTAGGAATATCTAATACCATGATAATGTCAATATATGAAAGAACCAAAGAGATAGGGATAATGAAGGTTATTGGTGCAAATATAAGAGATATAAAATATTTATTCTTATTTGAAGCTGCATTTATTGGATTAGTAGGAGGAATGGTAGGCCTAGGACTTAGTTATTTTCTATCATCCTTATTAAATGTAGTATTAGGAGCTTCTTTTGGAGCTTCAATGGGGATAGAAGGTGGGACGATATCAATAATACCATGGTGGTTATCGATGTCTACACTGGCATTTTCAACTGTAATTGGAATACTTGCAGGATATATTCCAGCGAAGAGAGCCATGAGACTAAGTGCGCTTGAGAGTTTACGAAATGAATAAACATTAACAAGGTAGAAAATGCTAAAAAAATAACAAATGTATTTACAAAAATAATTAAATATAGTATAATCTAACTATAGATATATGTCTTCGGGGCGGGGCGAAATTCCCCACCGGCGGTAAAAGTCCGCGAGCCATTTGGCTGAACTTGTGAAATTCAAGTACCGACAGTAAAGTCTGGATGAGAGAAGATTGAAGAGACTTATTTTGTAATTATTTCCTATGGAAATTGCATTTTAAGTATTTTTAAGCCAATCAATCAGCCCCAAGTTATAAAACTTGGGGTTTTTTTATTACTCAGCCTACCCGGACATTATTAAAATTTAAATTTTAATAATAAAAGGAGAAATTAATATGGAAAGCAGATTAGATTTAAAGAGTAGCAAAAGAATGGAAACAAGTGCGTTAGTAAAAATTGGGATGTTATCAGCAATAGCATATATTGCGATGTTTTTAGAATTTCCAATTCCGATATTTCCGGCATTTTTAAAGCTTGATATATCAGATATACCAGCCCTTATAGGTGGATTTGCAATATCTCCAATGGCGGGAGTTTTAATTCAATTTATAAAAAATCTTATTCATTTTATAACAAAGACATCAACTGGTGGAGTAGGAGAATTAGGAAACTTTATAGTGGGAGCAGCCTATGTTTTCTCAGCTAGTTATATTTATAAAAAGCATCACAATAAAAAAGGCGCAATAATTGGTTGTATATTAGGGACTGTAGCTATGACTATAGCTGGAGGAGTTTTCAATCTATATGTACTTCTTCCATTTTATGCTAAGATAATGCCTGTAGAAGCTATTGTAGCGATGGGAAGTGCAGTTACAAGTATGATTCACGATTTACCAACATTAGTACTTTATGGAATAGTACCATTTAATATTTTTAAAGGTATTGTAGTAAGCTTACTAACAATAGGTATATACAAAAAAGTTTCAGTACTTTTAAAGAAATAAAAATTATATAAACCATTAAGCAAAATTTAAATAAAATAGAATATTTTTTATTATAAAAAATAAAGTGCCTTTCAAAAATATAGGCACTTTTATTTTATTACAGACTTATTAGTTATATAGAGTGTTCATTTCACATAAGCAATATTTATTTAAATTCACTTCCATTTATTTACTTTCACTTTCACTTATTTCCTGAGCCATTTCAATGAGTTCAGCTTTACTTATTTGAGGTATATCTAATATTTTATTATACTGAGAAAGCTGATAAGTGACATTGTTTTCTTCCCAAAATATAATTATATATTCTGTATTATAGATATATGCGCCAGGAATATTCGCTGAAATATTTATTTCTTCTAAAGTTTCATTTTCACTAGGATTAGAAATAAAATCATTTAAGCTAGTTTCACCTTTTATAGATTTGATAGCATGGTAGTTTATTATATTGTCATCTTTTACATAACGCATCTCTAGGTCATTACTTCCATCGCTTATGCTCCAGTCTTTATTAACTCCACCCTCTAAGAATACATAGCCATTTTTAAATTCTTTTATATACTTAGGATTAAATCCAATTTCATTTGAAACGGATTTATTTGAAGGTAAACTTGTATAAAGTATAAACTTTGCAGCAGCAAAACAAGTTGCAGTAGTTAATACTAACAAAAAGCAGGCAATTAAAACCGTTCTTATTTTTTTAGATTTATTAATTTTCATATAATACCCTCCGTTGGATTCATGTTCAATTTTTTTATTTATTTCTTTAAACATATTTTGGGAAGGAGTTATTTTTTCAGCCATATCGGAAATTGCAAATTCTATTTCTTTGTCGAAGTTACTAAATGAGTTCATCTGTCACAGCCTCCTTTATATAATTATCTTCAAGTAAATCTAAACTTTTCTTTAAATTTTTTCTTGCAGCATAAAGCCTTGATTTAACCGTGCCTTCAAAACAACCCAGAATACTTGCAATTTCAGAAACTGAAAACTCCTTATAGTAGTAAAGTAAAACTACAGTACGCTGCTTATAATCTAAGTTATCAATAGCAGCCATTATTTTTTTTGAGGTTTCTTTTTTTATAAAATTATTTTCTATGCTTTCATCATTTGAGTAAGGTAATACTTCAAATATATTTTCGACAGGCACCGCAGATTTTTCCTTAGTATTCATTCGCCATGCAATCCTGGTTAATATTTTAAAAAACCAAGTTTTGAATTGCATAGGATTTTTTAAATCTTTTATTTTTAGATAGCACTGAACAAATGTTTCTTGCACAACATCATCAGCTAAAGCACGATTTCCTGTCAAAAGATAGGCAGTTTTAACTGCATTTACTTTATATAACTCAAAAAGCTCTTCAAAAGCAGATTTGTCCCCGTCCTGCAGTTTTATAACGAGTTCTGCTGTAATTTCATACATAGTTATCTCCCTTCTGTGTACACATATATAAGAGACATGATTATAAGTTTTGGTTCATTTATTTTTTAAAATTTTATTTTAGCTATATTAAAGTTTAACATACAAGTGATTTGAAAATGAAATAAAAATGCTTTTTTAATGAGGGTATTTTTTTCGGGTAATAGAAAGCCTAATGAAAGTATTGAGATGTTAAAAAAATATGTTGAAGATTGTAGTGAATATATTAATTCTATGGAAAATATTCCAGAACATATAAAAGAATATGAAAAATTTACAGAATCATATCAAAGCTTATATTGGAGCTTTACAGCTGATTTTGGATATAGCTATGTAAAAATGTCTATGGAATGAGCGAAAAGGTACATAAAAGGTCAGATGGCAACTCTGATACAGATTCTCATGCACCTAGATATGATATTTCTTATAAAAAGACAGTTATAATATCTACATGTGGATTTTATATATCGGAAGGAAATTATGACGCATATAGCAAAAAAGACGATTCATATTTTTTTACGAAACAGATGGCAGCATTGTATAATAAGAAATCATGGAATGATAAAGATAGAGTTCTTGAAATGAATTATACAGATATAGATAAAAAATATCAGATTATACTTTCAAAAGATGGACAACAGGCTGTTATGGAAAATAAATATACAGTAGTTGGTGATTTTGAAATAATGATGAAATGGGATGAGATTTTTGGTACAGAAAATTTAGACAATGAAAATAATATGCAGAATTTAAATGAAAAAGCTTATAAAAAAAGTAATATGAACTTTATGATTATATTCAATTGACGACTTTGGAAAAGAAAATGCTTTAAAAAATAAATTATTTTTAAGAACAAATAGAATTTTAACTGCAGCATGGGGAGTTCTTTATTTAGTTACACCAATATGGACGTATTTTATTATGAATACAAATATGGCATATCTCACAGGAATAATAAATTCCATACTACCATTTTTTCTAGGATTTTTTACAAAATGGTTTGTAAACTGGTATCCCCAATACTATCTTAGCGAAAAGAAATAAAAAAGTGGACGTCACGTCCACTTTTTTATAAACGTGCGCCCAGCATGGGCGCAATCTTAAGGGTTAAAGTCCCTAGTCTGCCCCGGTAGTGGGAAAGACATAGCTGAACACCAAGGGTGTCCACCGTGAGATGGAATCTGAAGGAAGGTGTAGGCAAATCTCTGGTC
>JBOFWC010000026.1:0-2855 GCA_051653405.1 Proteocatella sp. | reverse complement strand
TCCCGACTAAGAGAGTTGATACAGACAAACACCGTAGGTACTGCCGATAGAATAAAAGGCCATGCTCTTGCCGCAATTTGGCCAGAAAATTTGACGGTTGAAGAACTCTTTGCCTTTTTGACTCCACAAAAACTAGAGGAATATAGGATGTTTATTTCCGGAAAATTAATACAAGGACTTAGTCCCAGTGATTTGCCTGTAGCATTACAATGGATTATCGACCAAACGGAGGTTTCTCGAAATTTAAGTTTTTATTTTGACCTATTGATTGATGATATACTACGTTATGCTTGGGATAATATAGAAACTGCAGGTGTCCTAGATCTTTTTGCAAAAATCATTTTACAAAGAATTAACTCGTATAAGGAAATTATAGGAGATAGATATGGGCATAATCCATTTAAATTGAATCCAGACGATTATACAAAGCGCCGACTGCTTGTAGAAAAGATGGTTTCTATGATGGATCCACAAAAAGATGATTTCTATAACTTAATCATATCTAAACCGCCACTGGTTTCTATTGACGATGCCGAATGGCTGATTGGCAAAATAAATAAGACGTCTCCTGAATTAATAAGAGAGAAACGCTCATGGGGACACCTTCTTAATTGGACTTGGAAATGTTCAGGAAGTTCATTGGATATAATGAATAAGATTTATAGTATTTATAAATCTACTCCGACTTTGGCTGATATTTTTTCAGCAAGTTTTGATGCAATAGAGTTAGCTTCTGAAGAAGCTAAGCATGCAAGAAAAATCTATGAAACACAAAAAAAATTCGAAGAAAAAAAGAAAACCGGAATAGCTTTTCCTAAATTAAATATCACTGGACATATACAAAATGCGTTGGATCAACTTGAACAAGGCGAGTCTGATGCTTGGTGGGTATTGATCCATTGGATGGCTTATGCCGAGGATGGAACTCATTCAGCTATTATAGACATTACCACTTCAATAGGATGGAATTTTCTAGATGATTCAAAAAAAGAGCAAATGGCAGCCTATGCGCAAACCTATCTGTTAACTAAAAAGCCTCAAATAAACACTGATTTGAAAACTTTTTATGAAACTGATAGTGCAGCATATAAGGGGCTGGTTTATTTAAAAAACTATGCTGTAGAAATATATAATCTATTACCTGTAGATGTGTGGAAAAAGTGGGCGAGGGTAATTGTTCTATATCCTATCTGGGAAGATCGCGATAGTATGCCAACACACAAAAAAATTATTCAAAGAGCTTATAATAAAGTACCACATGAAATCTGTAAATGTTTAGGTGAGTATATTGATAGTGAAAAAAGTCTAAATATAAATTTAGAGCTTCTTGATAAATTTGATCTTTGTCGGGATGCTGTTCTATCATTTTTCTTATTTGAAAAAATAAAGAAAAAAACAATTACAATCGATACTTCATCGAAGATAATATGCAAATTACTTGATTGGGATTTTAAGGAGGCATTAATATATTCAAAAGAAATAATCTATAACTCTAATGAAGAAAAAGCATTATCCGCAGCAGCAGCTTTATTATTCCATGGACCTATTAATGATTGGGAGTTTATTTTGGATAAAATAATAGCTGATGCAGAATTTGGGAAATCTTTAATGCTTAGAGTAGCGCATTTCTCCGAATATAAGAAATCATATATATATAAGTTGTCAGAAAAGCAGTTGGAAGATTTTTATATATGGTTAGTAATAAATTTTCCATACGAAGAAGATCCACAACATAATGATGGGCATGTGTATAGTCCATCAAATCGAGACGATATGAGTCACTTTCGTGATGGGGTTTTTCATATTTTGCAATCACGAGGGAATAGTGCATCTTGTGAAGCAATTGAACGAATATCTTATAAATTTCCTAAATCAAAATGGCTAGTTAATTGTTTAGAAAAAGCAAATAAAATTCGTATCGAAAATAAATGGATTCCTTATAAGCCCAAAGAAATTTTGTCACTAATTCATGATGAAAGTAATTCACGATTGATTAAAGATGAAGAACAATTACTTGATATTGTAATAGAAGCACTTGCTAGAATTCAACTAAAACTACAAGGGGAGACACCGTTGGCACCTTTGCTTTGGGATCAGATTGTGAAAAAACCAAAGTGGGAGAATGACTTCTCTGATTTTATCGTATCACAATTAAGAGATGAACTTGTTCATAGAGGGATTATTCTTAACCGCGAAGTAGAAATTCGTTCCAGCCGTAGTGGACAAGAGGGAGAACGTACTGATATTCATATAGATGCTATATCAAGCAATAATTCACATGATGTGTTAAAGCTCATTGTCGAGGTGAAAGGGTGTTGGAATCAAGAACTTACAACGGCAATGGAATCGCAACTCCATGGAAAGTATCTTAAGGATAATGACTGTAAATATGGAATTTATTTAGTGGGTTGGTTTAATTGTCCTCAATGGAATCCAGAGGATCCTCGACAGAAAAAAGCTTTTCGTAATGATTTTAGCAGTCTCGCCATGACACTCAACACCCAAGCTAAAAAGTTATCAAGAAATGGCTGTATTCTTCGTGCTGTTATATTAGATTCATCGTTAAGATTTTCATGTAAGTAAAAATATAGAAAGGAGGAATATTATATATGGGAAACTGAAAAACTTAAATTCTATTTGTATTCACCGTAACAATTAGGCAAAATACCAAGAATGATTGTATTCATATAAATAAACCACCTTATTCAATTTTCTTGGCTCTGATCCGTTTCAGCTCACGCCATTTTGACTATCAATTTTAATCCCCTAGATTATGCATAATGAGGAGGGCAGATGAGGCGAGCTCTTTTGAGGTATGAACCAGGCTACCTTTTTTGTTTTAACCTTTTGAACGT
>JBOFWC010000025.1:0-1549 GCA_051653405.1 Proteocatella sp. | reverse complement strand
TAACAGATGATTCTGCGCTTCATATGTATAGAGACGACAATAAATGTATTCTATGTAGAAGATGTATCGCAGCGTGTGACAAGCTTCAGAGCGTAGGCGTAATAGGCGCTAACGAAAGAGGGTTCAAAACTCACGTAGGCTGTGCTTTTGATGAAGATTTGGGAAAAACCGACTGTGTATCTTGTGGACAGTGCATCGTAGTCTGTCCAACTGGAGCAATTGCAGAAAAAGATGATACAGACAAGGTTTGGAAAGCGCTTGAAGATCATAGCAAGCATGTAATAGTAGCTACCGCGCCATCTATAAGAGTAACTTTAGGAGAAGCGTTTGGCATGCCAATCGGAAGCAATGTAAAAGGTAAGATGGTGACTGCACTTAAACACATGGGGTTTGCAGGAGTATACGATACAGACATTGCCGCAGACCTTACTATAATGGAAGAATCGCAGGAGCTTATCCATAGAATCCAAACCGGAGGCCCACTTCCACTTATTACTTCATGCTCTCCAGGTTGGATCAAATTCTGTGAGCATAATTTCCATGATTTCATACCGAATCTTTCAAGCTGTAAATCGCCACAACAGATGTTTGGTGCCGTAGCCAAAACTTGGTATGCAGAGAAAAATAATCTAGATCCACATGATATAGTAGTTGTATCAGTAATGCCATGTACCGCTAAGAAGTTTGAAGCCAGAAGAGACCATCAGTCGGCAGCAGGCGTATATGATATAGATATTGCCATAACTACAAGAGAACTTGCACGCATGATAAAACGTGCGGGAATTCAGTTCACAAAACTTGAAGACGGCCAGTTTGATGATCCACTTGGCATATCAACAGGCGCAGGCGCAATCTTTGGCGCAACAGGTGGCGTAATGGAAGCTGCCCTTCGTACCGCAGTAGAAAAACTTACAGGTGAAGAACTTCAAAGTCCTGATTTCACAGAAGTAAGAGGTACAAAAGCAATAAAAGAAGCTACCTACAAAGTGGGTGATTTAGAAATAAATGTAGCTGTTACAAGTGGACTTGCTAATGCGAGAGCACTACTCAATGAAGTAAGAGAAGGCAAAAAGCAATATCACTTCATCGAAATCATGGGCTGCCCAGGAGGCTGCATAAACGGTGGAGGTCAGCCAGTACAGCCAGCTTCAGTTAGAAACTTTGTAGACCTAAAAACTGAAAGAGCAAAAGCGCTATATGAAGAAGATGCGAACCTTCCACTTAGAAAATCACATGAAAGTCCAGTAATCAAAAAGCTTTATGATGAATACTTTGGAGAACCAGGAAGCCATAAGGCACACAAAATTCTTCATACAAAATATGTGGAAAGAGAATACTAATATCTAACTAGAAAAAAGAGATATAACCTGATTTTTAGGGAAATATCTCTTTTTTAGGTATTAATATTAATAACTCATACTTCGCACTTCAAAAAGTGCCTATGAACCTTGAAAATTCAATAATATTTGACAAATAAAAAGCATGAACACCCCGTTTTTGGTATAATTGAGTTACCAAAAACAATAAATCAAAACCGGAGGTTCATGCT
>JBOFWC010000024.1:0-2447 GCA_051653405.1 Proteocatella sp. | reverse complement strand
AATGAAGCTGTATATTTTGATAATGAGTTTGAGGTTTGTGCAGATAAAAACAATCAAAGATATAAGATGAGCGTTGAGAAAAACTCTGATGATTTAGGACTGATTTTTTTTGAGATAGTATTTTCTGATATAAAATCAGGGGATATAATTTATACTTTGAAAACGACGGTTATAGATAAAAATGAGGTGCAATATGAGTAGAAAAGTTGGAGCAACAGGACTTCCAATAGGGGGGCCGACACTGCTTATGATTTTTGTCATATTATGTATAAATATATTTGCGGTGATTTCATATATGTCAGCACTTAGAGACTATAATTTATCAGAGAAGTCAGCTGAAATGATTACTCATTATTATGAGGCAGATGCTAAGGCGACAAAGTTATTGGCAGAGATCTCATCAGCCATGCCTTTAGATAAAGAGGAAATTAATAAATTTAAAGATATAGATGATTTTTCTATTTCAAATGAGGGAGAGGCTATATTAGCTAAATATAGTGTTCCCATAAAAAAGGATATTGTACTTAGTGCTGTTGTTGAATTTAATAAGGGTAGCAATCAGTATAGGATTCTTGAATGGAAAATGATTAATAATAAATTGATAGAAGAAAACAATAACATTTTGGATTTACCAGAATTTTAATTAATGATGAGGTGGGTATGGAAATAACAGAAATTTTAAATTCAGCAGTGAGCTTGGGGGCTTCAGATGTTTTTGTCATCGCAGGGCTTCCGGTTTCGTTTAAAAGTAATGGAAAGATTATTCAATATGATAACGAAATTTTTATGCCACATGATACTACTAGTTTTATTTCAGAAATGTATTTGATTGCAGATAGAAGCATGGAAAAACTTCTTACTGAAGGAGATGACGATTTTTCATTTGCGATACCAGCACTTTCAAGGTTTAGGGTAAGTGCGTACAAACAGAGGGGGTCGCTTGCGGCAGTTATACGTATAATTGCGCTAGAGCTTCCAGTTTATACAAATTTAAACATTCCAGAATCTGTGATGCAAATAGCAGATTTTAATAATGGGCTCGTACTTGTCACAGGGCCAGCGGCAAGTGGAAAGAGTACTACGCTTTCATGCATCGTTGACAGAGTAAATCAAACTAAAAATTTTCATATTGTAACACTAGAAGATCCTATAGAGCATCTTCATAAGCATAAAAAAAGTATTGTAAGTCAAAGAGAGGTATCGCTTGATACATCAAATTATGTAACGGCACTTATGGCAGCATTAAGACAGTCGCCAGATATGATTTTACTTGGAGAAATGCGTGAGAGTGAGACTATAAGAACGGCAGTAACCGCTGCTGAAACAGGTCACTTTGTAATCTCTACCCTTCATACTATTGGAGCTGCAAATACAATCGATAGAATTATTGATGCGTTCCCAGAGCAGCAACAGTATCAAATTCGTATACAGCTTTCTATGGTGCTTAGAGCTATAGTTTCTCAGCAACTTATACCAGCTGTTGATGGAGGGCTTATACCAGTTTTTGAAATAATGTATGTAAATAACGCTATTCGCAATATGATAAGAGAATCAAAAGTACATCAGATTGATAATGCTATATTTTCTTCAGGTGAGGAAAATATGATTTCTATGGACACGAGTATATATGCACTTTATAAAGAGGGCAAAATAACTGCTGAAAATGCTTTAAATTATAGTGTAAATAAAAAAATGATGGAAAAAAAGCTTAATAGCTAACAGTGTCTAATTGGTATTAATTGATAGGAGTGGCACGATAATGGATTTATTTGAACAATTAGTTTTGGAAAATGTAACTGTGCTGTATGTCGAAGATGACAACCTTACAAGGTCTTTTGTTTCAAAGGAGCTTCAAGGAAGATTGGCAAATTTATATACAGCAAAGAACGGAATAGAAGCTATAGATAAGTTCTATGAAACTAAACCTAATATTATAATTACAGATTTAGTTATGCCGGACATGACAGGGATCGAATTTGCTAGAGAGTTAAGAAGCAAAGGAATAGAATGTCCTATAATTGTCACAACATCGCTTGAAGATACTAAGAGTATCATTGAGCTTGTTGAACTGGGAATAGAAAAGTATATTTTAAAGCCAATAAAGATAGATGCTCTTATTGATGCCATAGTTAAGGTTGGAAAGAAAAGTGTATTTTTTGAAACTGAAAAATATATAACTAGCAGTGGGAACTTGCTTGATAAAGAAAAACAAAAGCATATAGAGGGTTTATTCCGAAGCCTTTGTACAAATTATCTTAAGGATTTATTTGGGAAAGGGCCTAGAAAAGTTGAAGTTATAATAAGAGGTTTGGAAGTTGAGATAAGAGCAATTGACTCATTAACTCAAATTGAAAAAAATCTTATAAAATATGGCTATGATTATAAGATGATTAATTTCAACAGAAATTATTTATACAATGCAGTAAGAGAAGATATACAGTCAAGCA
>JBOFWC010000023.1:0-4372 GCA_051653405.1 Proteocatella sp. | reverse complement strand
TTACATATTATATGCTAGGAACTATTTTATCAAAAATATTTAATTTCTAATAATAATATGAAGGGAGAGTTTTGAGATGAGAGTATTTATTGGAGTAGGTCATGGGGGTTCAGATTGTGGAGCAGAATTTGCTGGATTACGAGAAAAGGACATAAACCTTGATATTGCACTTGCGATGAAAGTAGAGCTTGAGAAGTATGGAGTAGAAGTGATTTTGTCACGAAGCGTTGATACAGAGGTCTCTCCTATGTTAAGGATAAAAAAAGCTAATAGCTGTTTTCCTGATCTTGCAGTAGATATTCATGTAAATGCAGGCGGGGGGACTGGATTTGAGGCTTATGTTCAAACTGGAAAATTTAAAGCAGAATCCAATACCCTTGCTAAATTCATAGAATTTGAAATAAAACAGCTTGGAAAACATAGCAGAGGCATAAAAGCTAAGCTTGATTCAAAAGGCAAAGATTACTTTGGTTTTTTGCGAGATATCCGCTTTCCAGCAGTGATTTTAGAAGCTGCCTTTATAGACTCAAATGATGCAAACAATATAAAGACTAAAGACAAAAGAAAAGCATATGCAGTGGCATACGCTAGAGGGATAATAAGATATTTAGGAACTAGAGAATTATCATGTGAGAAAGTAGCATCATAATAAAGCCAGCTGCCATGTTACCAAGGAGTATTGCTGGGAATGAGTACTTAAGTCTTATGTCAAATACAGAGGCAAGTACAGAACCAGTATATGCTCCCGTAGATGGTAGCGGAATAGCCACAAATACAAAAAGTCCCATTACAGAGGCTTTTTTTAATTTACGAGCTTTTTTCTGAACATGATTATTAAGAAAATCTGTAAGTTTTTTAAAATATCCTCTATGTTCCATAAAATCTAATATTTTCCTGAAGAATAGTATCAAAAAAGGTACTGGGAATGTAGAACCTGCAACTGATAGAAAGTATACAGTCCAAGGGTCAAGGCCCATGGCGATACCAGCGGGGATGGCACCCCTAAGCTCCACAATTGGAGTAGCTGCTAGCACAAAGGTAGCAAAATACGGATTTAACAAATTCATTATATTTCCTCAACTTCTGTTAAAAAACCTTGTTTCAAATTAAGAAACAAGGTTTTTTAGTTATATTAAAATATCATAGTTTTTTAATTATAGTTGTATGATATATTTCTGTACTATTTAGCTTTAGAAACACTTACAGAAATTCTATCTCTAGAATATCCATAGCTTGCATCAACAACTTCATTGCTTGATTTAGTATCAGAGTATATGCTTATTTCTATATCATAGTTTTTGTAATCTCTTAAAGTGGACTCAAGTTCTTTTCTAACATCATCTACAAGATCTTCATAATCTGCTTCAAGATTTCTCGCTTTTGATGAACTATCTATTAATGTATTCCATGATTTAACATCATCGGTAGTCCAGTTATCGTATGGAGTAAGTTCTAATTCAACAGTGTCTCTGTTCAAAGAAGCCTTAACCTCAAATCTTTGATTTCTTTGGAAATCAGTGTTAGCTCTTATACCTCTAAGATCTTTATTTATATCATCTTCAAGATCTCTTCTTTGAGATGAAGAAAGGTCACTAAATGGTCTTGATGAGCTAGAGCTAGATGAACTTGATGAAGAACCTTTTTTTAGTGTTTCAATCTCAGCCTTTAATTTATTATTTTCAGTCTGAAGATTGTTGTTAGTAGTAAGTAAACTGTTGTTTTGAGCCATAAGCGCACTTATTTGTGTTTGAAGCTCGGCAGAACCACCTATGCTCGAACCACCAGATGCTCCCTTAATAGTAACAGTATTATCTGCAAAAGTAGCAGTTGCTATTCCCATTGCATTTAAAGAAGCTATAGAAACATATGTTCTTCCGTCATTAGTTTTAAAAGGTCTCTGATTTTGGTCAGCTACAGTAAAGTCAGAACCGTTAACATTAAGCTTAACGTTGTAATTTACAGCCAGATTTCTAGTCATAGGAGCTGCAAATGCAACAGTACCAGCACATAATGTAGCTGTAAGTAAAGATGCGATTAATTTCTTATTGTATTTCATTTTTTACCCTCCTGTTAAAAAAGTTGTACTTTAAACATTATATCAGAAATATTGTATGCGTACATTACAAAAGTGTTAAAATCTCTATACAAAAAAGTCAATTAAGTGTAAAAACATTAATTTTGTGGTAAAATAATCCTAAGTTTCAAAACTGTGGATTTTCAAAATAAAAATTACAAGGAGGAACAAAATGAAGAAGAAATTAGCTTTATTTATGACAATGATGCTTACGATGAGCATGATTCCATTTTCGTCATTTGCAGAAAAGACAGATGATTTTGTAAAAGTTGTAAATGGAATAGAGGAATATGGAGCAAGGGATGAGAATAAGCCTGTGAGCTTTACTATCGATTTAGGAGAAAATGCATATTTAAGCAGAGGAATGGTAGAGTTGACTTTAAAGAATGTTAAGACTGCAAGAGTAGCAAATCCGATAACTGCTAAATTTATGGAGGGTGACAAGGAAGTTGGTACAGAAACAGAGGTTACTTTTGAAGATAAAATCAAATCAGAACCACTTAGAGGAAATGAAGAAAATTTTTATATGAGAATTGGTGGAAGTAAGGATTTAGAAAACAAGGGAAAAGAAAACACAAAGTTACTTATAACTATGAGACTTGATTTTAGCAATTCTACATTAGGCGATGTTGATGTTAGAATGAAGGATTTATCTCAAGAGGGAATTGGAGACAAGGAATTTACGATAGCTAAATTTTCAGGAACTATGCAAAGAAGTATGCTTATAGATGTGGCTGACTCAAAAATTAGAGTAGGAAAAGCTGGAGGAGCGCTTTCTAGTTTTGAAGTAACTAGATTTGATACACTTGATTCACAAACAGCAAGTAATACTGTAGAAATAAAATTACCTGCAAATATAGAATTTAATACGAAAAATACAGAAGTTATGCTGGATGGAAAGAAAATAACGCCAACATATAAAGATGGCAACAGAATTCTTATGCTTAGCAATGTATCTAGAAATGCAGATAAGCTTGTAGTGAAGCCGTATATAGATATAGATGATGAAAAAATACCATATGGAGATGTAAAATTAAATATAAATTTCTATATTGGAAGCCGCTCAGTAGATGGAAAAGAAGTTTCAATTGGGATGGTAACGGATAGTGGAGCTCAAGTGAAAATAACTGAAAAAGGAAAAGATAGAATTCCAAAACTTACAGCAGGAGAAACTAAAACTGTTGAGGTTACACTTGATGGGGTGAAAGGGACTTTTTCAAAAGGTTCACTTATAAACTTTAAATTAGATGGAATAGATGCGGTATATGGAAAAGTTACAATAATAGATCCAAAAGGTAAAATTATGCCTATGGGACAATCTGCAGGAAAATCAGCAGGAGATACTGTAAATAATCTAGAAGTATATAAAAATAGAACCTTCGATTTTAAAGTACTAGAAAATGATATGAATCAGATTAAATTTGAAATGGATATAACGGCAGGAATGATGGAAGGTGGAAAAGCCCAGCTTTCTTTAATCAAAGATGGAGTAGAGCAAAGCAGAACTGATCTTGCGAACGTAGAGAGTAAGGCTAAAGTTGAAACTACAATATCAACTGTAGCAAAAGGCAGTGTATTTAAAGGGCAAGATATAATTCTTAGAGAAACAAGAGCAGGTAGTTTTGAGGTAGGGGATGTGCTTTACTTTGTGTTTGATAGAGCCAATATGGGCTTTGATATAAGCGATTTAAAAGTCACATCAACTCAAAACGTAGAATTTTCAGAGCCTAAGGTAAATAAAGATGGAGTGTTAGAACTTAAAGTAAATAGAAAAAGCTATAATGCTCCTGCAAGAATAGATATTACCGGAATTAAAGTATACACTACGGAGAACGTAGTAGGTGGAGTAGCAAAGCTTAAGATAAATCTTAATAAAATAGATGACAACACTATTTATGAAGTAGACTATGTAAATATATTAGGCGGAGGAATAAGCAATATTACAGTATTTACAATAGGAAGCAAAAATTATACAACTTCAGGAACTCAAAAAGAAGCTTCAGAAGCTCCATATGTTAAAAATGGATATACAATGCTTCCAGTAAGAGCGCTTGCTGAATCACTTGGACTTACATCTACCTGGGACAATGAAAGCAAAATAGCTACTTTTGCCAATAAAAGTAAAATCGCAGTAGTAGAGCTTGGAAAGAATACGATGATAGTAAATGGAACGGCTGTACCACTTTCAGTACCAGCAGAGCTTAAAAATGGAGCTACTATGATAGAACTTAGAGGGCTGGCTAATGCATTTGGCGTAGATATTGATTGGAATGGAGCTCAAAAAACAGCTACAGTAAA
>JBOFWC010000022.1:0-7784 GCA_051653405.1 Proteocatella sp. | reverse complement strand
TAATTGAATTTTTTTCATATTTCACTCCTAATAATTTAAAATATTAAATTCTATCTATTGATTATATATCCATTTTAATATAAAAACATGTGAATAATATTTTAAAAATATGTGAAATTATGTAAATTATTTACGTCTTTATAAAAATTATTAAAAAAATAAATGTTCATTGAAAAATACTCATAATAAATATTTTCAATGAACATCTTTTACGACTAATTTATATCTTCTGTTATCAAAGAACCACAATATTCACATGGCATGGATTTTGCCACTAGAGTGTTTAAGGCTCCACAGTTTTGGCATTTTACTGTATGCTCTTCAAACCCCTCTTCATCATCTTCTTCGTAACCATTGCAGCCTTCGCAACCTTCACAGCCCTCACAGTCTTCGCAACCTTCGTCGTCTTTTCCGCCTTCACAACCTTCACAACCCTCGCAACCATTTTCACGATCTTCGCAATTTTTACAGTCCTCACAATCGTCATCATCTTCGTCACAATCGTCGCAGTCTTCACAGTCGTCTTCGCAACTATCGCAACCTTCGCAGTTTTCGCAATTCTCATTTTCATCTTCATCATAATCATCAAAATCTTCATAAGAGTCAAATATAAGACTTTCAGATTCTTCATCAATACGACACTCAGGTAGAAGTTTCTTTTTTATTAATAATGAAATATCTTTTTTTGCTTGAATAATAGATACATTCAACTCATCTGCTATATCTTCTATATATGCATCAGAATTAGAAAAAATAACAGGCACATATGTTTCGTAAATATCTACTAGTTTTTTATATTTTAATGATATTTTAATAAAAACAATCGATGGTACCCCACCTACAATTCCTGCAATAATCATTGGTACTAGATTATGAGAATCAATTCCATTAAGCGACGTCTGCCTTAAAACCATTAATGTGCACAGTATAATCATAAAGCTAAATAATATGGCAATAGTTGCAAAAATATTAATAAGTTTAACTTTTTCATTATTTACTGCTACAGATGAAAAAATCTTTTTTAATCCCAGTTTAATATTACTTGATTTAATATTATCAAATCTAGATTTAAAATCAAATTTATTTATCATGTTGACTATTGAATTGGAGAACCACAGAAGTCACATTCTCCAACATCTCCTTTTAATATTTTATTAATTCCTCCACAGCTTTGACAAGTAATTGCAACAAACTCTGGTTCTTTATTTTTATTCTTGTTTTTGTTTTCATTTTTATTTTCATCTGAACTAGAATTTGAAGAATTATTTCCAAATTGGAAAACAATACTACTAGATTTTTGAGTTACATAAGCATTATCAATAAAATTATTATCCGCCATAAAATCTAAGTCTTTAAGCATTTCTTCGCCATCTTCACCAACAGCTTCTGCTAGTTCATCAAAGTCACTAGAAAAATAATGTCTGTATTTTTTAAAAGAAAACATAGCTTTTCTGCGCTTATGTGCAGATTTAATAATATAAATTCCGCCATAAGCAAATACCCACATTGCCACCATCGTAGCAATTCCTGCTTCTTTTATATCAAAAATAGCCATAACTCCTGCATATGCAAAAAATGCTGTTATTAAAAAACCTAATATATATTGAAAAATTATCCCAATCATTCTTATTAAATTCCTCCCACTTTTATATTTTTAATTTGTAATTTTCTTTTTTGAATTAAAGTATTGATATTAGCTATATAATTTTCTGCATCTGGTTTATTCTTTGCAAGTTCCAATTTTAATTTAGATACTTCGGATTCAATTTCAGAATCTATTTCTATAGTCGTTGATACATCGCTATATCTCAATTCCTCTATAATTACATCTAGTTGGCTTTCATACTCCGAATTAGCCTTTAATAAAATTAAAGATTCTAGAATATTATTTACTCTTACAGCCGATGAAATAACATTATCATTCTTTGATTTTATTGATTTTGAAGTTGTAATTATTATTATCTCCAAAACAATCGCAATAACAAACATTATTATTTGAGCAATTAAAAATAAGCCAAATCCAGCAATAGGTAAGTTCATATATATTACAGAGCTTAAAAATACTAAACTTGCATATGCGATTAAAACAACGCCTGCTCCTGAACGCATAAATACTTGCTCTGATTTTTCTGATATAACCTCTAATGCCGCTAATCCAAAGAACAATACAATCTCACTAAATACTATAAATGAAAAACCTAAAGAAGTATGTGGTAATAATACTACACTTTTAGACAATGAAAAAATTAAATTCGTTGCAATTATAACAATTAAACCTATTAATACTAAAGTCTTTGCTCTCATATTAAATTGCATAAAATTCCCCCTTAATTAAATTTTTTCTCCGCATTCTGGACAGAACTTAGGACTCCCCTCAATTTGTGCATTACATTTTTTACAACTATTAATCATTGATGTTCCACATTCTGAACAGAATTTTACAGTATTAGGAACTGTTGCCCCACAATTATTGCAATTTTTAGGAGTTTGATATCCACATTCCGTACAAACTGTTGCCCCTTTTTTCATATCTGCTCCACACTCTGGACAAGGATCATACTTATCTCCACACTCTGGACAAAACTTCGAGTTGGGATTTAATTTTGCTCCACATTCACTACACACAATATTAACCTCATCACTAGTCTTTTGAGATATATCGTATCCGCATGAACTACAGAATTTGTGCCCTTTTATTATTTTAAAATGACACTTTGGACATTCTATTGCAACTTCTTTATTTAAAGAAATTTCATCAGCAATAGAACTAAATGCATTTCCAAAGGTGCCACCCATTCCTAATCCCATTCCTAACCCCATTCCAGCTCCCATAATAGATGCTGAATCTGCTCCAGGATTTTTTGCAGCGCCTTCAATTGTGTCAAATGAACGTTCTTGTTGATAGCTATATCCCATTATATCCATCTTAGCTTTTTTAGCCAAAGCATCTTTTAAAGTAGCTACCGCCGTATCTTCTTCTGGTAAACTTATATCGTTAACATAAAAATTAACTAATTTTATCCCATATTCTTTCATTACAGGTTCTATTCGTTCTTTCATATAGGTTGACAATTCATCAATATATGCATTGATTTCAAGCAAACTAATCTTGTTATGTACTACATAAGAAGATACTGCATCCTTTACTTTCGTAATATATAGCCCTCTAAAATATTTAGTAATACTTTGTTTGTCAAATTGACTAGTAGTTCCTACTAATTTTATTAAAAACTGTTTAGAATCTTCGATTTGAATCCCAAAAACTCCATTTGATCTTACAGGAATAAAAACTCCATATTTAGGATCTTGTATTTGAATTGGAGTAGCAGTTCCCCACTTTATATCCAAAGAAAATACTTTGTTTATATACCATATTTCTGCTGAAAAAGGAGAACGTCCTCCAAATGGTAAATTAACAACTTTATTTAAAATCGGAATATTGGCTGTGTCCAATGTATGTCGTCCACTTTGAAATATATCCAATGCTTTTCCACCTTTAAATAATACTGCTTCTTGTGATTCATTTACAATTAACTGTGTCCATGTCCCTAATTCTTCGTTAGGATATTTCCAAGCAAACACGTCTGGTCCGCCATTATACTTAACAACTTCTATTATAGCCATAGATAACCCCCATAAAATTATTTATATATATTTTATACTATCACTTAATATAATATATTTCAATAATTTTCAAATCCTAAAACAAATTCTATTTCATTAAATTTATCATTTAATAAAACTATATAATATGATTTTTTATAACAGACCATTTATCTATTAATTTTTCAAGTGAATATGATGCATTAGCAGGACTTGTAGATGGAAGTCCTTCTATCTCTATCCCTAGCACTTTTTGCTGATATTTTTCGTATAACTTTTTTGCAGTAGCTCCATTTGCAAATATTTTAGATATGTTAGCAGTTTTTAATATTTTAGTTATGTCCGTTGGAACTACATCTTTTATGCTACTGTCACTTGATCCTATTATTTGGCAGCTATCAATAACATCCCATACCGCTATATTGTTTCTAAGAAGAAATTCTTTTTTATCCTCTATTGTTATTGGCACATCGTCTTCCATTAAAGATGCCAATACTTTCCAAAACCTATTTTGTGGATGTGCATAAAAAAATTGCTGCTCTCTTGATTTTACAGATGGTAAAGTTCCTAGTATAAGTATCTTTGAATTTTGATCATATATTGGTTCTAATTCGTGTGTAACTTTTTCATGATTTTCCATAACAATTCCCCTTTTTAATTAAATATACTTAATTATATCTAATTTTCAACACCCTTTCAATATTAAACTATTGTTTAATTATTTTTCGTACGTTTATATCCAAAAATTGCATATACTCCATTTTCATATTCATATGGTATATTATATTTTTTCAATATCTCTATAAATTCTTTTTCAGCATCATGTATTATCTTTTTTGAAACTAATCTTCCACCCACTTCTTCATAATATCTTGGCCTTACTTTTACCCACTCAATTATATAATATTGTAGATATTGAAATGACTCATAATCATAATCTCCTAAATAGTTTACATCTTGATTAAAATGAGTAAAATATAGTCCTTCTTCTAGTTCGTATATATTCTTTATAATATATGGTGGAGAAAATGGCATCTCACTAATCATTGCATTTCTAAATTCTGTCCACTTGGTATCATTCATAACTGAAACCAATTGCTCTTTTTCAATATACTTTCTAGCTTTTTCTCTATAATCTTTCATGAAATCCTCATTTTTTTTAACTTTGCTGATAATGTGTGGCTGCTATATTACAGTCACTACAGATAAATGCATAATAAATTCCCTCTCCGTAATTTTCGACATCTTCCCAATCAAACTGAGCTATAAACTTCATATGCTGTGAGCATTTTGGGCACTTTGGATATTCTGCATCTTGTATCCAAGTTGGATGGCCTCCTATTTGCGAAAATGTAGTTTCCAAGAACTGACTTGCTGAGTGATAACAACTTCGCTTTTCTTTAGATATCGCAAAAGTTTTTTTAGGAAACTCAAATTCATCATCTTCATTCTCATATAAATATTGAGGTATAATGTTCAACTCACTCCATTTTGATTTTCCAGTAGCATCAAATTCACTGTATATATATCCATAACAGTTACAAAAAATACAAGTCATTATATCTAAACTATCAACAGCTTCATTTAGCTCTATAAAACTGCAAGCTGAATCTCTCAGATTAAAATTTAATATACTTACTAAATCTTTTCCGCACCACTCGCACTTTTCAGTTTTAGGTTGTAAAAATAACACTGGTTCAGTTTTAGAAATTACGCTATCTTTATAATCTGTATTAGCTTTAGAAACAGCGCTGTCTTTCTCGTCATAATTTTCAATTTTATAGCAGTTTTCATAAAATAAATTTCTTCGCTTTCCATCTTCAGTGAGTTCCCATCCAGCTTCCAAAGAATATTTTTCTGGAGCAATATAAAGCTTGTCTCTCCATTTAGGTGGATTAGTCCTCCAGCTTGAAAATAACTCTACAACCTTCTCATCTCCAATCCAAGCTAAAGCTAACAAAATATTATTTAAGTTTAAAGTCTCCGAGTCATTATTAATTCCACCTATTAAACCTATTAAATAATCTCTAATATCCGCTGGTGCATCTTTGAATATAACTTCAGGGTAACATTCCCCCTTAGCTATCAAAGCTCTTAGGCACACGCCTACCTCTTCATCTCTATAACACACAATTGGCATAAGTATATTTTGAGCTAATTCTAGTTCATCATTTTTAATTAGCTCAAGAGCATAGCTTTTCATTTTTTCAATATCTTCTTTTGAAAGCAAGTTATATACCTCTTCCATGCTTTTTTCATA
Organism: Proteocatella sp.; assembly: GCA_051653405.1. Lineage (GTDB taxonomy): Bacteria > Bacillota > Clostridia > Peptostreptococcales > Filifactoraceae > Proteocatella. The sequence continues at coordinate 1,921 of JBOFWC010000022.1, read as the reverse complement.
TTTTATGTAATTTTTCAAAGGATCATAACGTTTAGGCGTGTGCATTATCTTTAATATCTCAACAAAATCAGTTATACCCTCATAAAGATTTACATCTTTTCTATTTTGTTTTATAAATTCTTCATACGCTTCTCTTTCCATCTTTTGGTGACACGGCATACAGTATCCACCTGTTCTATTTGCTGTTGAAGGTAAAATAGTTGCACTACAGCCTTCACTTTTACAAGCCACTCTCTCACTCATAATAAATCCTCCATATTAAATTTCTATATACAAACAACAGCATAGCCTCTTAACTAAAAGCTAAGAAGCTATGCTGAAAAATCTTAAATTTTTGCTAAGCTATTTTTAGTTTACCATACAAAAAAATATAAAAGAACTTCTATTTATAAATAAATCATAAATATTTTTATTTAATTCTTGCAGTAGATTTTAATAGCTTCTGACATGAATTTCGCAGTACCTTTTCCATTTTTATCAATATTTTCAGTGAATATCTCATCTTCAATATACATTAAACCTAATCCCGACAAAATTTCTTTAGTACAAGTATAAAAATTATTGGTTATATAGTCCTGCCATTTTTTAACTAAAGACTGTACTCTTTCATCATCTGGAGAAAGCGATCTAAGTTCTCCAAACGCCTTAAGAATAGCATATCCCTCTTCATTTAAAAAATTCCATTTTTCACTGTCATAATTTGCAGTTTTTTCTTCGCTTTCTGCATAAGCTTTAGTATCTCCCCAGCGCGCCTTCACTTCAGATGCATATTCCTTTTTAGCTTTTTCTATATCACTCATATCAAATTCCTTAAAACTCATATTAGCTTCTCCTTTTATTGTATTTTCAACCAAACCAATCAATTTATCTAGTCTATTTCTCTTTTTTATTAATAACTGCTTATGATTGCAAAGTGCTTCTTTTTTATCGTATTCAGGATTTACCATAATATCTTTAATTTCATTTAACGAAAACTCCAGCTCTCTAAAAAATAATATTTGCTGTAATTTTTCTAAAGCTAATTTATCATAAATACGATATCCCGATTCATTTATTTCACTCGGTTTTAGTAAGCCTATTTCATCATAGTAATGCAAAGTGCGAACCGTAATTCCTGTAAGCTTTGCGACTTCATTTATTTTCAATTTCTAAAACCTTCTTTCTTTTCAATATTTATAAATATTCTTCTGAGCTCATCTATAATATTACCCTATTACGTAACGTTAGAGTCAACTATAAATTTAAATTTTTTCAGAATAAATTTTTACGAACCAACTTCACTTTATTTAATTAAAATAATAATTTTAATTTTTCAATTTATGAGTTATAATTTTAAAGTATTATAACTTTAAAGCAAACACTTCGAAGCACAAAAAGTCAAGAGAATAAACTCAAAATCCTTTAAGATAAGATCATACGGAAGGAGAGAAAAATGGATTGGATTACAGGAATACAAAATGCAATTGACTATGTAGAAGATCATCTTCTAGAATCGATTGATTATGAGGATGTCGCAAAAGCTGCATATTCTTCAAGTTTTCATTTTCAGCGTGTATTTAGTATATTATGTGGTTTTACACTAGGTGAATATATTCGCTACAGAAGACTTTCACTTGCTGCATGTGAACTTATAGGCTCTGAGGAAAAAATTATAGATATTGCATTTAAATACGGTTACGATACTCCCGAAAGTTTTAAGTAGGGCCTTCACCCGTTTTCATGGAATATCACCCTCCCAAGCACGAAATAACCATACCGTTTTAAAGTCCTATTCCCGTCTTTCCGTAAAACTTATATTAAACGGAGGAAATACAATGGATTACAGAATTGAAACTAAAGAAGCATTTAAACTGGTAATGAAAAAAAAGAAAGTTTCTCGCAAACAAGAATTAACTTCATCTGAAATCTCAGATTTTTGGAA
>JBOFWC010000021.1:0-3842 GCA_051653405.1 Proteocatella sp. | reverse complement strand
ACTAGTAGTCAGCAACTCTGTTGGCATATCATCAACTTCATTATATGCTCTCAAAATTTTGAACAAGCTTAGAAAACGTTCTTCTTCAATAGCAGATATTTCGCCTGTATCCTTTTTATTTCTAAGACTTTGGAATTCTTCATTATGCTTTACCAACCGATTATCAAAAACAGCAACCGATTGGTTTAATTTGCTAATAAATTCCTCAAATTTTGCTGATCCCATTTCTGCATCAAATACGTCCCTGTCGATAAATAAATTTTCAACAACTAAGTTCTCTCCAATGCCTTCTTCACAGTAATTCGTTAAAATAATGCATGGCAAATCTGGTATCTCAGAATTCAAATATGCAACCAAGTCAGTTCCCATAAATCCGTATGCTTGCGTTAATTTGTAATCAACAAGCATGCATTTAATTTCGTTCTTAATTATCCACTCAAGCACATCCTCTTTTGTATTGCAACCTTCTGCAAAGACTAGATTAACATTTCTTCTTTTTAATCTAATCTGATAATCATTAATTAGTGTTTTGTCATCATCGATAAAACCTACTGTAATCATTGATTTTCCTCCTGTGATCTATTTTTCAACGAAATATCAATGTAAAAACCATCTGCATCGAAAATGTTTTTTGACAAATCTATTGAGCCATAATACTCGCCTACGATTCGGTTTATTATCCACATACCCATACCCGTTCCAACTATCTCTCCCCCATTTGTAATTTTGTCAGTCTCAAACGGGTCTAATATTATCCTTGGATTTTTCTTGTATGATTGTGAGAGACCAATCCCATTATCCGAGTACTCTATTAGTATTCCATTAGCTTGCTCTGATATGTCTATACATATTTTTTTGTTATCAGATACCTTTTTGTCAAATGCAGCTACGCTATTAGCTATCAGATTGTTTAGTATGCTTTCAATTTCATAAGGAAAGCATTTAAATATAACTTCATCAATGGAGTCAATGATTTCAATTTTTTTAGGGCTTAATGACTCCTTCCACGATTCAATCAACTTAGAAACCAATAGACTGATGCTCGTCTTCTTCATGGATCTTTTATCTCGTCGCACTGATTCTATTGTCACTTTAAACCACGAAGTAAATGCTTGTCTCATTATGCTGGCCCTGTTGATATAATCAAGTGCTGTATTCATATCTCTATCAAATTCAATAGCCTCTTTGGCCATAACGATATTGAGGTTCAATTTGTGTGTAACATCTTTTATTTCATGGACATAGGTATTTGTAATTATGCCTGTAGTAGCAAGAACACGCAGCATTTGAATCTCGTTTTCAAGATCTCTAATAGTTGAGTCTTTTTTCTCAACTAACTTAGACACTTTTTCAACATCAATTACTGCAGGTGCTACAGGCGGTTGATTATTTTTCTGAGCAATTTCGGCATTCTTTTTATCTTCTTTTAACTTCTTTTTTATCTCTTTTTCAATATCCTTTGTCGGATGAAGCTTGTCATAATACTTATCTAAAATACGACACACAGTTTGTCTATCACGTTCAAATAATCGTATAACATTTTCTATAAATAGTCGCAGCAATCCAAATTCTTTTGTTTCAACTATTCCTTGACGGTTGGCTTGATCCGGTAAATAAATATTTGTTCTTGAAATATAAATGCTTCCATGCATCTGATCTGCATTGACCCTCCACGAACCAGTCTCATGTGAAACTGCGGCAGGTGACTTATTCTTTCTAGCAGCCAGCATTAACCAATCACTTGACGATGATTTGGGGTCTCCATACGGTCTTACCCTAAATCCATCCCTATAAATTCTAATACCACCGAATGTATTTCTGATATCAGGACGACCTGTAATATCTTTGTAGAAATATTTCTCTTTTTCGCTTCCAGGTGCATTTAATTTTGCATAATAAAGAGTCCCTTCGAAATCACCGATGGTATTCTCAATTATCTCTTTTGCGCCTATTATTTCAGTAAACGTCGTTTTTTTCAGAACGGGTTTCCCCTTAAAATACTCTCTTTCAGAAAAATCAAAACCAGCACCAGTCATTACTTCATCAAATTTATTAGAAAAATCAAATTCGTCTCTATATATTGCCACACTTACTTTTCCAGAAGATTCAGCCACAAAATGAAGCTTATAGTCGTAAAGGAAATCATCTCCGTCTTGCAAAACAGCTGCTTCTTCAATGGTTGTACCTGATTCGAAAAAATATACATTGAAAATTTCCTTAAATTCCGGTGGAATCAAAGTTCGTAAATTGGACTTAATGCTCTCAACTACTGAATTATCCCAAACATCTCTCAAATTGGTTAACTTAAAAATCGAGCCTGTTCTAACAAAGTCCTTTTTGATAATTTTCATGACTTCCTTGTTTTTTACATCTGCAAGAAAATCATCAAAACCAAGATCTGATGGCTCAAGGTCTGCAGTTATATCCGTTATCTTCTGTCCAAATTCAAATATTGTCCAATCTACATCCCATCGTAAGTGTTCAGTTTCAGAGATGGTAAGCAAATCACAACTATCTGCTATTCTATCTAATGCGAATCTACCTATTCCTTTAGCTCCAGTTTGAATTCTTCCCTTCCCAGTTTTATATTGAATCTTTTTTGAAGAGCTTCCTATAGTCATCCAATGCTTAAGTATGACCTCTTCAGTCATTCCAGTACCATTATCACCAATATATAATGTTGCAGTCTCATTTTCATAATACAAAAAACAAATAGAAGCATCTGCATCATAAGTATTTTTAACAAGCTCGAGTATTGCACCATCAAGTTTAGATACATTTTCACGTCCTATTAGTTTTGCCGTGTAGGCATCTACATTAAAAGGTACTTTTGACATACACTTGCTCCTTCTAGTTTTCTACGAAATAATTCTCAGGGATAATAAAATTATTTATATCTTTTGGCGCAATTCTGTAGGAACTCCCATTTGAAATCACACCAATATTCTTTGCATAATTATAAAACTCCAAACTTTCTAATGCTCTTTTTGCAATCCTTAAGTCATAATCACCCTTTTTTACTATATATATCCCTGACGTTGGAATGTCCAGTTGCTCAAGAATATACACATGCACTTGATTGGTTACTAAGGTTGAAAGCAGCAACTTTTCTTGATTTAGATGAGCTAATGCTTGCGTTCTACCATACTCAAACCAACTTATCCCTTTGTCATTATCTCGTTTACTTAGCTTAATTCTTGACTTCTCCATATATTCATTAGCCCTTGGAAATCGTTCAGCAAATTGTGCTTCTGAGAATCTGACAAGATTATTTTCATGATACGCATAAGGGAAAATTATATATTCCTCTTTTTTATATCTCTTTGATCTTGGACTGATGGCTCTTCGCAAAATACTTTTTTCAATTAGATTCCCCTTAGTATTTATATAGTCGCCCTCATCTGAATAATCTTGAATAATATAGACTCCATTCAAAAGGGTAGCTATGCTACTTGCAGCATGAAAGTAATCTCCAAATCTTCTTGTCTCTTCTATATCACTTACGCTTTCAAATTGCCACTTCCCATTCAAATCAGCTTTCACGATTTGCTTGCTTTTATTTGCTAAAACATTGTGATATCTTAATTGCATCTGTTCACTATTTGCTTCATATATAATAATCGCCGAAGCGGTTAGTTTATCCTTAAATAGCTTCTTATTTGTGAAATCATATATATCGGTCAAGTCTTCTACGATGTACTCTCTCAAGGATTTTGCGAACTGATTTTTAAAGATATTGCTCGGGATTAAATATGCCAGTTTCCCATTGTTTTTTAGTGACCTAATACTTGCTTCGATAAATGCGTAACAATAATCAAACTTACCGTAATAGCAAGTTTCAT
>JBOFWC010000020.1:0-19073 GCA_051653405.1 Proteocatella sp. | reverse complement strand
TGATTAAATTACCGTCCCTTTTCATAAGTCATTTTCTCCTTTTTATTGTACTAACTTATTAAAGTATAGCTCAAAAAAAAGAGAAAATAAATAGCTATTTCTAAATAATTTTAAATATTTAAAAAATACTGAAATTTATTCATTAATTTAATAAATACTTATAAATTTTCTCTTTAATATCCATTTTTTTAGTTATTCTTCCGTTATTATATAGATAATCCAAGTGTGCTAGTGCCTCTCCCATTGCAAACCATTTCTGATTCATATGGAATTCCTCCCAAGAAGCTCCCCTAAGATTCCACTCCATCTGCTGTGTTATTTCATATGCGTTCATCTCTATTGTATTTGAGTTTATTATACAAATTACTTCCTCAAGACGTTCTTCATGATGACCTATGATTTCTCTTATTCTATCTTTTACGTCCTTGCTAGCCGTTCTATGACCTGGAAAAGTGTATTCAATATCTAAGTTCTCAAGTTTTCTAAGATTTTCCATATAATCCTTAAGCGAATCCGTTACCCCATACCATGAAGTTATATTAGGAGTTATATCAAAAAGTATATGATCTCCAGAGAAAAGAATTTTATGTGATTTTAAATATAAACACATATGCCCCGGCGTGTGTCCCGGCGTAAGAATACATTCAAATTCTAAATCAGAAAGTGATATAAGCTGTCCATCTTCTACCGATTCAACTGAGAATATCTCCTCTGGCATAAAATCCTGAGCCTGATTACTGCTCTTAAGCGATTCTATAATTTCCTTTGGGAAGCCTTCTTCTTCATAAAGTGCTTCAATTTTAGGCCAGCTCACATTTTCAAGGTCTCCTTTTAAATAGCTGTAATCAATACTGCTCATATAAACTCTACTGCTTTTACTTGCAATCTTGTTTACAAGACCACTGTGGTCCCCATGAAGATGCGTTATGAAAAAGTCCGTATTTTCTATACCTATTCCAATTTCTTTTAACCCTTCTGTCAGTGCATCATAACATTCTTTTCTGTTAAACCCTGTGTCGATTACTAGATTTCGTTCTTTTGTCTTTATAACATAAGAATTAAGCGCTCTAAGAGGATTTTTGGGAAGTGGTACTTCGATTCTATATATTTCTGGACTTTCAAATATCTTTTCTACCATATAAAAATTTCCTACTTTCTAATTTCATTATTTAAGCCAATATGCCACACCTACACTGCCTGGGCCTACATGAGTTCCTATAACAGGGCCTATCGACTGCAGCTTTACTTTTATTCCAAGTTTCAGACCTATCTCCTCCGCAATCTCCTGCCCTTTTTCTTCACAGTTTATATGATGAACAATTACTCCCCCAAGTTCTCTGTCAGAGGCATCTTCATAAAGTTTGTTCAAAATTAAATCTATTGCTTTTTTCCTAGTTCTTGCCTTTCCAAAAACCGTCGTCTGCCCATTTTCTACCGTAAGGACAAGCTTTATATTCAGTAAATGACCTAAAAGTGCCGCCGCTCCGCCTATTCTTCCACCTTTTTTTAGATACTCAAAGGTCTCTGGTGTAAATAAAAATCGGCTATTGTTAATGACATGCTCCATAACTTCTACAACTTCTTTAAGCGTTGCGCCTTCACTAGCTTTTTTGGCACCTTCAAGCGCTGCAAAGCCAAGCTGCATTGAATTGGTTTTAGAATCCAGTATTTCTATTTGCGCATCTTTATATTCCTCTAAAAGCTGTTCCTTAATGACATTTGCAGTCGAAAAGGTTCCACTCATCTTAGAAGACATAAACACTGCGGCTACCTGATCATTTTGAAGTATATGTTTTTCAAAAATATTAGTCATCTCTTCTAAGGAAGGCTGGGAAGATTTTGGAAATTCATTGCATTTTTCAATCTCCTGATAAAACTCTTCGTTTGTCCAATCTAATTCTCGTTTATTTTTTCCGTTTAAAAGTACATTTAATGATAATATGTCTATGTCGTATTTTTCTACTAAATCCTTTGATATATATGATGTGCTATCCGTTATAATTTTTACAGGCATACTCATTCCTCCTATATATATTATACTCTGCACATCCTTATTATGAAACAAAAAAATTTTTTATGTCTACAAAAAAGAGGGTTCATACATTTAATTATATGAACTCTCTTTTACATTATTATTTAAGCTGCCTCGTCTTTACCCATCTTATTTTTTATCCAATCTCTGCCTTCAACTAGTCTTGTAACCATCATAGCTGCTACAGCATCTCCTGTCGCATTGACCATTGTTGCTGGAGGATCGACTAAAAAACCAATTGTGGCTATTATTGGAAAAGCTTCTGGTGGAAATCCATATAGATTAACTATAAAATACTGTTTTTCTTTCCAAGATTTTCACTCACAAGCTTAATCCTCCTTAGATAAACATTTTAAATTAACATTTCTACCCTTGCTACTGTCGATACTTTCCCCAAAAGCTCTATTTTACAAATGTTTTTATCCCAATCAATATTATAACTTACTTGATTTATGCCCCCAGGATTCTTTACTGTCATAATTCCTTCTTTTTCCTTATTTATTATTGCTGCTATTATACTGCTACTACAAGAGCCTGTACCACATGAATCCGTTAAATCATCTACCCCCCTTTCAAACGTGGTAACCTTAATTTCATTTTCATTAATGACTTCTAAAAAATTTACATTTGTACCCTTTATAAAAATGTCCCTTGCTTTATCAATTGCATTTCCATACTTAACCATATCCTCCCTTGAAAAAATACCATTCTCTTTACAATATACTGATACATGTGGTACCCCTACTGGAAGATAACTATAGATTATGTTTTTACCTAAAACCTCAATACTTAAATTCATTTTAAGCTCTGATAAATCAATCTCACCCATATCTATACTTACACAGGAAATGTGTTTTTCTTCATTTTCGAGATCTATGATTTTAGCTTTCATAAGTCCTGCCCCTGTTTCAAAACTCATATCTTTGTCTGCAATTTTATTTTGGTATGCAAAACTAGCGATACACCTTGCTCCATTCCCACACATCTCTGCTTCAGAACCATCAACATTGTAGATTCTCATTCTAAAATCAGCATCTGTTGATTCTTCTACAAACATCACGCCATCTGCCCCCATAGATGTTTTTATATTACAATCTCGCTTTGCCAGTGATGATTTCACATCATTGTCCAGTTTCAAAGTCCTATTATCCATTACTAAAAAATTGTTACCATTTCCGTTTATTTTTGTATATATTATATTCATATTTTTCTCCTAATTCATTTAGTTCAATTTCACCCAACTACTATAAATGCTATAAATCATTTTTTATAAGGTCTTCAAAACTTTCTCTTTTGACAATCTCTCTATCTACTCCATCTTTTATCATAACCACTGAAGGTCTTCCTATTCTATTGTAGTTGCTAGCCATTGAATAATTATATGCCCCAGTCGTAAGCACTGCTAAAATATCTCCTGATTCGATCTTAGGTAAATATGCATCTATTATAAGTTTATCTCCCGATTCACAACATTTTCCCGCAATTGTAACCGTCTCTGCTGAATCTTCACTTGCTTTATTAGCTACTACTGCCTCATATTTTGCTCCATAAAGTGCTGGTCTTATATTATCAGTCATTCCACCATCTACACTTATATATTTTCTAACGCCTGGAATATCCTTTATTGCCCCTACCGTATACAAAGTAGCCCCCGCTTCACCCATTAACCATCTTCCTGGCTCTATTAGAATTTTAGGTAACAATAGACTCTTCTTCTGACAATTAAACGTCACATTTTCAATTATACTATCCATAAAAACGCTTATATCTTTTGGACTGTCTTCATCCGTATAATATACTCCAAACCCTCCGCCTATATTAAGCTGTTCAACATCCACTTTACATTGTTGCTTTATATCAAGCGCTAAATCTGTCATTCGTTCTGCCCCAGCCTTGTAAATTTCAGGAAGAAACATCTGTGAACCAATATGACAATGAATGCCTTTAAATTCTATATTTCTCATAGAAAGTACTTTTTTTACTGCTTCAAGTGCTATTCCAAAATCCATCGTGAATCCAAATTTTGAATCAAGCTGTCCTGTAGATATAGCTTCATGCGTATGCCCTTCTACTCCTGGACTTATTCTTAAAAGAGCTTTAACTACCTTATTTTTTGCCTGTGCAATCTTTTGAACATTTTCCATTTCATAAAAATTATCTATTACGATATATCCAATATTTTGCTCAATGGTATATTCAAGCTCTTCAAAAGTCTTGTTGTTCCCATGAAAATATATTTCTTCTTTCGGGAAACCTGCCGAAGCAGCTGTATAAAATTCTCCTGCCGAAACAACGTCTACCCCCATACCTTCCTCAGCTAAAATTCTATATATTTCCTTGCAACTAAATACTTTACTCGCATATAGTACCTTTGAATTTTTATATTTCCCTGTAAGTGCTTCCTTTATTTCCCTACATCTTGTTCTTATCTCAGTTTCATCCATAATATAGAGGGGGGTTCCATATTTTTTTGAAAGCTCGATCGTATCTTTTCCACCAAATGTAAGATTCCCATTTTCATTTATTCCCATATATCTTGCGTTTCTCATAAAAACTCTCCTTAATAATTTTATCTGTACAAAAAATGCGCCATAGTTTAACTTACTATAACGCAACTTTTATGCCAAAATCATTGTATTTTTAATATACAACCTTTTCTTCCTATATTTTTTTCTATTATTCCTAGCTTCTCAAGTTTGTCTAATATAGTTCTAACCTGTTGTTCTGAAAGCTTTATACCTATTTCTAAAGATTTTTTAGAAATGGTTCTTCTTCCTACATTTATATTATTTTTATTTGCATTTCTTATTTCAGAAATCACGAATTTTACATTTGGATTTTCTAAATACGAATTAGGGTTGCATTTAGGGTTGTATTTTAAAATATCAGGTTTATAAATCAACCCTATTAGTTTCTTTTTTAAGTTTGGCGGTATATTCTCAATCGTTATTTCTTTTTTTTCTAAGTATGAGAAATATTCTATATAATTTTGAAGCTCTCTTACATTTCCATCCCATGGGTATTTAAAAAAAACACCCAAAACCTCATTAGATATCGTATAATTTGCTCTAATTTTACTTTTCATAGAATTTATAAGTAACTCTAAATCCTCTTTACGCTCTCTTAATGGTGGAATTTCTATCTGTATTGTGTTTAGTCTATAATATAAATCTTTTCTAAATTGTCCTGTTGCTACCATATCTTCCAGATTTATATTGGTTGCTGCAATTATTCTCACATCCACGTTTATTATTCTATGACCACCCAATCTCATAACCTCATGCTCTTGCAATACTCTAAGTAGCCTGACCTGTAATGCTTGACTCATAGCTTCTACTTCATCTAAAAAAAGCGTCCCTGTATGTGCAAATTCAAACAACCCTAATTTTCCACCATTTTTAGCCCCTGTAAACGCTCCTTCTTCATATCCAAAAAGTTCTGATTCTAAAAGATTATCTGGCATAGCTGCACAATTTATTGCAATAAAAGGTTTACCTCTTCGTTGTGAGCTATCATGTATTGCATGTGCAAACAATTCTTTTCCAGTCCCACTCTCCCCTTCTATTAGTATTGGTGCAGATGTAATTGCCATTTTTTTTGCTATTCTTATAGCTTCTTTCATTGAATGACTATTGCCTACAATATCATCAAATGTATATTTTGCAGTATGTCCTTTTGTGAGCAGCTGAAGTCTAGCTTTTTGTTGTTTAGTTTCATCTTCTGAAAATATAGTGAGCTTTATAAAAGCACCTATATTTTTATCATTTTTATAGGTAGGAAAAATAGTCATACTTATATTTGTTCCATTTATATTAATCACTTTAGTTTCTATATCTAATTTTGAAGCTTCTTTGTAGTCCAGCTTCTTAAAACTTAAATCAAGCTGTGGTATAAAATTCAACACATTTGATCCAATTACATCTCTTTCATTTAAATTTAATATTTTAAGTGCTTTTTCATTTACTGCAAATATGTCTAGCTTTTCATCTAAAGCTACTATCCCATCATCTAGAGCACTTAGTAAGCGTTCAAACTGAGTTTCTAGCCTGCTAGATTTCCCATATAGTCTATCTATACTGTAGTTTTTCTTAGCCATCTTTTGAAAGTAGCTTTTAAAGCGTTCACTTTCAAGCAAATCTTCTCTTTCAAGCTTCAAAGCTAATTCCACTATAGTTTCAATATCTATGCTTCTATGACCAATATCTATTATTCGTTTTACATTTTTAGGTACAAAACGTTGCTCTCCAGGAGTAACAGCTAAATCAATATTTGGAATTTCCTTCATCTCTGGATATACTGGTATAAAGTTTATATGGTTTATCCCAAGTTGTGAAAGTCTTGATATAACTTCTTTTGCCATCACACTACTCATATTTACAAGCATAGCTGCTGTACCATCTTCAAGCTCTAAAAGTTCCCTTATGTTGTTCTCCGTAAGGTCTACTTTAAGCTCTATATAATCTACATCTTCTCCCAGCTTGTACTGCCTTAGCTTTTGAGATGCAAATGCATCTGTTGTAATAAGATAAATATCTCCTTTTTCAATAGGTTCTGCATTTTCCCCTATGGAATTGTCCCCTGTATATATAGTAGTGCTGTAACTTTTTACATCTACACTATCTGTAAATAGTCTTTCGATTTGCTTCTTATAAAAGTCTGAAACATCCATACCTCTTGTTACTATAACTACGGTCTTCCTATTGAACTTTTTCTTTTTCATCTCATCACCTTGTTATATCATATTTTTCATACTGTAAAGCCCTTTTTCTTTTCCGGCTACATACTGAGCTGCCTTAAGTGCCCCTTTTGCAAATATATTTCTAGAAAGGGCTGTGTGGGTAATTTCTATAATCTCATCCTCCCCTGCAAATATAAGCGTGTGCTCTCCAGGAATACTTCCTCCCCTCACCGCATGAATTCCAAGCTCCGTTAGCTTACACTCATCGTCTTTTCCGTTTCTTCCATATATATACTCTTTCTTTACCTTACATGCGTCATTTACTGCATCTGCTAAAAGAAGCGCCGTTCCACTTGGAGAATCTTTCTTTTTATTGTGATGCTTCTCCACTATTTCTACATTAAAATCATCCTCTAATACGCTCATTACAGTGTTCATAAGCTTAGCAATCAGATTTATTCCAAGAGACATGTTGAATGAATGAAATACCGGAATACTTAGCGCAGCTTCCTTAAGAAGACTTAGCTCATTCTCCTCAAGTGCTGTAGTTGCTATCACAACAGGAAGGTTTTTATCTACGCAGGCGCTCAACAGCTTTGGAACAGCCGCATGATTTGAAAAATCTATAACTACATCGGCTGCCTCAGTACAGTCTCTTAAATCCCTATATATAGGAAACTTGCTATTATTCGTGTTATTCGTATTAAAGCTATCACATTCCGTCACTACTTCTCTATCTATACCCGCTGCCACACATATATTATCAGAAGCTGCTATCATTTGCTGAAGCACCTTTCCCATTCTTCCATTACACCCATGAAGTATTACTTTTAGCATATTTTCCTCTTTTCTAAATTAGCTTTTTTAAACGCCTTTTCTAAATAAGCCCATAAGCTTCCATCTGCATTCTTAGCTCCTCATACACTTTTTCACTTGGTGGACAAAGTGGCAGTCTGTAAGTTAGTTCACATTTTCCTAAAATGTGCATAGCTGCCTTTACAGGAATTGGATTTACATCTGCAAAAAGTGCATCTATAAGAGGTTTCATGTTAAGCTGAAGTTCTCTTGCTCTTTCTAAATTTCCCTCAAAAAAGCTTCTTGTCATCTCTACCGAATCCTTTGGTGCTACATTGGCAAGTACTGAAATATATCCTGCTCCCCCTAGAGAAAGTAGAGGCACTACCATATCGTCATTCCCTGAATATATATCAAAATCCTTAGGTACAAGTCTTGCGATTTCAGCAACCTGCGCTATATTTCCGCTCGCTTCTTTTATGCCGACAATATTTGGATGTGATGAAAGTTCAAGTACGGTTCTAGGCTCTATATTTACGCCCGTTCGCCCTGGAACTGAATATAAGATACATGGAATATTTACTGCATCCGCACATGCTCTATAATGCTCCACAAGACCCCTTTGAGAACACTTGTTGTAGTATGGAGTAACTAGTAAAAGGGCATCAGCCCCTGCCGCTTCTGCTCTTTGGCAAAGATCGATTCCATGCCTAGTATCATTACTTCCTGCGCCTGCAATTACAGGTACTCTCTTATTTATTTTTTCTGCTGCAAACCTTATAACTTCAATATGTTCCTCATTATCCAGCGTTGACGATTCTCCTGTAGTACCGCATACCGTTATAGAATCAATACCCTGTTCTATCTGCCACTCTATTATCTCTTCAAATCTTTTAAAATCTACACTTCCATCCTCAAACATTGGGGTAATTATAGCTACTGAACATCCTCTAAATACTGACATAATCTTATCCTCCTGATATTTTATCTTAGTAAATTCTAATTAATTGTACAAAAAAAGTTGCATCGCATCGATGCAACTAAAATATCAGAATATCCGTTGTCATCGATAGCACCTCTGATTCATATTAGAATCAGGAGTCCAGAGTATATTCTGCTCTGGCCCAGAAACAAATCACGCCTGATCTGTCCTTCGGCGGAATCGCCTTTCAGTAATTTCACAGAATGCCTTCTCCATTACTTACTAATCTATCCGCAACCTCTATCAACTTTGTAGACAATGATAATACATCTTAAATCAGTTGTCAACAAAAAATTTAAAAACCGCTTGCTTCTCCACGCTTTAAAGCGCTGTAATTTCAACAGTCCTTGAAAAATATAATTTTTGTAATAGCTAAAATAAAAATTGGTTTTTGTCGTTATAAAGGGTATGGTATCCGATATAAAGTGCTGAAAAAACCGACATACAAACTACAGTACAAATTACTATCATTATAGCTATTTGATATAGTATTGCCGTAGTAGGAAGTGTCCCTGCAAGAATCTGCCCTGTCATCATTCCCGGAAGCGCCACTATCCCAAGCCCTATCATTCCATTAAGTGTTGGTATAAGTGCGGTTTCCAAAGATTTGTTTGCTACAGGAAGCAGGATTGCCGAGGGTTTTGCTCCAAAATTTAAAAGTGAAACAAATTTCCGTTTTTCAATTTCTAAACTCGAACTAAAAGAGCTGAGCGCTAGGTTTAAACCCGTCATAGTATTTCCAAAAATCATCCCACTTATAGGGATTGCATATTGAGGATTGAAAACATTTTGATTTATCACTAATCCTATAAAAAATAAGCCCACCCCGATTCCTGAAATTAGTATAGAAAAAAATACTGCCCACTTAAATTTTGAATTAAGCCATGTATTTTTGGAAAGTACTCTGTGAGTAGCAAACAAAACCATAGCCATAACATAGGCTACCGTAAATATTGGATTTGGATTCTTAAATATATAAGTTAACACAAACCCTGCAATGATAAGCTGTACCGTCATCCTTAAGCTTGCTACAAAAAGCAGTTTACTTTGGTTTATTTTGCAAAGCTTCATCACAAAAAGCACCCCTATAAGAAGTGTATAAATCATCAAAAATCTAATAAGTTCTATCTCCGCTGCGCCCTTCATAAGCTCCTCCATCTAACTTTATAACTCTTTCAGAAAATACCTCGGCTAGGTTTCTATCATGACTTACTACAATTAATGTCACTCCCTTTTCCTTGCAAAACTTTACTATATTTTCCATCAATTCACTTGATGTACTTTGATCAAGCGCTGAAGTGGGTTCATCAAGCATTAATACCTCTGGTTCCAAACTTAGAGCTATAGATAAAAAAACTCTCTGCCTTTCCCCACCTGACATTGAATCACAGCTCGTTTCTGGCGATAATTCCATTCTGCATATATTTAAATACTCCTCCATATTTCTTTTTTCTAAAAATGGACGCTCTATATAGCTATAAAATTGATTAAAATTATCAATTATACTGCCTGAAAATAGATATACCTCCTGAGGTACTAACAAAACCTTCTTCCTAAGCTCCAAAGTGTCCATCTCCGCTATATTCTTTCCTTCATAATATATATTTCCATCTGACTGCATTTCTGTCATATTTAAAAGCTTCAAAAGACTGCTTTTCCCGCAGCCACTTCTTCCTGTCAAAAATAAAATCTCACTGCGACTTATTTCCAAATCAGGATATTCAATCATATCTTTAAATTTTAAATTTTTTATTGAAATCATAGTTTTCATATTTCTCTCCAAGTAACATTTTTTGATATCGAGTTCCGATATTAATATAGTATCATATAAAAATACTACTTTCAAGGATATATTTATATGCATATGAAAACCGTAGAATAAAATATTTACTCTACGGCCTCAATACAGGTTCAATGAAAATGTTATACCTTATATCAGGTATGTTTATAACAAAATTTTACTATGCTATTTTCTTTGGCTTTAAGCCTTGTGAAAAGTAAGCTTTTGTTTCTTCTTTTATAATCTGTCTAAGACCTATCAATGCAATTAGATTAGGAAATGCCATAAGTCCATTCACTATATCTGCTGTAATCCAGATTGCATCAAGCTGAACATTTTGTAAAAATACGTTACTTCCAATTAAGCAAACAAAAATAAGTTTATAAGTCTTAACTGATTTTGCTCCAAATAGATATTCGCTGCAACGTTCCCCATAATAATTCCAACCTATAATTGTCGTAAATGCAAAGAAAATTAGGCCTATGGTTACTACATAAGAACCTATGTTACTGTTTAGTCCCTGAGTAAATGCAAAGTTAGTCATACTT
The DNA here is from genome assembly GCA_051653405.1 of Proteocatella sp. GTDB lineage: Bacteria > Bacillota > Clostridia > Peptostreptococcales > Filifactoraceae > Proteocatella. Next base: position 8,258 of record JBOFWC010000020.1, on the reverse strand, counting down.
GAGCCTTCTAACCCTTCTCCCTGCCAAGCCCCAGTAACAATTAACGTTAGACCTGTCATTGTGCATATAACAATCGTATCAAAAAAAGTTCCCGTCATTGAAATAAGTCCCTGCTTCACGCATGAATTCGTCTTAGCTGCCGCTGCTGCTATAGGTGCACTTCCAAGCCCTGATTCATTTGAAAAAACACCTCTTGCAATACCATTTTTAACCGCCATAGCTACCGTTGCTCCCAAAAATCCACCAGTCATAGCAGTTCCTGTAAACGCTGATTTAATAATCAGAGCAAACGCTGCTGGCAACTGAGAAATATTTAAAATCAGTATTAAAATTGAGGCTACCGAATAAAATACCGCCATAAATGGCACTATTCTCTCCGCTGTTTTTGAAATGGACTGTATTCCTCCAAAAGTAACCAGTGCCACTAACGCTGTAATTATAATAACTGTAATTGTCATCGGCAGTTTAAAAGTTTGTTCCACCGCAGATGAAATTGCATTTACCTGCGTAAACGAACCTATTCCAAAAAAAGCTACTCCAATTCCAAAAAAAGCAAATAATTTAGCCAGCCACTTCTTCCCAAGTCCAAGCTCTATATAATACATGGGTCCCCCAGACATCTGACCATTATCATCTTTAACTCTATATTTAACCGCCAAAAGACCTTCAGCATATTTGGTAGCCATTCCAAAAAAAGCGGCTACCCACATCCAAAAAAGTGCTCCTGGGCCACCTGCTTTTATCGCTGTAGCTACCCCCACAATATTTCCAGTTCCTATCGTAGCTGCAAGTGCAGTACAAAGGGCTCCAAAACTTGAAACGTCTCCCTGATAATCAGATTCCTCTTTTTCAAAAATACTTTTAAGTGCTAGTGGTAACTTTAAAACTTGGATTAGTCCAAGGTTTATAGTTAAATAAATTCCTGTACCGACTAAAAGAATCAAAAGTGGTGGTCCCCATACCAACTGATTAATACTTCCTAAAACTGACAATAGTGTTTCCATAAAACATTCCTCCTAAGTTTTTGTATTTTCTTAAGTGACATAGGAAGAGGAACTTAAAATAGGAAAAGGCTATATCTACGCGTAGATATAGCCTCTGAATTCAAAAAGGGCACAACAAAATATGCCTTGAATATCTCTGTCCTTTTACCTGAGAGTTTCAGCTCTATAATATTGCTAAAATAAAGCCTTGCTCCTTCGGTGCTTATAATAAGTCTCTCCAGAGGCTCGTCCGATAACGGTCATCTCCCAAAATGGGGTACCTGAAAGATTTACTTCTTCGGTGGGCATATGCCGCTCTCCCGCTATCATCATCCGATTAATTTAATTTTTATATAATGCACACTTAATATTGTTTTGTAGAATTATAGCAGATGTTCAAATTAAATTCAAGATAATTTTTCAAAAAATCGCGTTTGTAATTCTTTATATGCTCTATTTATAAAAATAAAAATTAGCTTTAGAGTATTGATAACACTTTTATAAATATAAAATTTTTGTGTTAATTCATGTATAGAAAATATTTTACTTATCCATAGATATTTTCTATAAGAAACCTCTTGTAATTATGCTATTATCTATATGTACGTCTGTAACTTATTACTCAAGAAAAACTTATAACGAAGGGAAATGACTATGAAAAAGAAATTTATACTTAAAAACTTAATTATGATGCTTGTGCTGGCATTAACAATTACTGGTTGTGGTGCTAACAGTTCATCTGAATCAACTCCAGAAACTGAGCAACCTGCTGCAGCTGATACTTTTGTAGGTGATAAAATAGTAGATATCGAATATATTAAAACAAATATGGCTAACGATAACTTCCTTGCTATCGATGCAAGAGGACCTGAAGCTATAACAAAATCAGGCTCTTTAGAAGGAGCTATCGGCGTTGTATGGCAACAATTCTCAACTGTAGGAGATGGAAAACCAGGAGATCCTAACTGGGGAGTTGTGTTTGATAAAGAAAGATTATCAAAAGCCCTTTCTGAAATGGGCATAACTAAAGATAAAGATATCGTGATCTTTGCAGATACTAAAAAAGGCTGGGGAGATGACGGAAGAATTCTTTGGACACTTAGTCTTGCAGGATATGATAATGCAAAAATCCTTGATGGCGGAATCGATGCTATAACAAATGCAGGCCTTGCTACTTCAAAAGAAGCTGCCCCATATGTTCCTGCAGAGGTTGTAGTAGAAAATATAGATTTAACATCTAGTATTGCTACTGATGAATTAAAAACTCTTTTAGCAGAAAACAAAGTAAAGGTAATAGATACTAGAGATAAAACCGAGTATGATGGCGCTGCAAACTATGGCGAAAAAGTGGGCGGACACATCCCAGGATCAGTAAATATAAACTTCCTTGAGCTTTTAAAAGAAGATGGAACTTTAAAAACTAATGCTGATATAGATGCGGTAATGACTGCAAATGGAATTTCAAAAGATGATGCTATCGTAACATATTGTACCGCTGGAATAAGATCAGCTTATATGCAACAAATTCTTGAAATGAATGGCTATGCAAATGTGAAAAACTATGACGAATCTTACTACAGATGGGCTGAAGTAAATGAAGTTGAATAATTTAATCTAACTATTAAAAAATGCTATTGGAAAAATCCAATAGCATTTTCAATCTTGTGGGAGCTTATTTATTGCTTTTCAATCTTATCTATTAAATCACATAATTCTTTCATGTTTTTTATTATATAATCCGCTCCACATTCCCTATACACTTTGCTTACCCTCTCACATTCTAACTCTTTTCCATCAATTGAAAGCTTCTCATATTCATTCAAACTTAATCCCATTATTGAACTTCCCTCTAATACCCCTACAGAAATAACCCCTGCATGATTTGCTTCTTTTATATCAGAAACTGTATCGCCTACTTTAATTACCGATTTAACGCTACTAATCCTCAAATATTCCATGTTTTTAAAAATCATAAAAGGATATGGTCTTCCCATTCCATTTACAGAATCGGGACTAAAACATACATCTGCAAAGTAACCCTGTCTTTCTGCATTAGGTATTACAATATCCATCATCTTATCAATATATCCTGTAGTTGAACCAATTTTTATTTTTCTTTTTCTCAACTCCTCAATTGTGTCAACTACATAAGGCTTGGGATCTGAATATCTTTCAAGTACTTCCATAAGTAACGATTCACTATTTTGATATATTTTTTCTACATCATCATTTGTCCAGTCACGCCCATGTACTTTTTTCCATTCAGATGTTATCCTTGGCATCTTCATCATTGTATGAACATGTTCCCATTTCAACATTCCCATAGGTTCTCTTACTTCTTCCAAAGTAGGAATTATTCCAAAACTTTTAAATGATTCTACAAATGCTTGAACAGGTGCAAAACATCCAAAGTCTACCGTTGTGCCTGCCCAATCTAAAATTACAGCTTCTATTTTTCCCATATCTATATCCCCCTAAAACGTATCTCTGTAAAGTAGTCTTTAATTATGCTACAAAGAATCTCTATATCTTCTAAATATATTTCTCCAATATTTCCTATACGAAATGTATCTACATCTGTTAATTTTCCTGGATATATTGCATAACCTCTTTCTTTGATGTAATTATACATATCTTCAAAACAAAAACTTACATTTTCTGGATATAAAAAAGTTGTTATAATTGGACTTTGAAGTTCTTTTGATACATATGATTCTATTCCAATTTCATTCATCTTAGAATTTAACAGTTCATTATTTTCTCTATATCGTCTAGATCTAGCTGAAACTCCACCTTCATAATTTAGCTCTTCTAAAGCTTTTGAAAATGCTAAAACTGCATGTGTTGGAGAAGTAAATCTCCATTTCCCGTCTTTTTCCATAGCTTTCCACTGTTCATAAATGTCTAGTGACAAACTTCTAGCTTTACCTCTACATTTTTCTAAATCTTGTTTAGAACATATTATGAACGAAAAACCAGGAACTCCTTGAATGCATTTATTTGACGAACTTATGAGATAATCTATATTAAGATTCTCTACATCTATTTCAACTCCACCAAAGCTTGACATAGCATCTAATATAAATATTTTTTTTCTATCTTTTATCAATTTTACAACAGATTTCATATCGTTTAAAATTCCCGTTGTAGTTTCACAATGAACCATCGCTACATGAGTTATTTCCTCGTCTTTATCAAGAATATCTTCTATAACTTTAAGACTCAATGATTCGTTATAGTCAAAATTTATCACCTTATGTCTTATTCCTGAATAATTTGCTATATCTACCATTCGTTCTCCATAGGCTCCATTTGAAAGTATCAAAAGCTTTTCATCTGCGCCTACAATACTTGTAAGTACCGATTCCACTCCAAATGTCCCACTACCTTGCATCAAAACTGCCGTATAGCGTTCTTTTGATGCATTTGCCAATACCAATAATTCATTTCTTACAGTCTGAGTAATCTGTTTGTAATCATTATCCCACGTACAGTGATCATACATCATTTCACTTTTTACAGAATGAGTGGTTGTAAGTGGTCCTGGAGTAAGCAGTTTATAATTTACCAAAATATCATCTCCTTTCAATATTATTTACAACCTTCAGAGATAGCTTTGTGTTCTTCAAGAAGTTCCACTGTAAGGCTTTCTGGAAATATTTTCGAATTTGCCGATAGTTGGGTCTTATCAGATGACTCTCCCACATAAATTGAAATTGGATAATAGTTCATCAGATCTTCACGCCCTTTTTCAATTATGCACTTTATCATGTCCTTCGCTAAAGGTTTTGTTTTATCTCCTTTATCAACAACTGCAAGTGATTCCGTTAATGTGAAATTTCCCTCTGTCGGATCTATCACATCTATAGGTAACCCTTCTTCTTTATCCAAAACACCTTGATGTCTCAAACCAAACCCTATTGCAACTTCCCCCGTACGAACTTTTTTTAATGGAGCTGAACCTGATTTTTCTAAATGAACATCTGCATTCTTATATATCTCTGTTAATATAGCTTCTATACCATCGTCTCCATACTCATTTACAAGCGCCTGAATCATTAACCATGCTGTAGATGAGCCTGTAATATCAGGCACAGATACAAGTCCTTTATATTCAGTATTTCCAAGTTCCTTTAGAGATATTGGCGCTTTGAGATTATTCTCGCTAAGCACCGTTGTATTCACAAAAATTGCCCCTTGATTAGCTATAAAAGGTGCGTAAAAATCAGGATAATTTTCTATTGTTTTAATCTCAAAACTAAGTGGCCTAAACATATTATGTTCTTTTTGTGCACTATCAATATAATAAGAACTCATGGTTATTATATCTGCCTCTATGTCTTTTCCTTCCGCAAGCATCTTACCTCCAAGCTCTGATGTTCCAAAACTTTGAAAAATATACTTTCCTTGATAGCCGTTTGAATCCAGTGTAGATTTAAGTACTGCCACTGCCTCATCATCCGCATTTGAATAAATTACCACTTGTTCAGCTTCATTAGCTTGAGCTCCACAACCAACAAAAGTTAAAATACAGGTCATTAACATAATAAATAATCTTAAACAAATCTTTTTCATATCATATCTCCTTTAGTATTCTTTTTATTTGAAAGTACAGTAAAAATATACTTTACAACTAAATTTGTAAATAAAATCAATATTGACAGTACAAAAATTTCATTGAAATTTGAAAAATGCTGTAATTCTTTTATCTTTGCAGTAACTACCATAGTTTTAGCTCCTGCAATAAATATCACTGCACTTACCGTAACCATAGCATTAATAAAGTAGTAACTGAATACTTCTATTATAGTTTTGAATGTATTTGGAATGATTATACGAATAATAGTTTTAAGTAGATTATCCCCCATTAATTTGGCGGTCGTTTCCCATGACAAATTTAGCTTTTCCAAACTATTCTTTATCATTAAATACGGAGATGAAAAAAAATGTACCATATTGCATACCACCAAAATAAAAAATGTATTTTGAATAAAAGTACCTTTGAACGTTAACAAATACCCTACCCCCAACACCATCCCTGGAACAGTATTCGCAAGGACAGATATCAAATCTGCAGCTTTTCCATATGTTTTCCCTAATACATTTCTTGCAGAAATAAATGCCGCTGCATATACTGATATGGTTCCGAATATTGACGTAAGAAATGCTATCCATAGAGAATTTTTGTAAATCGACATAAGAGCATTATCCAAAAAAACCGCTTTTACATGTTCTAATGAAAAAACTATCCTATATGGCCACTGTTCTACAAAAGGAACAACTAATATAACAAAAAATACTGCTGATACTGTAATTAATATACCTAGAGACAGAATCATAAATACAATATCTCTTCCCTTATTTTTAGGTATTTCAACATTTGATATTTTGTTATATCTTATATTGTAACGATCGATATATGTTAACAATAAAAAACTCCCTACAGAAGGAATAAGCATCATTACAGCTGCTACTGACCCTGTATTAAAATTTGGAATACTTCCAAGCATTTCATTGTATAACGTGGTAGAAAGAAGCTCGATATTTCCTCCAACCGAAGCTGGAATTCCATAGTCTGTAAAACTCAATGTAAAACTTTGGATAAAAGAAGCGGCAAGCGTTCCTAAAAGCGGTCTTATAACTGTATACAGAAAATTTCTATAGAATTTATCCCCCATAGCCCTTGAAACCAGCATAAATTTCTTATCAATATAAGCCATCGCATTATTTATCAAAAGAAATGAAATTGGTAAAGTATATATAACATAACCTATCAATAATCCATTTATTCCATATATTTCAAACAACTGTTTCCCAAAGAGTAATGTTAGTAATCCTTGTTTTCCAAATGAATAAATAATAGCAAATCCATAAGTAATTGTAGGAAGAAGCATTGGCATAATAGTAATTATTTTTATAACTCGCTTAAGACACTGGTCTATATTCGTATAATTTATAGTATACGCAATAAAAAAAGCTATTATTGTAGTTATAAAAGCCCCTGATGCCGAAATAAAAATACTATTAAAAAAAATCTGCTTGAAATTATTTTTTATAATAATATCTTTATAAAATTCCAAGGTTAATCCAGTTTTACAACTTATTGATTTTACAAAAATACACCCTAATGGCAATAATAAAAATACCCCAAAAAAAACACCTAAGCATATAAAAACGGCCTTAACTCTATCACGCTCTTTGTTTTTAATATTCATCACTCCCCTACCACATGCAACACAGGTCTTTTTGAGGATAAATTAAATAGATTTAAAATATTATTTCTTTTTATTTCAAGCTGCTTTATTATAAAATCTTTTACAAAATCTTCTGTTGGACTTTGAATAATATCCTGTGGTTCTGCATACTGTACAATACGACCCTTATTTAATATCATTACCTTATCAGACATACTTAATGCTTCTTCAGGATCGTGTGTCACAATAATTGTAGTAAGCTTGAACCGCTTTGCTATAGTTTTTATCTTTTCCTTTATGGATTCTTTTATCACTCCATCAAGCGCACTTAGAGGCTCATCCAATAACAATATTTTGGGTTTCATAACAAGTGTTCGTGCAAGTGCTACTCTCTGCTTTTGCCCCCCTGACAGATGCTCAATACTTTTATTTAGATGTTCTTTTAATCCTAAAATTTCGATTAACTCATTTACTTCTTCAGTGGTAGAAATATTAGGCTTATTCCTTAATCCATAAGTTATATTTCTATAAGCATTAAGATTAGGAAAAAGTGCATAATCTTGAAAAACAATATTAAATCCCCTAGTTTCCATAGATTTATTAGTAATATCATTCCCATCAAACTCTATTACTCCTAAATCACAATCTGTAGTTCCTAAAATAACATTTAACAAAGTTGTCTTACCACTTCCAGAAGAACCTAAAATAGAAACAATTTCACCTTCGCCTATTTCTAAATTAATATCTTCCAATATAGGAATCTCTCCATATGATTTACTTATATTTTTTAATTTAAGCATGATACCCTCCCGTTCATATTTTAATTAATGACATTATAACAACATAACTCACGCTTAAATAATCTTAATTTAGTTAATTTTGTGTAAATTCTAAGTTAAAAAATTAAATATCTATATATTGCTATCCAACTATAGACTAGTCTTTAAAATCGTATAGATTTTTTTAATTAGACATGTAATTTAAACCTTGTTATTCTAAATAAATGAAATAAATAAATATTATACTAACAATTAACTATAACTGAAAAGGTGATATAGATGATAATAAACATGAATGTTAT
>JBOFWC010000019.1:0-2396 GCA_051653405.1 Proteocatella sp. | reverse complement strand
AAGCATAGCTGCTTGGATTTGATCAGGTTGAAGTATTTTTAGATAGTCAGCTTGTGGAAAGACAGCTTAAAGGACAGTATAAAGTCAAAAGCCCTGAATTAAAACCTCTTTATGATGAACTTAACAGTGAAATAGAGGGGCTTAAAAGTTTTGAAGTATCCCACGTAAGAAGAGAGCTAAACAAAAGAGCAGATAAGCTTGTAAATGAAGCCCTTGATAAGAATGAGGATGTTTTTTACGAATACGATTTAGATAAGCTTAATAATAATGAAGTTAAGGTTAATAAAGATGTAGACTTGAGCTTATTTGAAAATGACGGTAAATATGTGCTTGAAAATCTTAAAAAATTATTTGAATCAGCGGGAATTTCAAATTTTGAACTTAAGGTTTTAAAAGCCGCAGTTGTGGTTATTATAAAGAGAACAGAGTTATCAAAACTAGAAAATATAGTAGATGATGTAAATATTTGGGTTAATAATAGTGATTTCAAGAAAATATTTTTTGAAATTGTTTAAATGAGGAGATAATAATGAAATTTGAAGCAATAGCAGTATGCTTGTTTGGTGTGGAGTCTACAGTATCTTATGAACTTAAGAATTTAGGATTTACTGTAACTAATGTATCTGACGGAAGAGTTACTTTTGAAACAGATGCAAAAGGAATTGCAGTAGCAAACCTTTCACTTAGATGTGCTGAAAGAGTGCTTGTTAAACTAGGGGAATTTAAAGCGACTACATTTGAACAGTTATTTTCAAATGTAAAGGCACTTCCACTTGAAAAATTTATACCAAAGGATGCAAAATTTCCAGTAGCAAAAGCTAAATCTATAAATAGTAAACTATTTTCAGTTTCTGACATTCAGGCTATAACTAAAAAAGCTGCAGTTGAAAGACTTAAATCAGTTTATAATGTAGAGTGGTTTGAAGAAACTGGTGGAAATCACCCTATTCATGTGTTTATAAACAAGGATATTGTACAAGTTACAATAGATAGTACAGGGCCAGCGCTTCACAAAAGAGGCTACAGAGAGCTTTCTGGAGGTGCACCAATAAGAGAATCTCTAGCAGCATTTATGATAATGCTTACGCCTTGGAATGAGAGCAGACTCCTTGTAGATCCAATGTGTGGTTCAGGAACCATTGCGATAGAAGCGGCTATGATAGGCGCTAATATGATGCCTGGGATAAATAGAAACTTTCAAGGGGAAGAACTTTCTTTTATAAGCAAACAGGATTGGACTGAGGCTAGAAAAGAAGCTATTGAAAAAGAAAATGGCAAAGATTTTAAAATTTTTGCATATGATATAGATCCTGAAATGGTTAAGTTAGCAAGATCTAATGCAGAACTTGCAGGGGTAGATCATTTAATCGATTTTATGGTAGGAGATGCCAGAAAGTTCCATTCAGTAAATGAATATGGGTTTATAATAACAAATCCTCCTTATGGAGAAAGACTTGGAGAAAAAGAAGAAGTAATAGATTTATACAAAGCATTGGGAAAAGTATTTAAAAAACTTCCTACATGGTCTATATATCTAATATCAAGTCTTGAGAATGTAGAAATGTTATTTGATAAAAAAGCTGAAAAGAAACGTAAATTATACAACGGAATGCTAAAATCAATATACTATCAATTCCCAGGGCCTAGACCGCCAAGAAAGCCAAAGGCTGAATAAGCGATAGGGAAATTGAGAATAAAAAATGGAGAGCAAATGCTCTCCAATTAATTTTTGTATATTAGAATTTTACTTCTATTTCATTTTCCCAAAGACCGTGGATATTGCAGTAGCTCATAGCAACTAATTTTCCAGGTTTTGAAACTTTTATTTTTGCTGATAAATAAGGCTCTGTAAGGTTTTCAAGTTCCCCATGAGCACTGAATTTAACATCAGCAACTTCTACAGGAATTGTACTTCCATCTTGAACATAGAAAAGTTTAATCCAAGCTATATGATGCTCAAGAGTGTTTGGATGAGGAATTTCATCTCCGATAGATACTGTAACTGCAAAACTTTCCTCTGCGCTTATTTTTTCAGGAATGCATATAACTGGAACGTGTTTTTCTGATTTCCAATCGCCAGCTTTAAAGTAATTTGCTATTGCCATAATATACCTCCATGTAGTTAATTAATTTTTTTGTTCATACGAATATTATTATACCCTATTATCAGAAAAATAAAACATAAAGTTATAAAATAATTAAAAAATATATAGCTTTAAAATAACTTTAAAAAGCTACTGCTTTGGTGTAAAATATAGATATTAACATCATGGAGGGAATAATTTGGAAAATTTTAAAATATTTGAAGCAGATAATCAAGAATTTCAAACAGAGCTATTTGGTAATTTTGATAGAAATATTAAAAAAATAGAAAATCACATGGGTGTAAATATTGT
>JBOFWC010000018.1:0-8210 GCA_051653405.1 Proteocatella sp. | reverse complement strand
CCACATATTTGCGAATAGTCCTTGCCTATATTCTTTAACTTTTCGTAGGATTCTATCGTATCGTGTATGTAGGGAACTATATTTTTACCAGCCTGCGTCAGGACCATTTTTCTACCTATTTTTTCAAATAAGATGATACCCAATTCCTGCTCTAATTGTCGAATCTGAAAAGTGATTGTGGATTGCGTGTAGCCTAAGGTAGCGGCAGCATTAACAAAGCTGCCTTCTTCTATGATAGCTTTAAATGTATATAGATTCTTAATATCCATAGTCTTCCCCTTTTACACTTCGAAATTATTGAATTAAGAATGTAAATGTTTCAAATTTACAAATATATTATAGTGTAGTATCCTTCTTTTATCAAGCAACAGGAAATCAAAAGGAGGAACTCATTATGTCATTTGTAGTATTCTTAGGCTTCTTACAGTATTTTTTATTAATGTCCTACACACCTGGACCTGCAAATCTATATTCCATGAATGTAGGTATGCAGTATGGAATGAAAACTTTTTATAAGGTTTATGCCGGACTGTTTACTGCATTTACGTTAATCGTCATGGCAGCAGCATTTTTATGCTATCAGTTCGAAAAATATATTCCTACTCTGACCAGTGTGCTTACCGTACTAGGAATAGTTTATATTCTGTGGTTGTCATACCAACTCTATAAAAGTGGCAAGGTGGAAGAAACCGAAGTTCATGACAAGCTGACGGATTTCTGGAGCTGCTTTAAAATTGGCTTTTTGCTAAATATGGCCAATGTGAAAGTAATGATCTTCTGTGTGAGCCTGTTCCAGCTCTATTTACTTAATTATTACCATACCCTTCCGGATCTTTTGCTATGGTGCCTGCCGATAGCTTTCTTTTCATCATCCAGCACATTTCTCTGGGCCGTTATGGGGAGCCGGCTTTCCAAGGTATATAACAAACACTATCGCATAATCAACCCCGTTATGTCCTGTATGTTAGCATGGTGCGCGGTGGGATTATTGCCGTAATTTACGCATACTAAAAGACCTCATCACACACGCAAGAAGTGATGAGGTCTTCCTTATTTTATAGACAATATTTTCCTTAATCGTCTAGATTTCACTTGGTGGAAACGAGTCCCGCCTGTACCGCTTGCAGCTTTACCAGTGGTATTTCTCCCCCGATTGATTTTAAAGGCGCGGTAAATCTGCTCAACGAGCAGCAGGCGGACCATCTGGTGGGTAAAGGTCAGGCGGGAAAAGCTCATTTTCTCATCAGCCGCCTTGACACTTAGAGGCGCTTCTTTTCTGTAAACTTTTAGCTATAATTCCCTTTACTATTCCTGTCCTTCGTTTACATTGCTTGGTAGCCTTCACCGTCTCTTATTTAAAGAATATCACCTTGTTGTCAAAAAAGAAGCGTCCCTAGTTTCTCCTAGTGTCTCCATTTTTATACTCGTGCTCAAATGTTCCTAATTCCACACTAATAGTTCGCATAGAAAAATAGCATTTTCTTAATCCATTAACAATCCCACTATATGAATATCCCATAATAAGCACTCACCTTCCTTTAAACATTTTTCAACATAATTTCCAGTTATTTTTCAGTGACTAAAACGATGTTAGCACAGCAAAAACGCAGTATTCCTATCATTACAATCTTACAATAAGTCCTTTACCTTATCTCTCATTCGGCTGACTAACACTACATTAGGCGATGTCATATGAGTTTTCGCTTCTACCTGTCTTAACATTTTATCAATACATTTATATCTATCACCCAAATTTTCTACTAAATTTCCAAGTCGTTTTACAATAAATCCCGAGAATGGAATCGCTAAGTTACTAACTTCCAACGCAGCATCCAGAGAAACCCCTTGGACATCCCAGGTATCAAGCCTTTTACGGTTTTTCTCAAATCTTTTTACGCTCTCATTAAACGCTTGAACGGTACTACCAAGTTCTTCAGGCGTTTTATTATGAGTAATATCCACCAAGACTTTACGAAACTGGTCAATTTCATTCCCCGTAAAAGCTATTGCCAATTCTTCTACTGGAACATGTTTTGCAATAGTTAAAATTCCCTCAGTGGCAATATTGGGTTGTGTTATTAATCCAAAATTCCAATCTTTTCTAACCCCAGAATATAGATATGCTAAATTTATTTCATTTTGAGCTAATGGCCCAACTGGACAAAGTACCGCCTGATTAGCAGCAGCCCACTCAATTGAATTGGCAGCCTGCATGATTTCCAAAAAATAATCTTTTCCATTGAGCGCCTTAATCATTGTATTAATAATCGGTCCAAGTCCAACATTAAATGTACCTAAAGCCCCTCTAATTGCCAACACCTCATACATATTACACCAAGCGTTTGACAACTCATTAGCCAAACCATTTATCCATTCATATCTGTGTTGCTTAGATGCTAAATCCAACAATCCTAATAATACTTCTTTCTTTTCATCAATGGGTAGAGGCAAAAACGCCAAAGGATTTCTACATTTTAAATCATTTACTGTTCTATATGCTAGCTCCCGAGAAAATATTAGGTTACTGGGATTAATTGCAACCGTGTTTTCTAGAAATTCTTTATTGTAAAGGTTAATAGACTGCGGAAAAATTAATTTCATCCTATTAATTTCCAAGAGCTTAAATAATTCCTTTTGTGTCAAATCTAAAGAATGCAAAAGTTCTTCAATCTTATCGCCGGTAGGAACTACAAGAATTACCTCTTTAAATAACGTTAAATAATTTCTGATATTATACGTTTCACAATTCAAGCTATTTATTAAACACGAAGACCTCTGTTGGATTTTCTGAGCATCCGATGTAGCGGTAGGGGGTGTTGAAAATAAATTCACTTTATTTTCTGACCATATTTGTTCATCTTCTTCCCATTTATCCATAATAGATTTCGAATAATTAAATACAGAAAGCCTACTAACAGCAAGCGAAAGCCCTTTAGTGTCATTATATTCATCTTTAAGATTTAACCCTATTTTAAAAATAACAGTGGCATCATAGCCACTGAGCATATTAATTTTATTTTTTATAATATTTTCTTCATCTTTTGAAGCCGCTCTCTCGAGAAAAACATCCCATCCATGAATTGAATGATTAAACTCTATCCATAATTTAGGTAGTGCAGCCGATAATAATAAAGCTACTTGCTTATTAAAATCAAAAACATTCAAAGGGTTTCCAGATAAATTTATCATTTCTGCTGTATTTCTCTGTTCTAAACTAACACTTCCATTAGGTATTTCTGTCACTAATTCAATTGGACAAGTACATATTCTAATTTCATTATTAAAGGCATCAAGCATAGTTTTATATTTGCTGTCCAGCGGTAAAACCTCTAAGTTTTCACATTTAATGTAGTATCCGCTTCCAAATTTATATATTCCATCTACCTTTAAATGTGGTTGTTTTAATAGCAATTGTTCATAGCTAAAAATAGCGTCTGTCTCTCCGAAACTCGACATCATTCTCACCTTTTTTCAAATTTACCATATTTTTTTTATTACTGCCTAACCAGCTTCGAATTGATGTAATGCAAAAGCGTTCTTGCTGCATTTATCGCCAGGACCGCTTCGGCTTCATCCAAAATATCTTCATTTGCATGTGCAATACTCGTCCTATTTCTCCACGTGTTTAACTGTTCTATAATTAAAGCCATAGCTCTTAACACCCGACTAACTTCTTCTGTTCTTGAACTAAATTTAATAGTACAGAATGTTGCGTTCGCAGTATGCTAAATAATTGAACAAGATTCTCAGGATCGTTTATTTTCTGTCAAATTTTAGCTATAGTACCATATTCGTGGGCTCATTCATTTATGTGTTCTGACCAAGATTCTATATCCAATCCATATTCAGACAGTTTTTCTTTTGTCTGCTTTATTGGTATATTTATCTTTTGTTCTTTTAGAAAGGCTTGTATTTTGCAAATTGTTTCTTCTTTCATTCTACAGCCACAAATAATGCTTTTAACAATAGCAAACTCATCCAACGGAAAAAAATATTTATTACCGTCTATTATTAATTGACTTTTGTCACTTGTTAAAAATCTATACTCTTTTTCATATTTCCATAAATCAGATTTTCTAGCATGAAACATTTTCCATAATTTTATCAGCTCATTATATGGTAATTTCCCCGTATACTCCAAATCAAGTATATCCATATCATATACAGGATAATTTTTATCATATTCCATTTTCACAACATCCACTAACATATCTAATTCCAAACAAATCCCTTGATGTTTATCTGCATAATGTGACCACATTAAAATATTTTTGGGGTCTTCAGTTAAACAAGTTACCCATACACCAGTTCTATGATATAAATTCATATCATCTGAATAATTTTCTTTTAATAGGTTTCGTTCTTTATCACAATTTTTAAAGTAAATCTTACAATCAAATGGATCATTAAAATTTTTAGGTTCTTGTAAATGAACTCGCCTATTTTTAAATAAACTTTTAGAATAGTTTTCTATTCCATCATCTACCGTCCAAGACATATACTTATATAATATTCGAGGAATATCTTCGCCCAAATCATTTTTCATATTATAACACCACCTATACTTAAAGTATATTCTTAAATATAGGTGTCATCAACTTTTACATCATAATAAAAATTATATGTTCTATTTATTGGTTAAATTATTCTTTTTTCTGTTTTTTATAATGTCAGCCTTGTTGAAAAACTACAGAGCTATCCGGGGCTATCATCTTGTCATTTATCAAATGTATAAAACCCCAACCCTTATTTAAAAGAGTTGAGGCCAGCTTCCACCAAACAAACGTCATTTCGATAAAATAGTTAAAAATTACGAAATAATTATTTTTCGAATTGCTTGTTATATGTTGTTAAATCTTGCGCTAAGGGAAAGTAGTTCATAAAATTATCAATAATAGTACCGTTTCTGCTAATCACCAAAACAAGTGAACTATCCCACGGCACAATTTCAACAGCTGCCAATGGATGTTGAATATTTAATGTAGCCCCCCAAAATCCTCTAAAACCATCTGCATAAGGTAATTTATACTTTAAAACTTCTTTTAATGTAACATTTTTCGGGAAACCTGATAAAACAGCCCATATCCACTGGAAATTTTCTATATCAATCATGCTTGTCAGTTCTTCTCCTGTAAGCCAGGCATATTCTTTCGATAAAAGTTCTGCATAATTAGTATTTTCAGGATAACATATGCAATCTGTTATTAACCAGTTATATTTTAGCTGTTCATCCTTAATAGCAGCAAACACCTTACCCATATAAGTATAATATTTTTCACCTTTATCTAAAATAGCACCATTCAAATCAGTTCCCCCTTAAACTTAAGCTGGAGACACTTAGAGACACTTAGGGACGCTTCTTTTCTGTCAACTTTTAGCTATAATCCCCATTACTATCCCTGCCAGTCATTTTAATTTATGTATCG
Source organism: Proteocatella sp. (assembly GCA_051653405.1). Taxonomy (GTDB): domain Bacteria; phylum Bacillota; class Clostridia; order Peptostreptococcales; family Filifactoraceae; genus Proteocatella. Next base: position 2,784 of record JBOFWC010000018.1, on the reverse strand, counting down.
GAACCCTGTCCGTTTCCTTAATTTCTTTACATTACTTGGTAGCTTTTACCTTCTCTTATTTAAAGAATATCACCTTGTTGTCAAAAAAAACATTTCCAATGGCTTTGAATTTTTAACCACGAATTTTCATATATAGCCCCCAAGACAATTCCATTTATGTAAAGAAAAATATTATTCCATGAAAAGACATGCCCTAACAACAGTCCTCCCATTGTTGTATAACGAAAGGCATCAATCTCCGGCGTATGATATAACTTAGCTGCTTCAACCCCAATCGAAAAGACGATTGCTAGCAGCCCAACATATCGCGTAGATCTAGCCCTAAAGATAAATCCCATAATGAAAAACACCATTGTTCCCCACAAAATACTCCCTATCCATTTAGGCAACCAACTAGAAAGTTCTCGAGAAAGTAAGCCTAATATAATAACTCCAATTACTGTCATTAAATAATATAGCCGCTTACGCATAATCAACGTAAAGCCCCTCCTTTATCGACTCTTTACTGATTAAGCATCTCACTTGCCCGTTGTTTTGACAAATTATAAGATTGCCACTCCATTTTTATTGCCACTGCTTTCTTTCGATCCACAATCGCTTTTTGAGCTGAAGCTGCAATTAAAGAATTAGGATCATTTGTAAGTTGTTGCAGATAAGGGGTTGTATCATAAGACATTTGCGCTAAATAATTTATATCAATAATTCCAGTTTTATAATATCGCTCCATATTTTTATGGGCAATAAACACGTCAACATTGATATAGTTAATTAACACATAGGCAATTAGGCTAATCACAATGTACCATTTAGCAAGATTCAATTTTCCGGACCACACTCTAAATAAGGTAATGCCTAACAAGAAAAATAACATGATGATAAATTCATGGGTAAATACTCTAAGGTAAGTATAGCCAAATACTTCTTCATATAAATGCATTCTAACAAAAGACGAAAATAACATCACAAGGGTACTAACCACCAGCCCAGAGTTTAATATTTTAAATATTCTATCTGAAAGAACTCCTGATATCTTTGTAAGATTCAAACTACCAAGCACAATAGCAACATTAACAGTGGCAACCACAACCAATTCGAAAAAACCTCTTCTAGCATATTCCGCGTAAGTAAACCCTTCAGGTAACAAATTAGAAAGGCCGCCAAATAAGTACGCGAATTGAATATAAGAGAATACTCCATACACTATATTAAGCAAACATAGTCCAGTAAGAATACTCACCTCGTCCATTTTACGGTCGACATCGCGGTCAAGAACTCGCTCTCGTGCACTGTATGTCAGTCCCCACAGATAACTGCCAGCCAACACTGCAATAAATCCGATTAACAGCGTTTGTTTTATTATATCTGCAAAATTTACATTACTCAGAACCTCATTTACAAGCTTACCAAACATCAAATCAGCAGACGATAACAAAGTTATAACGGCCCCCAGAACCGGCAGTGAGAAAACGATACCAACAAGTACTCTTTTAATAATAGAATCTTTCGTTAGGCCATTATCCCTCCCTATCAACTCTGGTATTAGATGAACTATTTTGGGAACATGCTCAATCGGACGAATTACCAATCCATGAAGGATATCTTTTAAAAATCCGTAGCGAAACCAATCGTACTTTCTTTTCTCCGTTATCAATAAAATATGCGCTACAAATATTACCGGTATCAATATGGAATTTATCGTTTGGAGCACTTCATTTGAATTAAGCAGATATGTAAAAGCTAAGGCTAATACCGTTAAAGTTAAAAACCATTGAAAGCACTGCCCTTTTAACGAATCTTCTTTCTTTTTTTGATACATTACTGCATACAGGACAATAATGAAAATCGGATAAGAGATACCTGCCACCTTTTCATAAAAAAGAAAATCATACAATACAGCTACTAACAATGACAGAATTAGTATAGAACCATTTTTTTTGTCTAATTTCCCATGATCCTGATCTCTCACTTCTTCAGCGAACTCAACCATACAAATTCCCCCTATATCTTTCCCCCGATAGGTCATTCTTCACATCATGATTTATCCTGCTCTTTACAAATTCATATATGTACTTCTCATGGAACAATCAGCCATTTCTAAAACCATTGCGCACAAAACCACAGAACCTGAACCAGTGAAGCAGCAACAGAATAGTACCGAAAATGTTATTTAATACCTTTTTTATTCTGAGCAATCCCTCTACTCAAATCAACGAATATCTAATAACCATACAAAGTAATAGACTAATTAATACTGTTGTATTATATGCCATTCATTCCTTAGCATCAGGAACAAACTCCAAGATATCACCAGGTTGACAATTTAGAGCTTTGCAAATGGCTTCTAGAGTTGAAAATCGTATTGCCTTGGCTTTATTATTTTTAAGAATCGACAAATTTGCTAACGCAAGGTCTACCTTAACGGCCAGTTCAGATAAACCCATTTTTCGTTTGGCCATCATAACATCAAGGTTTACTATTATTGCCATTTTCATCACCACCTATATTGTAAGATCATTTTCTTCTTTTACTTCCACTGCTTGCCTAAATACTTCACCAATAATTAATGCACATAAGCCAACTGACAAAGCTGCCATTCCTATTACGATGGTTAATAAGGAAATATAAAAAACGATTTTTATGGCATATATTGCTGCGACCCACAGTGCTAACACGGCTATCCTTTTAAAACTCGCTACATTCGCTCTTGTAAAAGGTTCTCTTTGATTTAAACTTTTAAACATCTTCCTTAATTCATAAACAATGCCCATATATAATAATCCGCTA
>JBOFWC010000017.1:0-3316 GCA_051653405.1 Proteocatella sp. | reverse complement strand
TTCACCTGATACTGCACCTTCTAAAAGGCTGGAAAGTCTTATTGCTAATTATTCAAAAGTTATTAATGGAACAATATTATCTAAAACTATGGGCTTAGATATTATGATGAGAGAGTGTTTGCATTTTAATCAATGGATTAATAAAATAAAATCTCTTAAAGGTTAATTTACTTTTGGATATTAAAGAAATACTCTCAAGGATGAGCCAGATCGTATTGGATTTTATAAGCCAGTCTTAAAATAAGATTTGGCTTTTTTTGTGATACAAAAAATATCTTAACTATAGAAAATGTAGGATTTTAAATTTTTTAAGTAAGTAAGATAGTATAATAAAAATAAAAAGTATAAAAAAATTGTAGCGCATATATTTCCCTGAATGAATTCTGCAGCCTAGATATTTCATTTTCGTCTTGTAAAAAGAATATCTAGGCGAAGCCCTAATGAGGGGAAATATATACAATACAATTTTAATGATAAATATTAATATTATAGTTAAACTTACTTAGCGTTTTCAATATATACACTTGTGCTTGGAAATGCAAAATCAGCATTGTTATTTTTTACTATTTTCATTATTTCAAAGTTAACCTCTTCTTTTATCTTTTTAAGCTCTATAAGGGAGGTTTGGTTTATAAAAAATGTAATTCCAATATCAAGGGAGCTGCTTGCAAATTGTTCAAATCTAACTATCACAGTATCTTGGAGTACATTTTCATGTGATATAAGATAAGTTTCAATTTGAGCTATTATGTTTTTTATAGTATCAGTTGAAGTGCTATAAGTAAGGCCTATGTTAAACTTTATCTTTCTTTTATTCATCTTTGACCAGTTTGTTATAGAGGCAGAGGCAAGTGTGGAGTTAGGCACAACTATTAAAGCATCGTCAAAAGTTCTTATTCTGGTACTTCTAAAGGTAATATCTTCTACAACACCTTCTAAATCTGGCGTTTGAATCCAGTCACCAACTAAAAATGGTTTATCAGATATTATTACTATTCCTCCAAATATATTTGAAGCTGTATCTTTGGCAGCTAGGGCAAAGGTAACTCCTCCAAGGCCTACTCCAGTTATAAGCCCGTTTATATTTATGTTAAACTCACTTAAAAATATCAGCACGCCTAAAATAGCAATTATCGATTTTATAAGAGTTACAAAGAATATAACTATAGTGCTATCTAAAACAGTGGCATCAGAATCTTTTGCCTTCTTAGCCTCAAAAACTATTAGAAATAGCGGCGTTATGTTATAGAAGAAATAAATTATGCAGTATATTGCAAGAAGTCTATAGCATTTAGCTAAAAAGCCATATAGTATAGGAAGTTTTAATATAAGCTCTTTTTGTGATGAAAATGTTAGAAATACAACAGTTGCTACAAAAAGTGCGCGAAGAGGTTTTATCAAAAAATTAAGTGAAGATTTTTCTATTGAAAACTTAGTTTTATTTATTATCTTATGAATGATGTTTATTACTAAATTTGCAAATGATTTTCTTAAAAGATATGATATTCCAAAACAAAATATAAGAAAAATAAAAGACTCAAAGTGGTAATCTATAAAGCTCTTAATATTATATTTTAAAATATCCATATTATATATTATTCTATCCATATAAAGATTCCTTTCTTAGTACATATTTTAGATAATAATACCAATTATAGATTTTTTTGTCAAATAACAACTGGAAATCGCTTACCTGAAAAAACATGTATTTTCAATGCTTTAAGAATAGTATATAATGTAATGGTCAAAGATTTACATATAATTTTATATAAGAAATGGAGACAAAGATGTTTAAAGCAGTCATATTTGATATGGATGGAACTATGGTGGATACAGAAGTATTTCACTCGATGGCGTATGAGGAAGTGTTAAGCCATTTTGGATCAGATTATAAATCTAGGTTTGAGGAAATGGACATGAAAAGAAGAGGTCTTCTTCACTCAGATGTTGCCAAGATGACTATAGATGAATTTGATATGAATATTACCGTGGAAGAGTTTTTGGAATATAGAAAAACAGCGTATATGACAAAGGTACTCGAATCAGATATACAGCCAAGAGAAAATCTTATACCGCTATTAAAAGAGCTTAAAGCAAAAGGAATAAGGCTTGCAGTAGCATCATCTTCATTTCAAGATGAAGTTCAGTATGTAACTCAAAAAATTGGAGTACATCAATATTTTGAAGAATTTGTATCAGGAGATCAGATTGTAAATGGCAAACCTGCACCAGATATATTTTTAAGAGCGGCAGAACTGTTGGGACAAGATCCTAATGACTGCATAGTTTTTGAAGATGCAAAAGCAGGCATAAGCGCAGGGAATTCTGCGGATATGGCAGTTATTGCATATAAAACAGACGATACGGATATTGAAGAGCTTAGGGAAGCTTACTATATATGTAAAAATTATGGACAGTTAAATTATAAGGCACTAGAAGAATTATTTAGTCTGTAGGGGGAGGAACCGTTATGAAAATTTTATTAGATACCGCTGATTTAAAAGCAATTGCTAAAATTAATGAAAAAGTAGGCATTCATGGAGTAACAACAAATCCGAGTATATTAGCAAGAGAAGAAAAAGACCCTATTTCAATTTTGAAGTTTATAAAAAATGTAATAGGAAGCAAGATGCTTCACGTACAGCTTAACGAAAGTACTTGTGAAACTATGGTAAAAGAAGCTAAATGCCTAGTTGAAGAATTAGGTGAGGATATATATATCAAGGTGCCAGTTACAGCAGATGGGCTTTGTGCTATGAGAAAGCTTAAACAAATTGGTTATAACATTACAGCGACGGCAGTATTTACGCCATTTCAAGCACTTCTTGCAGCTAATGAAGGGGCTGATTTTGTAGCTCCCTATATAAATAGGATAGATAAATCAGGGGAATCAGGTAAAAAAGTAGTAGAGGATATCTTAGCTTTATTTAAAAATAATAATATAAAGACGCAGGTTTTAGGAGCTTCATTTAAAAGTACAGAGCAGATATTGGAGTGCGCCCTTGTAGGAATGCAATCTTGCACTATACAGCCAGAATTACTATACGATATGATTGAGCATCCACTAACAGATGCAGCTCTTGAAAAGTTTAGCGAAGACTGGAATGAGCTAAAGACAAAGCTTAACGATTAAATAAAACTGGCTGTAAATTTATAAGCCTTAAGCTTAATTTACAGCCAACTTAAATTGATTATATTAAAAAACTATATAAGATTTACAAAAAAACATAAAATAGTTTTACTAAATTTACTAAGTGTGGTATAATTAGACGACCCAAATAGGACAATTAAATACAGCGCCAGAACCTTGCATTTT
>JBOFWC010000016.1:0-1693 GCA_051653405.1 Proteocatella sp. | reverse complement strand
TCCATGGTCACCCGCAGCCGCCACTCGGTTTTCTGGCAGAGCTGGAACAGGTGCTGGCCGCCCGCAAAGGGGCCGATCCGGCCACCAGCTACACCGCCAGCCTCTACGGCAAAGGGACCAAGCGCATCGCCCAGAAGGTCGGTGAGGAAGGTGTTGAAGTGGCGCTGGCCGCCATGGCCAAGGATCGGGAGGAGCTCATCAACGAATCCGCCGATCTGCTCTACCACCTGACCGTACTGCTGCAAAATGAAGGGTTGGGATTACAGGATGTCGTTCAGCGGCTTTATAAGCGGCATAACAAATAAATTTTCTTATTGATTAACGGGCTATTTGGCCCGTTAATCTCATTCAAATGATATAGCTAACTCAACCCAATCCCTGTATGTAGACATATCCACAAGTGATTTATCATGTAACTTTGAATTAAGAACATAATATTTCAACCTCTCGGAAAGGTTTTTTTCTGTTATTGATGGATACGCTGCTTTAAGCTCTTTCACCTCTTTTTCAAGTTGATATGATATATTTTCATATTCACCCAAGTAGCCCTGCAAATGGCTTACAATTAGGTTTGATATTGGCACAGTATATATTCCTTGTGCAAAGGCACCATTACAACAGCTTTCCATTTTAATACTCACTGTACCGACTATATTATTTATACCATGTAACTTATGTTCCTTCACCCTACTGCTTGCTGAAGGCAAATATTTTTTCACTAATGTGATTATAGCTTCATAGTCAGAAGGCATACTCTCATGCAAAGCTATGAGATACACCAGAAATACTGTATTAACTGAGTCATCTTTAATATTAACCAGTACTAATTGCAGCCTATCAATAAGTTTCTCTGTGCTTCTTAATGAGAGCTGACAAGCATCAGCTATAGCTGAAATTATATCGTTCAAAGAACCTACATTCAGACCTCTAGGCCATATAGTTTCAAAAATATTGCTATCGAGGTAGCTTGCATTAGATAAGTAGCTTTCAACAAAATCATGCCTTGAACAGCTAAGCATACTGAATCGCCTATTAAAAAAACGACTTAGATATGTATATGCATCAAACTCTGAACCATAAATTACTTTTACAGCATGTTGTAGTTGTTCTGTATCTGTAGCCAACACAAAGACCACTCTGGGAATATCGAATATATGTTTGATAGTCTCCAGCATTTCTACTGCATAAGAGGGACGACAACGATCCAGTTCATCAATCAAAATAAAAGCAGGATAATCTAACTCTCCGTTACCTAAAGCAACCGCACCTTCAACCCATTGCCTAATTTCTTGTTTAAGATACTGGATAGATTCATAACGCTCTTTCTGATTGCTGCATAAGGCATCGGCCAGTTGATTAGCATCATCCCCTTCCAGCGAAAAATCATCCTCTTCCAATCCAGCCTTCTTGATTGCCGCTTTCAGCGCCAGTTTGCCGCCCACTTTAAATAATCCCAGCAGCCGCTGACGCATTCCTTCTGGAATCGGGTTTTCTTTTCCCGCAATCATTTTTAACTGGTCGATAATCGATGAAATCACCGTCAATAAGGGATCATCGGAAAAATCCTGCTGCCAGGCATCGATATAGACGGTGGGATAGTGCGCTTTCAGCTCCATATACCAGCGCTTGATAAACCAGGTTTTACCCGCCCCCCACTCGGCATTGAGGTTAAGCACATAGTTGCGCAGCTTGC
>JBOFWC010000015.1:0-2112 GCA_051653405.1 Proteocatella sp. | reverse complement strand
GAAAAGTTTAGCGAAGACTGGAATGAGCTAAAGACAAAGCTTAACGATTAAATAAAACTGGCTGTAAATTTATAAGCCTTAAGCTTAATTTACAGCCAACTTAAATTGCTTATATTAAAAAAACTATATAAGATTTACAAAAAAACATAAAATAGTTTTACTAAATTTACTAAGTGTGGTATAATTAGACGACCCAAATAGGACAATTAAATACAGCGCCAGAACCTTGCATTTTAAGGTTGACGAGGATAAGAGTTATCGAAAATTCGGCGGATGCTCTTGGGGCTTCACAGTCCAAGAAACACACAAACCCTTTGAGTAATTAGAGGAACAAAAAGTGTTTCAAGTGATATAGCAGCGCTATAGATGCGTTTTTATGCACTATAGTAGCATTTTCACGCTATAAATATGTCTACTATTTGGGAATAAAATTTAAGGAGGCACAAATATGTGCGGAATAGTAGGATATATAGGTAGTAGACAAGCTCAAGACATAATAATAGAAGGTCTTGAAAAATTAGAGTACAGAGGATATGATTCTTCTGGAGTGGCAGTTGTAGATTCAAATGAAATCAAAACAGCTAAATTCAAAGGAAGACTTTCAGTACTTGAAAACTTTACAAAAGAAAACCCAATACACGGACACGTGGGAATTGGACACACTAGATGGGCAACTCATGGAGCGCCATCAGATGTAAATTCACATCCACATATGAACAACAAAGATAGTATTGCCGTGGTTCACAATGGAATAATTGAAAACTACCTTACACTTAAGGAAGAACTTCAAGAAAAAGGATATGAATTCCTATCAGAAACAGATACAGAGGTAGTAGCACATCTTGTAGATTTCTATTACAAGGGAGATCTTATGGAAGCGGTATACCAAACAATTGCTAGACTAAAAGGGGCATATGCACTTGGCGTAATAGCAAAAGATAGCCCAGATGAGCTTATTGCAGTAAGAAAAGAATCACCACTTATCATAGGACTTGGAGAAGATGGAAACTATATAGCATCAGACGTTCCAGCTATACTAAACCATACAAGAAATGTATATTTCTTAGATAACGGGGAGATCGTAAAGCTTACAAAAGAAAACGTAGAAATCTATGATTTTGATAAAAAGAGAGTAGACAAAGAAGTTCATAAAGTAGAATGGTCAGTAGATGCAGCTACAAAGGGCGGATATGATCACTTTATGATAAAAGAGATATATGAGCAGCCAGAAGGCATTAAGCAAACTCTATCAAGAAGAATAGATGAAAACGGATATATTAAATTAGATGATATAAAACTTTCAAAAGAAGAATTAGAAAGAATAAATAAAGTATATATAGTAGCATGTGGTACAGCATATCATGCAGGAAAAGTAGGAAAAGTAGCTATTGAGAAACTAGCAAAAATTCCAGTTCAGACAGATATAGCTTCAGAGTTTAGATATTCTGATCCATTCGTAGATGAAAATACACTGCTTATCCTTGTAAGTCAGTCAGGAGAAACAGCAGATACTCTAGCAGCGCTTAGAGAAGCAAAACGTAAGGGCGCAAGAATCCTTTCTATAACAAACGTAGTAGGTTCTTCAATCGCAAGAGAATCAGATGACGTATTCTATACATGGGCTGGCCCAGAAGTTGCAGTAGCTAGTACAAAAGCATACACTACTCAATTAGTAGCATTCTACATGGTAGCACTTGATATGGCACTTAAAAAAGGAACTATTACAGAAGAGAAGTACTTTGAGATAATAGCGGAAATGGGAACTCTATCAGGCAAAGTAGATTATATGCTTCAAAACGTAGAAGAAGAAAAAGCAATTGCAGAGAAAATAAAAGAGAAAAGCTCACTATTCTATCTTGGAAGAGGAGCGGATTATCAAACTGCACTTGAAGGTTCACTAAAATTAAAAGAAATATCATATATCTTTACAGAGGCATTTGCAGCAGGAGAGCTTAAGCATGGAACTATAGCACTTATAGAAGAAGGCACTCCAGTAGTAGCACTTGCAACACAGGGAGACCTTGTAGAGAAGATGATATCAAATATAAAAGAAGTAAAAGCAAGAGGCGCATATGTTTATGCAGTTACAACAGAGGGCGAAACTGAAATCGC
>JBOFWC010000014.1:0-3329 GCA_051653405.1 Proteocatella sp. | reverse complement strand
CAAAAAATAAAAGCACCTTTTAGGTGCAGACTGTAGAAAATATGCGGTTGGCAAACCGTTCAAGGTGCGAGTAGCACAGCAAGTAACACGCCCTTATAGGGCTAGAGCAAACCACCCGTTTTACGGGTGGTTATGATTGGTTTATTGTATTCTTATTTATCCTTGTCTTTTTTTGGCATACTAGGACAAGAAGAGCAGCTACCGCCACATCCTCCAGGACAGCCCTTGCCATCCTTTTTATCCTTATAAAGTTTATACATTGCGAGGGCAAATAAGATAAATATAATACCGCCTATTATAAAATTAGACATTTAATCGCCTCCTTAGGCTCCAAACTTTAATGCTGAAAGTGATTTTACACTTCCTTTTGAATCTATGTTTACTGATGGTTTTTTGAACATAAGATAAAGCATTAAAGCAAATAATACAAGTGAAATTACAGTCATTATAGTTACACCGTTTCCAGTTACTAAAAGGCCAATTTGATAAACTATCATAGCTATAGTATAAGCGAAACCAGTTTGATAAGCAATTGCAAACCAAGTCCATCTAGCATCGTTCATTTCTCTTCTAATGGCACCTATTGCAGCAAAACATGGAGCGCAAAGCAGGTTAAATAGAAGGAATGAGTATGCAGAAAGCTGAGTGAATGAGCCGCCAAGTGTAGTCCATATTTGAACACCGTCTTCCGCAACTTCTTCGAAACCATAAAGGACTCCAAATGTTCCTACGACATTTTCTTTTGCTATAAGCCCAGTTATTGTAGCTACAGCTGACTGCCAGTTTCCAAATCCTAGAGGCGTAAATACTGGTGCTATTATATTACCCAGTGCAGCAAGCATTGAATCAGAGGTATCAACCATCTCCATAGAGAAGTTGAATGAACTCAGAAGCCATATAAGACCACTGGCTAAGAAGATTATAGTTCCAGCTTTTTTAACAAAGGATTTTCCTCTATCTGCCATATGAATAAATACGCTTGAAAGTGAAGGCATATGGTACGAAGGAAGTTCCATTACAAAAGGGGCAGGATTTCCAGCAAAACCTTTTGTCTTTTTAAGAATTATACCGGATAATATTATAGAAGCAATTCCTACAAAATAAGCTGAAGGTGCAACCCAAGCTGATCCTGGGAAAAGCGCTCCGGCAATAAGGGCTATTATAGGAAGCTTTGCAGAGCATGGTATAAATGAAGTTGTGATTATAGTCATTCTTCTGTCGTTGTCATTTTCTATAGTACGAGAAGCCATTATTCCAGGTACACTGCATCCAGTACCTATAAGCATAGGGATGAACGATTTACCAGAAAGGCCGAACTTGCGGAAGATTCTATCCATTATAAAGGCAATTCTAGCCATGTAACCGCATTCCTCTAAGATTCCAAGTAGGAAGAATAATACCAGCATTTGAGGAAGGAAACCAAGTACTGCGCCCACACCGCCTATAATTCCATCGAGTACAAGAGAGCTAAGCCATGGAGCCGCATTTACATTTGTTAAAAAGCCCTCTACAGCAGGAGGGATTATATCTCCAAATAGCGCATCATTTACCCAGTCTGTAGCCGCAGAACCTATTGTAGATATAGTTATATAATATACAAAATACATTATAGCGGCAAATATAGGAAGTGCTAAGAAACGATTGGTAACAATCTTATCTATCTTGTCAGAAAGACTTAGCCCGCCTGGATTTTTGCGTTTAACGCATTTGTTTATAACGCTTTCTATAAGTTCATATCTTTCAGTAGTTATTATACTTTCGGCATCATCATCCATTTCTTTTTCAGCGCTGTCTATAATTTTATCGGCTTTTTCGATGATATTTTTTACAAAGGGAAGAGCTTTTATTATCTGTTCATCTTTTTCAAATAATTTTAGGGCATACCATCTAAGTGGAATGTTTGGATTAAATAGAGAGGCTTTCTCTGAATCAGTTTTGCTGAAATCTTTACTTTGGATTTCGTATTCAAGTATTTCTTTTAGATTTCCTATTACGGATTCAACATTTTTTGAGAATATGCCATCTGTTTTTTTAAGAGGCTGTTTTTTTCTAGCTATAGATATAAGTTCTTTACAACCTTCCCCTTTTATAGCAGAGGTTTCAACTATAGGACATCCAAGATGAGTACTTAGGGCATTCACATCTATGTAGTCCCCATTTTTTTTAAGTACATCCGTCATATTAAGGGCAATTACAACAGGTATTCCCATATCTATAATTTGAGTAGTAAGGTACAGATTTCGCTCTATGTTAGTACTATCTACTACATTTATAATCACATCAGGAGTTTCTTTTAAAAGGTAATCTCTAGTCACAACCTCTTCAAGCGTATATGGTGACAGTGAGTATATACCAGGAAGGTCAACTATCTCTATAGTTTTATCTTCTTTATAAAAACCTGATTTTTTTTCTACAGTAACTCCTGGCCAGTTTCCTACATATTGAGTACTTCCAGTCAAAGCGTTGAACATTGTGGTTTTTCCTGAGTTAGGATTACCAGCAAGTGCAATTTTTAAATTCATCTTTCATCCTCCTAAAATTATTCTACTTCTATAAGTTGAGCATCTGATTTTCTGATAGTGAGTTCGTATCCTCTTACATTTAGTTCTATAGGATCTCCAAGGGGCGCTACTTTTCTAACTAGAATTTGGGCACCTCTAGTTATTCCCATATCCATTATTCTTTTTCTAAGTGCACCTTCGCCGTGAAGCTTTGAAACACAGACTTTTTGACCGCACTTTACCTCATTAAGTTTCATTAAATTAAAATCTCCTTTCAACTATTATTCTCTGAGCCATAGACTTATCTACTGCAATTCTAGAATTTTTTATGGAAACGATTATGTTTCCTCCAAGCTCTGAGACTATACTTATACCTTCACCGGCTACAAAACCTAAACTTTCTAAAAATTTTTTTGTAGCATCTTTCCCATTTATCTGTTTTATTAAACTAAGTTCACCTATCTTAGTCATTGTAAGTGGCATATAAAAAACCTCCGAATTTAATTATTGTTTTAAAAAATTACTTAAAATCAAACAGTTAGTTTTGACAAACTCAAAAACAATATAAAAGTTAGTTTCTACTAACGTTGTGTCAAAAAAATAAGCTCAAAAACTTAAGCTTAAAGATTAGCAAAGACTAACTGGATTTGTATATAGAATATCACTTTTATAAAATATTGTCAATAATATAAATTAATATAGTTTTTTTTAATTCTAGGCAACAATATAGATCAAAACAGATGTTGAAATTTTTTTAAAAACTATTGACTTGGCGAAATATAATGTGTATACTTGCAGTAAGTTAGGTTGAACTAACTGGAAATTAGA
>JBOFWC010000013.1:0-3901 GCA_051653405.1 Proteocatella sp. | reverse complement strand
TTCACTTCTCCATTTATTGGCAATGCAGCTATCTCTTTCTTTATTTTCTCAGTCTGCTTTTCGTCCGTAACAGCAACTATACCTTGTACGGCTTTGTTATTTTTGGCTTTCATCAAGTTAAGAATTAGGCTATCTATTGAACCCGAAGTCTGCACTTCGAAGGCATATATAACACGTCCCATATTACCGATAGTTACCTCCCAAATTGTATCTACCACAGCTCCGTCGGCAACCTTCTTTTCGACTTCAGCACGAAAACCAAGACATCTACCTATTTCTGCCAGCTTATCACGAATATCATTGTGGATAAATAAATCAGCCTTTCCACCTTTAGACGACAGTGTTTCCACCTTTGTCGAAGGTTCGCTCTTTTCGGAGGGTATCTGTAACTCTTGCCAAATAAAAGTATTTAGCGTTAGCATATCGCAGACATCCGTAAATCCTTCTTTTTGTGCAAACTCAACAATATCACGCCCGTGCTTAGATAATGCCTCATAGTTTTTCCCGTTTAATCGAGCTTCATAGCGAGGTAGATTAGGGATTTCAAGCACAGTGAACCCATTGTATGTTTTGCGATTCCAGATAAGATACTCATTCGGAAATGTTTTGCACAGCAGTTCACTCATAATAGCGGGACCAACCCCCTTGATTTTCGAACGAAATTCGTCCCAACGTTTTTCAAGACTGGTTGAGCCGTAAATGAGGTTTGCAAATTGCTCTCGGAGCAGTGGCATTCCGTTAGCTTCGATAATATTATCGACTTGATAATGCTTATTACCCCACATAGCCATAGCCCACAGCGGAGCAATATAGTCAAAGAACTCTTCTTCGGACATTTTCTGTAACCGTTCCTTTGTATATTGCTGGATAGTTATAGAAAGTTGTTCCCGTTCTTGTTGCTCTATATTTGCCTGAATCTTATTTGCTTTAAACCATTTTCTGAAATTGGTTAGGTATTGTTTTAAGATTTGTGTATTCATAACCTTATATCTCTTCTTTAGTTTCTGCTATTGCAGAGTCAATAATATCATCGATTTCTGCTCTCAGCTTTTCTAATTTTGCCTGAACTTTATTTTGTTTATCAATTTCTAATTTAATTTCAGACACGATTCTTATTTGCTCATCTATATCTGGAGTCGGAATAAGAAATTGTTTAATCTCTTCAGATGAAACCTTAACCATTGTCTGCTGCTTACCCTTTGCGGCATATTTAAAATACATACGTCCAATCACAGAATTGAATACATAAGCAAGATATTCTTTGTTTAATTTTGTTGTATCAAAGGTGATGCGAATCATTAAATCAGGATAAATGTATTCATCATCTCCTACATTCATTGCAATAGATGCTAAAGCTACCAGATCGACAGTATTACCACGACTAATAAAGAAGTCATTTTCTTTAATGATAAAATCATTAATATTTTTCTTGGTTTGATTTGTATATTTTGGATTATCAAAAGTCAATACTCCATCTTTATTTATTGCATCAATTCCAAGAACCATAGCTCCATCTTCAAATTCAGAACACTCAGGAGACCATCCATTTTTTGTACCTTCATTAATCAAATAGTTTCTGAGATATTCAGAATGTTTTATATTCTTAAATATTACATTTTCAACTAACTGTAATTTATGCCACTTGCTACTGTTTCGTAAATTTGTATTTTTGTAATCAATCTCTTTAGTCGAAACGCTAATATATTTTTGTTTGTCGATATTGTCAATTTCATCAATATCAAACTGAAACTCACGACGAAAAACCTCATTGATAATATCCTGCTCAGATTTTATCTTTGATTTAAGCATTTGTATCTTTTTTTCTTTCTCAAATATTTGGATCTCTATCTCACCATTTGATTTGATCAATTTGTCGACAATTCTCTTCTCAAACTTTAGAAACATTAAGTCTTTTTCACCAATAGTTGGGTATCCTTTCCCTTGTCGTGAAATAGCGATAAGATTTTTATAAAAAACTGTTTTTAACGGATAAAACAGAGATTTCCCTATCAATTTTGGACGTAAGACTATGAATGCTGAAGTATAAAAATATTTACAAGTTATTTCATCGATGTAAATGTATTTTTTGAGGTTAGGTCGAACTTTTGCAATTAATATATCACCCATCTGTGGCTGTATGATATCACCTTTTTCTATCTTTTTGAAGTAATTCTCATTTAGTTCATTTCGATTATCCCAACTTAGAAATACAGGACTTACTTCCTCTGTTTTACTAACATCTCCGATCTCAACATAATAAAATTCTGCCAAATCGGATACGTCAACTTTGCAATTAACAATATTAAAAAGTTCATTAAATCGGTAATAATCAGAATTAGAAACATCTGCATCAGTTAAAACATAGTTACAGTCATATCGCAATGAAACTTCTTTCGATATGAAATCTAAATATATATTTGTAAACACTACGCTCATATTATTCCCAGTTTATTGTTCGCATATAATCAAGAGCTGTTGGAATTATCTCCTTTTGCTTAGTCTCAATATCAACATAGACCTCTATAGTCTTTTTCTTTTGAGTTATAATATCTGTCTCTTCTAACTCTTTGGTGACCTTTTTAATGTCATCAACCAAAACTACGCCTTTGTCATTGGTTCTAAAAAGGTCATTGGGTTGTGTTTTTTCACCTCGTTTGGTACGCTTGTATCCAACATTATCCACTTCAGCCATAAATACCTGATAGTTCAACTCCCGAGCGACCTCACCAAACACCCACCATGTATTAACGAACCCGAAGACGTCTTTTAAATCTTTATCTGGCTTGCAGATTTCAATTATATCATTAGCATACTTTTTTATAATATCGCCAACAGACAATAACTTATCATTATCAGATAGCTGTGACTTTAATAAGAGAATAAGCAACTCTTGCTCTTGCTTTGCTGTCAAGTCCTTTATACTAGGTAGCTTCTTGCGATCTTTGCCGTTCAAATAAACATCAACAATATTCTCACAACGTGTTTTCAATTTCCCCCATTCTTTAGAGTAGGTTTCCCAATGAGTGTTCCAATCTTTGATTTGTGAAGCTGTCTTCTTTTGACCAAATATTATGCTTGTCTTTGTATTGGTGTATGGTGCAAATGTTAGTTGCGGTAGAGAAACTACTGCTTTCACCGTAAAATACTTATAAACAAACAACCTAATATACTTATTCTCGGTTGTGTCATAGACGCTCTCAGGCAGAACAATACCCATCCTTCCTTTTTCTCTAAGAAGATGGTAATATCTCTCTATAAACAGATTCTCAGAGTTCTTTTTATCACCAAACAAGAAGCTATTATTTAAACTCTTCTTTGTATCAGCATCTAAATCAACTGAAAAAGGCGGATTGGAAATGACAATATCAAATTGACCATTTATCTCTTTGTCTGCATATAGACTATCTTTTGAACTAGTATTAAGAGCATTCGGAGCCGTTTTTTTATCATAATGAGAGAATGGCAAAAGCCCGTCTTTTACAAAGATATTCGTAGAGCCATCACCGTGAAGAATCATATTAACTTTGGAAGCTGTTCCTAAATTAAAATTATGCTCAACGCCATATATGAAATCTTTCGCCCACTTATTTTCTCTGTGGTCCGGCATAAACCATTCATGGAACTTATCTTCAACGTCTCTATTGCTTGCCAGTTGATCCTTAAAACGATATTTCACATTAGCTGTTATAAATCGCATATATTCAATCAAGAAAGTAGCCGAACCTGCTGATGGATCTATAATATACGGAATCTCTCTATCATTATTTATCCTCTGAACAGCTAATCTATCTACTTGTAAAGCCCACAAAATAAATGTAACAATATTAATGTGAGTAAAAAATTGTCCCTTACTTTGCTTAAATCCATCACGGATAATGCCCTCAAAAAAGTCGCCTAGAAT
>JBOFWC010000012.1:0-4386 GCA_051653405.1 Proteocatella sp. | reverse complement strand
ATTAACGGTTTTACATTTTCAATAGGAAACTACCATTCATTGCCTTTTGATAAATAGCCTAACGCTGAAAACTTTTCTACGATTCGTTCTTCAATCATCCGATTGCGGCCTCGTTTCTCTTGAAATCTTTCACCAACTCTTATTTAAAGATTATGAACTTGCGTATCGCTCAATAGCACTACTTAACTTATCAAGCTCATTAACCTCCCATTTTCTTTTATTAATTTCTACAACAACCCTTTTTGCTGTTATTAAAAGCGATTCCCCAAAACTATTAACATCACAATTCATACTAGAAAAACTTCGTTCCCCCTTCAACTGACTTTTTATAAAATCCATACGCATTATATTCTGATCAATTTTACATCCTCTAACTAAGTATGGTCCATCCATGAATAGAAACTCATCCGACTCTCCAATAGTTGCTTTTTTAACTCTATCTATTGCTTCAAACCACCAATTTAGTATAACAACAACAAAATCAATCCAGTGTCTTTCAGGAAAGTCTCCATCCATATTTTCAAAATATATTTCGCCAGTAATTGCTTTTCTATTTGTTAAGGCTAAACTCTCTAATGCAACATTTACTTTAACGTCGGTCATATAAAAAAGCCTCCTAATATTTTGGATAGGCAATTTTAAATGTAATACATCAGCTTGCCTTATATTACTTTCTTTTGAAAGCTTTATTAAAAATTACGTTAAACACAGTACTGACGGTACCCCATAACAGCAAAAATCCAACAAATCGAGCTTCACTCCAGACAACTTTCCCAAACTGTTCAATAATACTGGTTCGAAACAAATCTTCAATCTGCATTGATAAAATCAACACAATAGAAATTGAAATAATTCCCTTCATTATTCTAATTTTACAATCTATAAAAAATCACTCCTTTGCTACACTTACTACAACTAAAATCCTGTAAATCTGACAATCGATATATTTTACTAAAATTATATCAGTTCTTTTAATTAACTTTATCAAAGATTTTCCTTTTACCGACATAAAACCACCTTGATTCCAAAGGTACAACAAAGTAACCATGACTGCTATAAACAAGGCAATTTTTGTTTTATAAAACTTTTCATATAAGCTCCTTATCTACCACCACTTTGATTTACTTGTTTCACCCTGGCAAATATTGACCATATAAAACCCTATTGCTCCAAAGACAATTAGAGACAGTTGAGTACGTTTCTTCGCTAAATCTTATGAGACAGTATTACGCTCCACCTTATTCATTTTTAGGGAAAGTTATTAATTTTGTTTACAAGAGTTATATACCCTATCTGCAGAGAAAAAATATTTTCCCCTTCAAAGCTCAATAAAGCATACAAATCATTTTTTTGTAAAATATATGTCCTTTTTTCATCATTGATTTTTCTTGTTTTGAGAAGATTCCATTGATTTTTTTTGAGTTCATTTAAACACATTTCTTCTACTTCCGTTAAACAAAAATCTGACGAATATTCATATATATCAATTCTTGACCGTTTAAATATTTTTTTATCATAATGGGTGCTCGATAATATAGAAAAATTGATAAAATTTATGTTTTTAACTTCTCCTTCAATCAAAGCTTCTTGGTCTCTTACAGGTAAAGCTACTATATTACTTATTATCCCTATTCCCCAAATAGAAACAAAATTAAACGCAATAAAAGCATATATGCTCAGCTTTATTATTTTATAAATTATTATAACTCCTCCTCTAGCATCATATTTATTTAAGGACAGTTAGGCTGACAGGTATCGACGTTTCTTTTCTGTCAACTTTTAACTATAATTCCCTTTTCTATACCTGTCACTCGGTTTAATTTATGTATAAAAACCCTATCGTTTCCTTATATTAATTGGTAACTTTCACCATCTCTTATTTAAAGATTATCACTTTTTTGTCAAAAACCTGCTAATAAAAATCAATAGTTTTTCTAAAAATATTCCGTTGAAAAATGACACAGCTAATAACTCTGGTTAAATTTTAAAAACCAGAGTTCAAAAGCTATGGGAGTTAGCCATCTAGTATCTCTTTTACACGGGTATAATAAATTCTTAGAAATTTGTTTAATCCTGCAATTTTGGCAACTTTTTTGGGTTTGCCTTCTGACTCTTTCTTAAGAATATATTTATATACGGCAGCATCTTCCTCTGGTTTTACGGTTTTTAAGCACTTCATAACTTCATAGCCGGTTTTACGTAAAATAGCCGATCCGCGTTTAGAAATTTTTCTTCGTGTTGCTCTAAATCCTCCGGATTCATAAGGAGGGGTATCTAGACCGGCATATGCAATTAAAGCACTTCCACTATGAAATCTGCGGACATCTCCGATTTCGGCAATCAAACGTGGTGCTAACTTATCGCCGACACCCGACATTGCACGAACAACACCGTATTCTTTCAAACTCTTTGCTAACTCAGTCATTCGTGCTAATATAACATGTAAGGACTTCTCTGTTTGTAGAAGCACCTTGACGGCTTCTTGTACGAGCATTTTGGTCGATGGCGTACTGGAAGGCAGTGTCGGGATACCTGTTTGAGCTAAAGCATATATCTGATGTGCCTTTTTCTCATTAGCGTGGTATCCCTTTTTATTTGCCCATTTCACATAAGTATTTACAAAATGTTTTTCTCCTTGCTTCGTGATGGTGTCATAATGCCAAAAGCTAAATGCAAAATCTCCGATTTTATTATGAGAAAAATTATCCGAGGAACTTTTTAGCAAATCCTTAATTCTCGGCATTGTACGATCAAGAATACAGGTAAGCGTAATTTTAGACTTTACATACATCTCCATGAATTGTATATACTACCGTCCAAGTATTTTTAATTCATCATATATTTTTTCGCTAGGACGGTAATCTGTTAGATTAAACCAATGTTCAATGCCAAAGCTGGCAATTTTGCCAGCATCTATTTTATCTGGCTTTGCTTTACGTAAGGAAACATTGGTATATTTTTTCATAACTAAAGGGTTACCAACCGAAACAAAGATCTCGTTTTCTTTCATAAAGGCTAGAATAGGTAGATGGTAATAGCCTGTTGCTTCCAATACAACGCGTGTTTCTTCGCTAAATTGTTTAATGGTTTTTACCAGTGCGGTTAAATCTTCTACCGTGTGCATAACTTCAAATGGTCGTTGAACAATTTCGCCATAGGGCTTTAAAATACAGACAGTGCTCTTATCTTTTGAAACATCAATTCCTACACTGATCAAGGAAATATACCTCCTAATATAATATTTGTAAATGGTAACCATGCCTACTTATTACTCTTCATTTTAGTTCGTTACGCGAAAGCCATCGAATGGTTTCAACCTGCTTAATCGAAGACTCATAATAAGTGGATGGCAGACAGTTTTTGTCACGGATGCGAAATCCAAAGAAACGTGCGTCTGACCATATACTGCACTTATTATAATGAAAATAAGTGCAAACAACTAAATTTTTATATTTAGTGTTCGCACTTCTATAGTACTAAAAGAAACGTCCCCGGTGTCTCTTAATAACAAATTTTCGCAGCTAGTTTAAATTATTTTTGCAGTATTTTTTTAGTTACAAAGATGTCTCTCTTATAACGAATCGATTTTTTAAAAAATACTTTATATCTGCCTTGCGCTCAGCTATTTTCCTAAAATATATTCATTCTTTTCGTTTAAATCGTAAAGCCTCCTTCCTAAAAAACATTCCCTAAAATATTGTAGCTCCTTCAATGTGGTCTCATATCCATTTTCCGTCAAATGTTTAATGGCAAAATAACAGTCTGTAACCATAAATTCATTATCTAAGTTATAGATTTCCTCTGGATTTAGCCTAATATTTAACTGCCTAACAACTTCATCCTTATCAATTTTTTTCTCAAGAAAAGAATCAATTATCTCATTAAGTACAGTCTTAATTTCATCTAGAGTCATAAATGCCTCCTATTTTTCAGCCTTATTAATTAACTGTCCTGATTCAATCCTAACTGCATCAAAATCTCTATGCAGTACATTCCCAGATTGGTCGGTTACTTCGTGAACTATAAACTTCGTACCATCACTGTCGGAGTATTTAACTACTCTTGAAGTTCCGCCTTCCGTAGATGGTCTCGATGACATCACTTTACTGTCTAGTTTTGAAAAATCAACACCTTTTGCTTCTAACTGCCAATTTCATCAATAGTAGCCTTGGGAGAATAGTACTTCCCATCTTTAATTGTTACATCTTTTATGAGTTCTGCCGTAGTTTTAGGGGACAGTTAGGGACGTTTCTTTTTCGTCAACTTTTAGCTATAATTCCTCTTGCAATACCTGTCGCTCGTTCAAGTTCTCGGATGGATAAACCCTCATTTTTCAATGCCTTTAAAATTTTATTTCGTTCCTCTTTTTCCATTCTTTCTATTTCC
>JBOFWC010000011.1:0-1851 GCA_051653405.1 Proteocatella sp. | reverse complement strand
TAAATTTTTTGAGTATAGGCAAAGTGACTATGAATAATGCAATCCTAGTCCCGACATCGATATAAATATTTTGTAAAAGATCTTCATAGCCAGGATATATAACAAGCAATAACGAAATAATAATTGAAATATATAAAATAAATCGTTTTAAATATAAAATCACTTTTTCTGAATTCACAAGGTTACCTCCAGTTATTAGGAATAGTATACTAATTATTATACCATTTTAACTAAAATACAAGCTCTACGTTGAAATTGATATATATTCATGTTGAAATTAAAAGTTATAGCCATCTTTATTATGTTACAATTAATTTGATATGATTTATTTCTTAACAGAACGAAAAATGCCCTACTACAAAATTGTTCTGTAGAAGGGCGTTTGTGTAGTGTAAAATATTTTTTGTAATCACTCTATTTATTAATCAAGTTTGCACCGCTTAAGAAATTCTTAATCGCTGTCAAAGCTTCAGCGTGAGTGATTGGATCTTTTAATCCTAATTTCCCATCTGTTCTGCCGTTAAAAATTTTTGATTCTACTACTTTCTTAACTGATGCTCTCGACCATTCAGCAGCCTCTTTTGTATTGACTAAATCACTTGATCCACTGTCTGAAGCTGAATACTTGGCAATATCCATTGCATTAGCATACATAGCCATAGCTTCTTCTCTTGTCACAAAAGCATTTGCTTTGAATGTGCCATCAGCATAACCATTAATAATTCCCCATTCAGCCGCAAGGACAATACCTTTAGCATTAGGATCTGTAATTTTTACATCTTTAAATTTTGAAGAGACTAGGTAATCTTCTCTATAAATTCCCAGTGCCCTTACTAGATACTCCGCTAATTCCCCTCTAGTTAACTTGCTATCAGGGTTAAATTCCTTATAATCCACTAATACTAAACGAGACGCCATATCGTTCACCGCCGATTCTGACCAGTGTCCTTTAACCGCATCTAATTTAATTGGATTTTTGATAACAGAATAAGTCGAATTTGTTAGCGAACTAACCTGTGCATAATACTTACCATCTTTTACAAATATATTTGTTGGCACATGATTATAGGTTTGATCATCATTAAAAACAATCCCTGTTGTAATTTCATTTGGATTGAGTGTGCTTGGAATTTCAAAAATTCTTTCGACATATTGTTCAAATGATTTAATCACAACATCTTCTGAAGTACCATCGGTACGCATTACTTTTGCAACCACATCAAAAGCCATAGGTGGAATCAACATTTGACCATTGTTGGCTTTTATTTGATTGGCATACATTTCCTGCTGCTCCTTAGAAAACTGCTTTATTTGAATTTCAAATTTAATATCTTGTAAGCGTTCTTGACTCACCCCAAGTTTTTGAGCTACCGCATCTACTGTAAGCTCTTTTGCTGGAATATTGTAAGCTACATCACCTTTTTTAACGAGCACATCAAAATTATTTTGGTCTAATTTCTTGACAATTTCTCCTGTAAGTCCCACCACTGCAATATTTGCAGTTTGATCAACCACATTGATTTCTACTAAATTGATTGTTCCTGTAGGGTTCGCATTATTTGCTTGAATCGCAGCATCAATTACTTTTTCCATAGTTCCAGAGTTTACTGAAACTTCTACTTTAGAAACCCCATTTTCAGTAGATTTACTTTCCGTTCCTATACGTTGATCTTCTCCATTTACCTTAATGATAGTATTATCATTTGACGGTGGTGGCGTTGGCGTTGATGAAGAACCGCCAGTTCCTGAAGATGCTGAACCTACTATAACATTGACACTTGCTTTAAGGTTGTTCGGATTAAAGAATTCATCTCCAAGAACAAGTGTTCCTGAAAATACGTAAGTTCCTGC
>JBOFWC010000010.1:0-6947 GCA_051653405.1 Proteocatella sp. | reverse complement strand
TTGTTCAAGAGTGATTTTGATAAGATGTTGGAAAATACGGAAGAAGAGTAGGTGAGGAAGAGTAGATGAAGAAGACATACTTAATAATTAAGCGAACGGTTGATTTTGTGCTTGCTTTAATTGGCATTATTGTATTATCGCCTTTATTTATAATTTTAATAATAGCTATAAAATTGGATTCTCCTGGTCCAGTGCTATTTAAACAAAAAAGAGTAAAAATTCATAAGGAATATTTTAATATATTAAAATTCAGAACAATGAGAATTGATACACCAAAAGATACTCCAACGCACCTTTTAGATAATCCTGATCAGTGGATTACAAAGGCAGGTAAGTTTTTAAGAAAAACAAGCCTAGATGAATTACCTCAAATTATTAATATACTTCTTGGAGATATGGCTATAGTAGGGCCACGTCCTGCTCTTTGGAATAAATATGATTTGATTGAAGAAAGAGACAAATATGGTGCGAATGATGTGCCAGTTGGGCTTACTGGATGGGCACAGATAAATGGCAGAGATGAACTTGAGATTGATGTTAAGGCGAGACTTGATGGAGAGTACGCCGAGAAGATTGGATTTATGATGGATATCAGATGCTTCTTTGGGACGATTTTTAGTGTTCTTAGAAGTGAAGGTGTTGTTGAAGGTGGGACTGGAAGAAAATAATAATGAACTTTTAATGTATAAAAAGAATATTATACAAAAAAGCTAAAAGTTATATTTGTGTAACAAAGAATAAGAAGGATAATGATGCCGATGATGAAGTGGCGTACACAAAATTGGAAATTGCTAAGTCAGGGCATGAATAGATATTTCGAAGTGAGAATGTATTAGAAGTAAAATAGAACAAGGAGTTTGATGAAATGGGCTTGTTACAGAAAAAAAAAATAGATAGCCAAGTAGCAAACAACATTACAGTTTCTGTAATAATAGCTACATATAGAAGAGATGTATCACTTAAGAGAGCATTAGAATCTCTTATAAATCAAACTTATAAATCAACAGAAATTATTGTTGTTGATGATAATGCGAATAGTGAATGGAATAAGAAAGTTGAAAATATTAAAAATGAAATTAATTTATTACATCCTATTGTTTATGTAAAAAATGAAATAAATAAAGGATCAGCGGAAACAAGAAATATTGGAATAAAAGCAGCCTCAGGAGCGTACATTACTTTCCTTGATGATGATGATATATACTTACCAAATAAAATTAAAAATCAAGTAGAACATATGATAGAAAATAATTCTGAGTATTCTATAACAGATTTAGATTTATATGATGAAAATGAAAGACTTATTGAAAAAAGAAGTAGAAAATATATAAAAGAAAATAATAAAGAGCATTTACTTAGATATCATCTTATGCATCATATAACTGGAACTGATACTTTAATGTTTAAAAAAGATTATTTATTAAGCATTGGAGGTTTTCCACCAATTAATGTAGGGGATGAATTTTATTTGATGCAAAGGGCTATTGAAGCTGGTGGAACATTTAGCTACTTACCACTTTGCGATGTACAAGCTTATGTACATACTGAAACAGATGGATTATCTAGTGGGGAGAGTAAAATTAAGGGTGAAAATGCGTTGTATGAGCATAAGAAGAAGTATTTTTCACAGTTAAGCAATAAGGATATTAGGTATATTAAGATGAGGCATTATGCGGTATTGGCTTTTGCAGAAGTAAGAAGAAAGCATTATATAAGCTTTATAAAGAGAGCATTAATGTCTATGGTGGCATCACCGGTTGAATGTATAAAACTATTAATCAATAGATAGCAGTAAGTAAGGAGAAGACTTATAAAAATGAAAAGAAAAATCGGAATAAGCACTGTATATACAGGATTTAATTATGGTTCTAGTCTTCAGGCGTATGCAACTAAAATTTATTTATCTAATATGGGATATGAAGCGGAGTTGCTGAGTCATAAAGAAGGAATTGTTAAAGGAAGAGATATAAGAATTAATAAAATAATGGCGATGTTCTTAAGGACATTCTGGAGACCTAATTTATTTAAAAAAACATTTTTAACCTATAGAAATAGTCTAAAGAAAGAAATAAATATAGAAACTAAAGAGGAATTTTTTAAGTTCTATGATCAAAGGTTAAAACCAAGTAAATATAGTTGGAAGCAATTAAAAGAGTATGGTAAGCAAAAAGAAACGTTGGCTTGCATTTGTGGAAGTGATCAAATTTGGAATGCAACAAATATTTATATAGATCCTATTTTTTATTTAAGATTTGCTCCTAAACATAAAAGGGTAGCGTATGCTCCTAGTTTTGGAAAAGATATTGTGCCAGACTATAATAAAAAGATAATAAGTAAGTATATAACAGATATTCCATATATATCAGTTAGGGAAGAACAAGGTATTAAAATTGTTAAAGAGTTAATCAATAGAGAAGTAGCATCAGTAATTGATCCAACACTTCTTCTTAATAAAGAAGAATGGATAAGTAAAATAGAGAATACCATAACAAAGCCAGAGAAATACATATTGGTTTATTTTTTAGATAAGCCAAGTGAGAGGGCATTAACTTATATAAAAGTATTACAGAGACAATCAAAATTACCATTAGTGGTAATCCCTTATAAATATCAGCAGTTTGATGTGTTTAATGATGTGCAGTATAAAAATGCTGGTCCAGAGCAATTTTTGGATTTAGTAAACCATGCATCATTTGTTTGTACAGATTCTTTTCATGGAATGATTTTTTCGGCTAATTTTAATACGCCGTTTTATATTTTTCAGAGAGATTATGGCATGGCAACTGATCAATCATCAAGAATTATTTCGATTCTAAATAAATTAAGTTTGAAGGATAGATTTATTTCTCAAATTAACGAACCTAAGCAAATGGAATTAATAGAAGTAAATTTAATGATGGAGTTTACGAAAGCTAATGAGCTCTTAGAAATTGAAAGAACTAAATCAAAGGATTATTTAGAAAAAGCATTTTATAATATTAAAACACCGAGGATAGGAGAAGAAAATGTTAGATAATTTTAACAATGAAACTTCAAAGGTTCTTGTTTCGATAATTATTCCAGCATATAACGTGGAAAAGTATATAGAAAAGTGTCTTTCATCAATATTAGAGCAAACGCATACCAATATTGAAGTAATCGTTGTAGATGATGGATCAACAGATAGAACAGGACAACTTATAGATAATGTTTCGCAAAAAGACAGCAGAGTTCTTATTCTGCATAAGAAAAATGCAGGGGTTAGTGCTGCAAGAAATAGTGGAATTGAAATATCGATGGGAGATTATTTGGTTTTTGTCGATGGAGATGATTATATTGCGCAGGATTACGTTGAGTATATGCTCAGTCTAGTTCAAAAGACAGGTGCAGATTTCTGCCTTTCAAAATGCTGCTATACAAGGAATGGTGAAAAGCAAACAGAAAAAGACTATATAGAAAAATTGGAACTAGAAGATGCAACGGCATTATTATTATCTCCAAAGGTGATTGTTGGATGTTGGAATAAAATATATAAAAGAAGTTTTGTAGTCTATAATAACTTGAAATTTTCAACTACATTGTTTTATGGTGAAGGCCTCTCTTTCATAACAACTGCATCACAATTATCAAATTGTGTGGGTGTTGGTAATCGAAAAGTTTATTATTACAGACGAAACAATGAAGCTTCTGCAACGACTAGCTTTAATATTGAGAAGATATATAATGGCGAGAAGGCGTTAGAAACTATAAGAAAACAACTTATAATAAATAGCCAGAAAATCCATACAATGATAAATTTACATCTCGCTCTTTTTTATTTAGGGGCTATAGTAAAAATCAAGGCTAATCATTTGGAAAAGAATAATGAGGAGGATTATATGAGATGGAAATCTTACTTAAGGCAAAATGCTTTTAAACTCATGACAAAAAAGGAAATATCACTTTATAGAAAAATGATGTTGTTTGGCGGTTGTGTAAGTCCTTGGATCATGATGAAACTAGATAATTATAGAAGGCGACACATATCAAAAAATAGCGTTGAATAGCGAAAATAAGTATTAATTTATTTATGTAGTAATAAGATTAATGTAAATTCAGGAGGTGCGTATGTTATCAATTCAAATATTGGTATCAACGATGCGACAAACAGATTTTTCGTTGATTGAGAAAATGAATATACAAACGGATGCAATAGTTATTAACCAATGTGATCAATATGCGTATTATGAATTGGTAAAAGATAAATTTACAGTTAAATGGTTTGATGTAGCAGAACGTGGGCTTTCTCGCAGTAGGAATGTGGCACTATCAAAAGCAACGGCAGATATTTGTCTTTTAGTTGATGATGATGAAATTTTGAAAGATGGATATGCTGATGTTATACTATCGGAATTTGAAAAAAATCCGAAGGTAGGATTAATTACATTTAACCTTCAATCAATAGGTAATATAAGTAAGCGGTATATTAATAAGCAAAGGAAAAGATTGTATTTCTTCAATATTATGAGATATGGATCTGCAAGAATAGCGTTTAGAAGTTCGTTAATTTTAAATAGAAGGATATGTTTTGCACCAAATTTTGGAGCGGGTGCAGGGATTTCGTGTGGTGAAGACTCTTTGTTTCTTCACGATTGCTTAGAAAAAGGAATAATTGCATATTCATCACCTGAATATATTGCTGACATAGATGATGGTGATGGAAATTCAAGCTGGTTTACGGGCTATACGGAAAAATATTTTTCTGATTTAGGAGCTATTTTTGCGGCTATGTCTCCAAAATTTTGTAATTTGTGGATTTTGCAGTTCTTAATTCGTCACAAATCTGCAACTAGCGAATTAGGATTTTGTAAGTGTTTGTCGTTGATGATGAAAGGCAAACGTATATACAGAAAAGATGAGTACTTGTAAAGAAAACAATTACTAAATATTGATAGAAATATATCAATAAAAAATAAGTTAATATAAAAATAGCTAAAATAAACTTTTGTTTGAAATTACGAACGTTTTAATTAAAGTGTTAATTAGAAAGGAATAATTTAGTAAGTGTAGTTATACTAACGTATAAACGAGCAGGTTGATTAATTAAATCTATTAACTTTGAATTAAATTAGAACAGTAGAAATATTCAAACTATAGTTTTTGATGATAAAAATCCAAATTTGAAATTTGATAATATATAGAAATTATAATAGTTTAATTAATTATTATAAGGATTAATTGGAAGTGTGGTGATAATTGGTATGGGGAGGAATATAAATTCTGAAAATAGAATACTGATCCTTTCTAATGGATGTTTTTCTGATACAGATTCCAATGGTAGAACATTGGCAAAGTTATTTCAGAATTATAATAATGCAAATTTAGCTCAGTTTTTTGTATATGGTAATCCTGATTTTACTGTATGTGATAGATATTATAAGGTGACAGATCGAGATGCACTGGAATCATTGTTAAGATGGAAAGAGACTGGTGGAGTAGTTGAATGCCCAATAAAGCTATCTTCAGAAGCAGTCATATCTACAAATGCGTCTTTTAAAAAAGTGAAGAAGACACCGCTTTCCATGTTGCTTCGTGAGTTTGCGTGGCTTGTTGGAAGATGGAATGGAAGGGGACTTAAGCAATGGATCGAAAAATTTAATCCAGAGGCAGTGTTTGTCTCCTTGGGGGATAATGTGTTTTTAAGCCGTTTGGCTATTCAAATTGCAAAAAAGTATAGTATACCAGTTTATGCTTATTCTACAGAGAATTATTGTTTTAAGAATTATAACTATCTTACTAAAAGGCAATCATTGCTTTATAAAATATTCTATCTTTGGATGAATAAAGCATTCAAAAAATTAGAGAAGTATGTAAAATTGGGAATATTTAATACTCCAATGCTTACAGAGGCATATGATAAAAAATATAATTATCCATGTACATGCGTATTTAGTCCGTCAGATATCGATTTTGTGAAGAATATAGAAGTAGCTCACAGTCCCATAGTAGCTTATTTGGGCAATCTGGGGGTTGGGCGTCATAAGGCTTTGGTAGAGCTTGCGAATGTTTTAGGAGAGGTAATGCCAGGAGTGAAATTAGATGTTTACGGTAAGCTTCCAGAAAGTATAGAAGATGCCAAACTGATAACTAGTTGTGATCACATTTGCTACAAGGGATTTGTATCTTATATCGATGTGGTGAGACATATTCATGAGAGTACTCTGCTTGTCCATACTGAATTAGATGACGGGTTCTATAGCAAGGATTTGAAATTTGCATTTTCTACAAAGATTGCAGACAGTGTGTGTAGTGGAACACCGCTTTTGATTTATGCAAGGCGTGATTTGGCGGAGACAGATTTTCTTATTCGCAATCAGTGTGCGTTTGTTGCTGATAGCAAAGATGAGCTTCGTCAAGAACTAGTTAAAGCATTGACAGATAAAGAGGCTAGGGAGGTTGTTGTGCAAAATGCAAAAGAAGTGAGAAATTCCTATTTCACTTATGTCAATGGTTTGAAAGACCTAATAAGACTTAATAATGATAAACATAGAATGAAAGTATTACAAGTTAATTGTGTTTATAAAAATGGAAGTACAGGTAAAATAATTTATGATACTCACAATGAATTAAAACAAAGAGGAATACAATCAGTTGTCTGTTATGGAAGAGGGCAAAAAATAAGCGAGGCTAATGTATACAAGACTTCAAGTGAAATTTTTTCGAAATTTAATGCGTTAAGATCAAGATTAACGGGATTGCAATATAATGGTTCTTTTTTTGCAACAAACAAATTAATAAACATCATAAAAAATGAAAAGCCAGATGTTGTTCACCTGCATTGTATTAACGGTTGGATAGGTTACAATTAATTAGACATAAATTATTCGGTCATGATATGATAAAATAAAACAAATAAGAGAAAAGGAGAATATATCATGGCAGGAAAAACAACAAATTATACAGAGGAGTTTAAAAAGCAAATAGTTGCT
>JBOFWC010000009.1:0-4289 GCA_051653405.1 Proteocatella sp. | reverse complement strand
TCATGATTCCCTGAAACATAATATACTGGAGCATATTTCACAGCCTGATTAACAAACTCCATTGAAGTCTCAAGATTGTATTTTCTTCTATCTACTAAATCTCCTGTTATAACGATGATATCAGGGTTTGAACGCTCTATTTCAGTTATAAGTTTTTGCTGATTTTTACCAAACTGTTTGTTATGAAGATCTGATACTTGAACGATTGAAAATCCATCAAACTCTGCTGGAATTTTACCGTTTTTATATTCAAATTCCGTAACTACGATATCATTATTCTGCCAATATAAAAATATTGTAACGACGAATATTGCTATAAATATTCTAATTCCCATATTCAATATTTTTGTATGAATTATATTTGATTTCACTACAATCACCTCTTTATTTATATAATATTTCTTTTGACATATCTATTATAGCTTTTAATGCGGAAGTTATCACTTTATAAAATTAATATTTTTAATATTTTTCCTAACATGAGGGTATAATAAACAAAAGGAGGTTTATGTATGAAAATCCTTGAAATTGAATGGAAGCACCTCGACGTATCGGGGGAAACCTGTGACCGTTGTTATGATACTGGTAAAAATCTAATTCAAGAAATAAAAAGATTGAATAAAGCCTTAAATCCAAAAGGTATTGCAGTTATAATCATTGAGACTAAACTTGATGATTCGCAAATTTCACAATCAAATATTATCCTGTTTAATGGAGTTCCTATTGAAGAAATTCTAGATATAACAATCTCAGATAATTATTGTAGCTCCTGCTCTACCTTGTTGGAATCCAAAACATACTGCCGAACCGTAACATATGACAGTAATCAGTATGAGGATATTCCTGTAAAAGCCATTCGTCATGCTGCATATACTGTATTGGGAATTGAGTATATAAAAACAGAAGAACTGTCCTTATGTAAACAACAAGGGAACCCTAAATAGGTTCCCTTAAAATCGCTAATATATCAATCTTTGTTCCAAAATCGTCTTTTAGTATTTGTCCATAAACCACATCACATACCCGCAGTTGTCACAAATATAATTCTGTGCCTGTTTATTTGCCCAGTCAAATCCAAAAAATGAAGCTTCAGCCGTATTCATAAGCGTAGTTCTATCCCAAAACAGTTTTCCTTTACAGATAGGACATTCTAATTTATTCCCTTTTATTTCTCTTTCAGATACTTTTTTCTCGCTCATGTTAACTCCTCTTTAAATAAAAATTTAGTTCTAAGACTCTTGATAGTCTTTTTTTAAGAACTTGTTCTCCTTTGTATACTTAGCTACTCTATGACTATCAATATCCATATTTATTAATTTCATACGTTCTTCATTTTCTATCTTATCTCTATTTAGCGTTAAAATATATTGAAAGTCTTGATATTTTTCTTCCTGTTTATCTAAATAATTTAAGCATTGAACTAATGTATCTTGATCAACATCAAAAATATTATCATGTACTAAAAATAACGGATGTCTCATTCTAGTATTATCATCAAATAGCAGTGCCATATCATAAATAAAAACCTTAGTTCGATTTACACTCCTACTACCATCATCATATATTCTCATACTTATTTCAGCTGATTTCTTACTTCTAGCATTATCTATAGTTTGAATTGTAAATGAGCATTCCTTATTACCCATAACAGCCTCGTGAATATCAAGCAGAGTATTAATAAAGTTATTTATAATATCTTCTTTTTCTTCAAAAATAGTATCCATTTCTAATATTTCTTGAGTTTTGCGCAATTTTAATGCCTTTTTTGTTTTCTCATTTTTTTCATGTTGTTCAAAAAGAAATTTTGTATGTGAACATGAGTCTTTTTTGCTCTCATATATCTTTAAACTAGCTTTTAAATTTTTCAATACACCTTTTTTATCAATAACCTTCATTTTTTCAGAATACTCATCGTCTAAAATTCGAATTTGTTCTGCAATCTCATTCAGCTGTATTTCTAGTTCCTTTGCTTTTTCATTAACAAGCATACGTTGAAATTCTTCAACCTTATTCTTAAACCCAACTACTTCATTAAGTGATTTTACAATAGAACTTCCTAAATCACTCTTAAATTGATTGTATACTAATTCAATTTCTCTGTCATCTATTGCCTCTGGTTTTGGCATTTTTTTTATTTTGCTATAGTCATATCTTAATACTTTCTGCTTTTTTCTTAGCTGATCAAGTAGTGTCTCTAATTCTAACAGTTCTGACTCCATTGAATAAAAAGCTTCATTACTTTTAAAGCTTTCAATCGCTGATTCCATTTTATCTAGTTCATCTCCAAGGGAATTTAATTCAGCCTTTACATCATCTATTTTTTTTTGTCCATTATTAGTTAATTCTTTTTTATTTTTTGATATAACAGTTGTTATATTTTCAATTTCTTTAATTGTCTTAACGCTTTTTCGATATGATTCAATAGACATCCCAAGTAAAAACAAATGAGCCGTCAAATCATCTGGTACACGCTTGGATAAATCATGACATTTTAATATATCCGTGAACTCCGAACGTTCATCTCTCATAAGTATTGAAAATAAGTTTCTAAAGCTAGGTACACTATTCCCATCTAATTTTGCAAAAATCAATTCAGCTAAATAATTGCGTGCATCTTCTAGTTTTTCAAAAGAAACCTTTTTCCCATTCCTTATAATAACTGGTTTATCAGAGTTTTTTCTGCTTCTTTTTATAACAATTTCTTCTTTTCCAATTTCTAAATCTAATATTATTTCTTCATCTAACGGCAGTACTTCCTTCGGTATTTTACAAATTCTAGATTTTCCATAATCGCTCAAAAAACAAAAATCTAAAAACTCAATACTCATAGATTTTCCAACACCATTTGTTTTTCTGCCCTTTATTGTTGAACTATCATATTTTTCTCCTAAAATAATGTTTACTCCATCATGAAATTCTATCTCATCAAAAACATTATTTTCTGAGTAAAGTTTGTTAATGCGAATCCTATTTATTTCTTTATCCATATGTTCGCCTCCTCAAACTCCACTATATCAACAGAATATAAGAACGAAAGACCCAACACTAGCTGTCTACTACTATTTATTCCTTTCTTTTTAAGAACTCTTGAAATATCATATATAGATACCTTATCTGAGTTTTTTTCTCTGATTTCTTTAAGTATAAGGTAACCCATATACATTGCTGATGATTTAACGCTATTATTATTTGCCACCATTATACTCATTCCTTTCATTTGGAAATACTCTGCATTTTATCATTTCATTAACTAAATAAAACTTAATTGCTGCTCTATCATATTTTTTCCCATTTGCACTAAGTTTTTCTTCAAAATAACTAACTAATTTTTTTAAAGCTTTTATTGGATCATCATTTGTTTCATCTAAAAATTGCATACTAATATCCTGTAAGTATAACATTATTATTATATCTTGCGCTTCATCTAATCCTATAGTTTCACTAATTGTATCAATTGCATCCCCATATAAAGGATATAATGTAGTATATTCAAATATTAATCTTTGAGAAAAATCTTTAAATCTCTTATATATCTTATACTCCGGATCAATTTCTACATCTATTTTCTTTTTTACTTCTTTATGCTTAGATATATACTCAATCAAGTCTATGATTGTATCTATTTCATTAGATTGAGTTTCCTTTATAGAATAAACTTTATTACATAGCTCTCTTTCCAGAAAATCATGAATTATTCTTATTTTTTCTGAATCTAATCCTCTTATATATTTAACTAAATCTTTGACATCTAAAATATCTTTTTCCTTATCGAATACAAATAGATTATTAGTCTCAAATGAGCTTGAATAGTTTCTTTTTCTAGTTAAAATTAAGACTATCAATCTTTCATACTTTTCATATGACCTATTCGTAATGTATTCATAAATTGTATGCTTTATTTTAGTGCTAGAATTCTCAGAAGTTACCTGAATTGAAATTTTGTTTTCCTCATCTATTAAATCAATAGCTGGTGCATTTTTTTCTATAACGTTCGCATTCTTTAATTTATAGTCAAATATTAAATTTAATAACTCCGTAAAAAAATCTTCAGCAACAATATTTATATCATATAGATTTACAGCATTTAATAATTCTACTTGTTGACTTAATAACGCAAGATTTTCCGCTATAGATTTAAAATATACTCCACTATTTATCATGCTGTATATCTCCTTCTTTATTAATTATATCTTATTTCATTTTATCATATTTTTTTCAAATTTCCTATTGATTTTTATTTGGATTTATGATAAGAAAAAACAGCTGAGATTATATCTCAGCTGAATCTA
>JBOFWC010000008.1:0-4305 GCA_051653405.1 Proteocatella sp. | reverse complement strand
CTTCTCATACTTTCATATGAGCGTAGACTATATCATCACCTTTATCGGTGTCCTCCACTTCCACCCACTTGAGTGTACTCTCTTTCGAGATAGTCGTTGAAGGTTCTCCTATTAGGAGCTTCCCTGCTGATTACCCATTTTAATCAAGACTTAGGATTTAACCTTATCTCATCTAGTTAATTTTTTCTGCTTTCGCCACATTCACGCTTAGGTTTATTTCATCCTTACGTTGTAGTTTAACTAGCTTTAGGGACTTCCAGCAATTCAAAGGATTTTGGATAGGTTTATTTAATGTTATACCTATCACGCCATGCTCTTTACGAACATGGGAGGCTGTCAACAATTTTCTAAGTTAAAAGTTATAAAACTTAATCTGTATTTATAGCTTTTTATAACTTATTTGTAACTGTTAGTTACCTCTGCCTTTTATTTCCATCGTTACTATAGGGTTTTGCATAATTGAATTCTCCTTTATTATTATTTAGTTATATTATCATTTTTTGATTGTTTTGTATAGTTCTTTTCTTACATCACCTATCATATAAAGTGAGCCTGCATAAAGTACCGCTTCTTCCTTCTGAGTATGTGACTGTGCATATACTACTGCATTTTCTATAGTGTCTATATACTCTATGTGTTTTTTATCATGGTCTTTTATAAATGGCTTTAAAATAGCTTTCATGTCTTCTATTGAAGCGGCTCTATCGCTATGAGGTATTGTAATAACTATATTATCTGCTTTTGGAAATAGTATATCTACAACTGACTGTATATCTTTATCCTTTAGCATTCCAAATACAAGGGTTATCTTTTTATCTGAGAGATAGGTATCTATTGTACTTGCAAGATTTCTAGCTCCATCTTCATTATGTGCCCCATCTATTATAGTAAGTGGATTTTTTGAAATAAGCTCCATTCTTCCTGGCCACTTGGTTTCTAGGATACCCTTATATAAAGCTTCTTTTGAAATTACAATATGAGCATTTTTTTCAAGCACTTTTATTGCGGTAAGTGCTAAAAGCAAATTCTTACTTTGATGTTTGCCCAAAAGTCTAAGCTCTATATTATCATATTTCTCATCAAAAAGTTTTAGGTTTACAGTTTGAGATTCTATAGATTCTTTTGTTATCTCAATACTGCTGTCCTGCGTTATAAAAAGCGCTGAATTTCTTTCTTGGCAGATTTTTTCTATAGTTTCTATTACTTCTTTTGACTGATTATAAAGTACTGTTGGAACATTATGCTTTATTATTCCGCCTTTTTCATAAGCTATTTTTGCTAAAGTATCTCCAAGAAATTGAACATGATCAAGACTTATTGACGCTATCAGGCTTATTACTGGTATACATACATTTGTTGCATCCAGTCTTCCGCCAAGACCTACTTCAAGCACTACAAAATCCGTAGATTGTCTTTCGAAATAAAGAAAGGCTGCTGCTGTTATAATTTCAAATTCAGTTGGATGATCAAATCCATCTTTTGTCATTATATCTATTTTTGCTTTTAGTTCACTTATAAGCTCTGCCAAATCTTCATTTGGAATATTTATGCCATTTATCTTTATACGCTCATTAAATTCTTCTAGAAAAGGTGAGGTGTAAAGTCCTGTTTTGTATCCTGCACTTACAAGGATGCTGTTTAGATATGCGCAGGTTGACCCCTTGCCATTTGTGCCTGCCACATGAATTATCTTCAGTTTTTCCTGTGGATTTCCAAGCATTTGCAAAAGTTTGGCTACATTTTCAAGTCCTAATTTTGAACCAAACTTTCCAGTGCTCTCTATATATTCTAATGCCTCAATATAGTTCATAGAATCTCCCTATATATTTATTTTTAGCTATATTTTACTGATATTTAACTTCAAGAAGCATAAGCCCCTGTGGTGGCACCATAAAACCTGCTTCTTCTCTTTTTTTGTGGCTTAATATTTCTGATATAGTATTTGGATTTCGCTTGCCAGTTCCTACTTCTATAATAGTGCCTGCAATTATTCTTACCATATTTTGTAAGAATCCATTGCCTTCCATATCTATAAATATTTCGCCTGATTTTGAAGTATGAATTTTTATATCATATATTTTTCTTACTGTAGATTTCTTTTTTGATTTTAGATTGCTAAACCCTGCAAAATCATATTCTCCTACAAAAAGTTCTGCTGCTTTTTTCATCTTCTCAATATCTAAAGTTTCTTCTAATTTGTAGCTATATTTTCTAGTAAATACATTTCTGCATCTATCTGTGCTTATGCTGTAACGATAGATTTTTGAAGATGCATTATGTCTTGCATGAAAACGCTCTGAAGCTTCTACTACATCTTTTACGAAGATATCTTCTGGAAGATATTTATCAAAATGAAGCATTAGGGCTTTAATATCTAATTTTTCTTCTGTAATAAAGTTTGCGATATAATTTTCTGCATGCACTCCAGCATCTGTTCTTCCGCAGCCTATAAGCTGAGCTTCATGTCCTAAAAAGGTTTTTATTACGCTTTCTAGTTTGCCTTGGATTGTCATATCATTTTCTTTTGTGCCTGTCTGCTTCTGAAATCCTTTGTATCTAGTACCGTCAAACTGGATTGTTATTTTATAATTCATTCTCTCTCTTTTCCCAAACGTATAATAATTCATCTTCACCTGTGTTTACATCATGCTGCTTGTATTCAAATTTAAATCCTCGATTTGTCAAAAACTTTTGTGCACTTTTGTTTTTTTCGAAAACAGATATATATAGTTTGTCATATTTAGCTTTAACATGCTCAATAAGTTCTTCACCTATACCTTTACCCTGAAATGGTGTTTCTACAAACACCGCTCCAATTGTATTTTCTTCTATAATAGATATAAAGCCTACTATGCCTCCATCTTTTAGATATACGTAGCTTTTACTATTTAGAATATAGTTATTTCTCATGTTTTCAATGGCATCATGCCAGTAATTTGCATTTACAAAATCATGTGCTACTACTATAGTTTCGATCCACACCTGCATAACCGCAGCCGTGTCTTTGATTGAGAATTCTCTTATCATACTGCTCCACCACTCTTCTTTATAAATAGATTATTGAATTTCCACAACTGTTGAACTTGCTATAGCTTCATCTACTAGTTTTTCTATATCAAGTACTTCTTCAGCTTTGTATATCTTTTCTAATTTTGGCTTTGTGGCTGGTCTTTTTGGAAGAAATACTGTACAGCAGTCTTCTTCCGGAATTATAGATGTCTCAAATGTATCTATATCTCTTGCTATTTTGATTATATCTTCTTTATCAAATGATATAAGCGGTCTTATTACTGGAAGAATCTCCACTACATCATTTGTAGCAGTTAGGCCTTCTATTGTCTGAGAAGCAACCTGACCTATGCTTTCTCCTGTAACAAGGGCTCCGCAATCATTTTGCTGTCCTACTTTTTCTGCTATTCTCATCATAAATCTTCTTGAAAGTATTGTCATAAGCTCTTCTGGACATTTTTCTGCAAGCTCTTTTTGAATTGGTAAAAGGTTTACCATATGAAGCTTTATTGGCCCTGTATAAAGTGATACTATCTTAGCAAGCTTTTCTACCTTCTGTGCTGATTTTTCACTTGTGAATGGGAAACTGTGGAAATGTACAGCTTCTATTTCTAGGCCTCTTTTTGATGCCATATATGTCGCAACTGGAGAGTCTATTCCACCTGAAAGCAGAGTAATTACTTTTCCATTTATTCCTACTGGCATTCCACCCACGCAGTCTACTCTTCTTGCATACACTATATTCATATTGTCTCTAAATTCTGCATAAAGCATAAAATCTGGTTTGAATATGTCTACACCTATTTTTTCATGATGAGTTGAAAGAATATATCCTGCGATGTCTTTAGTCATCTCTGGAGATGTCATATGGAATGACTTATTCTGTCTTTTTACTTCTAGCTTAAATGTTTTGTAGTCTCCATGTGCGATTACATCTTCAAAAACTTTTAGACAAGCTTCTTTTAAATTGTCATAGCCTCTCTCAAGTTTCATTGCTGGACTTAGCGTAACTATTCCAAATACATTTTTAAGTTTACCTATTACTTCTTCTAATATTTCAGGCTCTACATCTACATATATTCTGCCTTCACCCTTGTATACCTTATACCCTTGCATTCCATAAAGTACTCGCTTTATATTCATCATGAGCTTTTTTTCAAATACTGGACGATTTTCTCCTTTTATCGCAAGCTCACCATTTCTTATTATTATCGTATTGTACATCATGTTTTTGTGTTATCTCCTTCCAAACTTCGTAATAATTCTTATTTCTTCTACGGCTTTTTTTAGTATCGG
>JBOFWC010000007.1:0-6164 GCA_051653405.1 Proteocatella sp. | reverse complement strand
ATAATATACCTATAATAATCATCAAACAAAAAAATTTAAAAATAGAAGGAATATTGAAAAACGATGAAAAAATATTTTCTACACAAGATTTTTCACTTGAATCTGAGGATAAAATAAAAGAATATATAGATAAAGTTTTAAATGACGAAATTCTTTGTTGGAAAAAAATTCTAGAAGAAAAATATAATATAATAGAAAATGAGCTCATTTAGAATTAGGTATTGTAAAATATTTTGTGTATTCTTGAGCATCTTGGGAAGTCGGTCAATTTGAATTGGGACTCTTTTATTATGAAACGAATATCACTGTGGTATTCGTTTCATAATAAAAACACCTTTTAGGTGAAGACCGTAGAAAATATGAGATCGGCAAACCACCCGTTTTACGGGTGGTCATGATTTTTGTAACTAGTCAATATACGTAGAGGTAATTATTATCCTAATTATTTCTCCAAAAGTTTTCCATACAAGCTTTAGATTTTTCATGAGGATTCAAAATGATTTATTCAAAATATGTTTTAAATAATAACTTCTTTAATTTCTTTATAATCTCTCATCAACTCATCTCTCCCCTTTTCAATTATACTTTCTTGAAATTTGTTTGTATTTTCTAATGTGGTGATTGAACTATACTTACCGGTAGTTATAAAAAATAAATCATCAATATTTGAATTATACCAATTATCATCTAAATCAGTATATTCCTTTTTTATTATTCTGGATTTTGTAATAAACAATTTTGCATTATGAACAGCCGT
Source organism: Proteocatella sp. (assembly GCA_051653405.1). GTDB lineage: Bacteria > Bacillota > Clostridia > Peptostreptococcales > Filifactoraceae > Proteocatella. The sequence goes on along the minus strand of JBOFWC010000007.1, from coordinate 5,407 downwards.
ATAGAAATATTCTCTATTTTGATCTTTATCTTTAGTCAATAAGTATTTTTTCAACAACATAGCACAGTAATTTCTAGCACAATAAAGATTACCAGCTTCATAGTCGGATCCTCTTTTATAGTAAGCAATTGAAAAATCAAAGTGTTTATGATCTTTTGTTAACTCAAAAAGGCGCTTATGAATTGCTCCTGAAATACCTAGCAAATCTTCATGCGTTATTGTATCTAAATCTACTTTTGAATTTATATAATTCAATGTTTTAGTCAAGTTTCTTATGCTTATCTCTTTTTTATACATGGATAAAACGTAATTTGAAAATATATTTAAGTCAAAGAATATCTTTAATATATTTTTAAAACATTCTTCTGCTTCTTTGAATTTATTATTATTCAGAAAATTGTTTCCATCATCTAATAATTCTCTTAACGATTTACTTACATATTTGCCATTAATGTCTTGTAAAGTTATATTAGGCGTTATATTATACAAGTTTAAATCAAATATTGGACTATCTATATAAGTATCATTAGAATTAATACAGTTTTGTATGATATTTTCTAAATTTTCTTGTTTTTCGCACATATATTTATCATCATTACATAATTTGTTAGAGTCATATCTAAGCTGAGGTTGCATAGAAATATCAAAAAAATTAAAGATATCTGCCGTTTTTTTATCACATAAAATTATTGTAGATTTAGGTTTCATTGCATGTCTCAATCCAAGTTCATATATAGCATTTTGATTTAATGTTGATATATCAGCGATTACTATATCAGCTAAAAATATAGATCTAAGGAAATTTTTATTAATAGCTTCCGATGTTGGAACTTCATCTCCTCTGTAAGTATCAGAAAAATATATGGATTTTAAATTATTCTTTATCAATACTGGTTTTATAAATTTAAAATAAATTTCATCTAAATCCAATTTTATATTTGTACCTTGTATCTTTTTTTTCCCATATCCCATAACAACAAAACAGGTCTTGTCTAAATGCATATACTAACCTCCTATAATTTATAATTATCCTTCATTAATAATTATAAATTATATAATTGAATTATACAATTAATATAAGTAAATAAATTTTATTAAATAGTTTTTTTGAACTGATTTACTTATATAACTCATACTTCGCACATGAATATTATTATATGAACCTTGAAAATTCAATATTTGACAGGAATTAACTATTTTAGATACACAAACCAAGACACTTTTTCGTTGATGAAGGAAGTGCCTCAAAGAAAGAATCCATAAATTGATACAACTGACTTTCTGTAGAAATGATTGCAAGATAGTCTTTCTTCTTATTTAGATTTCTTACAAATACAAGCTTTACCGGAATTGAGACTTCATCTTTGACTACATTGACATCCACTGAGAGCAGATATTTTGAAAGCCACCTGCGTTTGCGATTCTGCTTGTATATCTCAGGGATCAGAATCACTTCACTATTGTATTGATAATGCATTTCGGGTGTTTTTTTGGTCATTGCTATGGAGTCAAATCCTATTCCTTTAATTGAAGTCAGAGATGATGGTGAGCAGAACCATGTATCAAAAAGTACATGCTTTGCTGGGATTCCATGATGCATTGTTTCTTTAATCAGTTCAAGCGTAACAAGTGTAGCTTTTGTCTGAGGAAGAACTCTTCTCTTGTGACCTGCGGGCCTATTGTCCAGCTTTTCAGCTTCATTTAATCTGTTCTTCATATTTTCAGAAGAAAGAAGGCAGCTGTTTACAGGAAGAAATGTATTGCCTTCAGATCAGCTCAGCGTGATTAGGCGGAATGCTCTTCTGAATTTTGAATTTGTATGATTATATACTTTCGAAATGAGTTCAACATTCTTGGACTTGTTTCTTTCAAACATAGTGTCATCAAGAATAAGAACATTTATGATATCTTCATTAGTAAACTTCTAGATAGTCGTACTTACAATCCTAGATGAAATCATTGTTGTAAAACGTCAAGCAGGATAAGTTTTAGAAAGTAAGCTTAAATTTAATGCAAATGATGCTGTAGATATATACCTAAACGGTAAAAAAGCAAATTTATCAAATCCAGCTTATGTATCATGTGGAAGAACTCTATTACCAGTAATAGCAGTAGCGGAGCTACTTAAAGCAGAAGTAAATTATCAGCCCGATGGAAATAAAGGACTTATCTAGGTTTTAAAATCAGATAAAGAAATTTTGATGAAACTAGGCTGAAATAAGATGTATGAAAATACAGACCTTTCGCAGACAGACCCTGGCAATAATAAAATAGGAGCTGCCACAAACAATGGAGTAACATTATCTGCCACTTAGATCTATATCGGAAGCACTTGGAGTGGAAGTAGAATATAAAAATGGGATAGTATATATTACTACTGAAGATGGCGCACAGTTCGAAACCTGCACCACATCAAGTGAACAAACCGAACTAGGCGTACGCGTTGTAATCCCATCAGTAATATCATACAAGGCCCCAAACGGAATAAACTCTGGCGACACCCTAATAGTAGAGCAAATAAAGCAGTATGCTCCTGGTAGTGTAAAGGATTTTGAATATTTCAAAGAAGATTCAAGTACTAAGAAAGTAATATTCCTACAAGCAGGAATACATATTGGAACAAGTAATTCCTATAACAATGAGGCGGTATTTATAAATAAATTTGTTAAAGAAGTAGGTCGAAATATATTAGCTGTTTCAGAGAAATCAAAAGATTTTAATCCAAGTATATCTTGCACAAGTACAATATTCTTTAGTGATGGACAAATAGTGGAATATCAGGCGGTACAATACGAAAATAACTATCAGCAGACAAACTGTCCAAAATGGATTACTCAATAATAAACACACCAGGCTATGTAAGAAAAGGTAACATTGTATTCTTAACCTTCTAATAGAATGCAACAATAAAATATAAACATAAAAGAGTACTTACATAAAGGGTACTCTTTTATGTTTATAAAGAAAAAGCTAAAATAGAATATAAACCGAAATCACAAAATGAAAAGAGTTATAAATGAATTTCAAAAAATCAATATCAGCATTACTTACAGCTTCGCTTATAATAACTTCAATAAATATATTAAGTTTTGCTGAAGAAATATAACAGAAGGCTAGTAATCCCAAGCGGTGGTCGTTCCGTAATACTTACTTAAATGTAGTAGAAAAACCTGACGGAGTATTCCAAGACATAGAAAATAATCCACCTAAATTATATCAAAATTTAGTAAGCCTGAATCCAGATGCTGGGGGATACTCAGCCAAAAAAATAAATGTAACTAAATCTGTATTGTATAACAAAAATCACAATGTAGTACAGTCAGGTCAAAAGTGTGGTGCATACTTTACATTTACAGTAAATGGCCCAAGAGAAACTATAAAGCCTAGACCAAAACCTGGAGAACAAGGGATAACACAACAAGGCTACGGGCTTAGAGTGGATGAACAGAAAAAGGGAGATATAAAAAGCTCTAAAAGAGTTCATAAAAGCAGGAGTCTTCGAAAGCGTTCAATGAAAAAATGACTCTTTCACAAATTTCGATCCAAAAAGATCGCCATCAAATCCATTCACATACAGCGAAACAGACAACAACAACAACAACATCACCTCCGCAATAAAAGAGTAGGAGATAGGTGGACTATTTTCAGGAATGGATGTTGACGTAAAACAATTAGGTTGCGTATTAGACGTAAAATCTCACGCGCTAGCTTACAAGTTGATGAGTATAGATGCCAATTGCCTGTGTAGCCGCAGGTGGTACTAGAGAAATTTACAAACAACTCGGAGCTTTCCAGTCAGCAGGGGCAACTTCATCACCATAAGAATTTATCCCATACTTCAACCAAGTCTTAACAGAAAATAACAACAAGGCTAACGAAGCTATGACAGAAGCTATAAAAGATAAGGTAAAAGAATTTACGGATAGTATATTAGCTTCTGGAGACAAAGAAAAGCCCGTACATACTTTCATGAAAACTCTATCTGGTGGTTCATTTATACAATTTAAAAGAGATGCAAACAGTAATTTAGCCCATATGGAAATCTTTTTTCTAAAAATTTTTTGTTTAATTCCTTCTGATGTGTCAGGCCATTGCCCGTTTTTATACAGTTCCACACAATTCATTTTAAAAACAAAATCATGCGTCACAACAACCCCCCCTTCACTGTTTTGTCCAGTAAAGGGGGGTACATATCATTTCAGGGTGTCTAAAAATAAAAATGCACCCAAGGGGATTTTCATAGTATTATTTTTAAATCAAAGACATCATAAAAATTAAGTGATATAATAATTCTATAAAATCAAGAAAGGTGGGTTTTCATGAAAATAAGTTCAGAAAAGAAAAAAGAAAAGAATTTTCTTCTTAGAAATAATGTGACCTTATTTTTCGCTTTTTTCGTCGTACTTGGGATTTTCATATCAAAAGAAACGCCCTATAACATGATGAATGAACTTGTACAGAGTTTTACTGGCTATGCTCTCATTGTCCTCTCTTTACTCATACCAGTAATAGCGGGTATGGGCTTTAACTTCAGTATTGTCATTGGGGCAATTGCTGGTCAATTCGGAGTCATCATGGCTGTGAACTGGGAGTTGTCGGGGATTTTGGGTTTCCTGACTGCAGCTCTTTTTGCTACCTTCTTTGCCGTTTTATTTGGCATTCTAACAGGGTTGCTGCTCAATAAGGCACGTGGTCACGAGATGATTACCTCATGGTTTGTTGGTTATTTAGGAGGTAGCATATACGCATTCATACTACTTACCCTCATGGGGTCTGTTATTCCAATAAAGTCCGATCTTTTGCTAAGTGGTGGTGTAGGTCTTAAAAACACAATTGACCTAAAAGGCACACTTTTACATTCTGTTGATGGGCTACTGCAAGTTCACTTTTTCTTACTTCTAATCATCTTAGGAATTCTCTTTCTCGGATTCGATATTTATCATTTGGTAAAAAAATATGCCAACTTTGACAAGAAGACAGGTTACACCAGAATAGCTATATTCACTGTGGTCATTCTCATAAGTTCTTTGATTATGTATGGGGAGGTCCTTCCAAAGGAGATCAATGAACTTAAAAATATCCAGTTTCCTGTGATAACAGGTATTCTCATTTGTGCCGTTGCAGTTTTTATCATAATGATTACTCGCACAAAGGTTGGTCAGGATTTCACTCAACTATCTTCGAATGTGCAAAATCCCACAGACTCTAATCGACATAGTTCAAAAGTCAGAATCACTGCCATCGCCATTTCTACTATTGTGGCGGCATGGGGCAAATAATTTTATTGCAAAATAGCGGTTCTTTTAGCACCTATGGTTCGCATCTAGGTATTGGCTTATTAGCTGTGTCTGCACTGGTTGTTGGGGGAGCTACAATTAGTAAAGCAACAGTGCGAAACGCGCTTCTT
>JBOFWC010000006.1:0-5012 GCA_051653405.1 Proteocatella sp. | reverse complement strand
CTTCCGGAATATCCAGCATCCGCAGGGGTGCTGGCACTTCGCCCTTATAGTCAAACGGAAGTCTTATCCCATAACACTCTATCCGTGGAATCCCCCAATCGCAGAGCCTCCCCGCCGGATCATTAATATATGCCATAATTTGTCCGTTGCCACTCTGGACGTCGTGCCCACCATCGTCATCCAATTTCCCCTGAATACGCTCCAGTAAGCCACAAATTGTTTCATAGTCCTGCCCCGGAATAAGCTTTTGCTTTTGCCAAAAATCCCAATAGCCATTGCTCTCATAGTTTTTAATATGCAAAAACTTATGCGCCGGAATGGTTACAAAATAAATTTCAATATCATCTGCCGATTTCGTCATAGCAAGCTCTCCTTATTCAAAACAACGATATTATTCACAACCTAGGATTAATTATGGCCGCACTCCCGATTCAATTTCGCAATCAAGCTTTAAAAAATTGTCTGAGTTACTGTTGCCAATCCATAAACGGATTCTAATAATCAATATCTCTCCTACCTAGGAATATATATTCCCAAATTTTTACTAGAGCCTCTATTTTCCGTTTAATCTAGTGCTCTTCTCCAGTTGTTTTCCATCTCTGTAGTTATACTATAACTTTTATATTCATCGGAAAAGCCTTCGTGCCAAATATGATAGGCATGCCCTCCAAATTTACAAAAAATATATTTAGCCCGCATTGCTCTAGTAGAATAATATTTAAAATAAAAGCCTTTATCGCTATTGCTTAACCATTTTTTCACTAATGGTATTTCATTTATAAAAGTAGTGTAAATTTTATTATTTATCGTTTGGTAAGCAGCAATTTCTGTGTCCCCCCCATATATCATCGACCAAACCACATCATTTCCAGATATATTTGGCAGGTATTTTAGGTTAATAATATAACGAAATAACTCCTCAAAATTGAGATTTTCATCAACATCAATATTGCTTCTATGATTTTCTACATCATCACCCATACAGACGCTTGCTCTATCTATCCATATCTGCATATTCACATCAACTTCCAATCTTATATCCTAAACTCCCATGAATGTGTTTATTATTAAACCAATAAACATACACCATTAATTCAACTTTTAAATGCTCTAAATTTTAAAATCTTCTAGAACGAACAAATTCTGTTTTTATGATCTAAAAAAAACGTCCCCAGTGCCTTTTACCATTGAATATTTTTTGCGTTTTCTTATATGGAAAACCAGTATAACCCATTATTATTTTTCAGCACAGTTTCATCTTCTTGCTTAATAAAATTAAACTGCATATCTATTTCCTGCCTGCCAATATGTTCTGCCGAATCAGCATTATAATATTGGACCACTTCGACTTTATATAACCCATTTTCTATTTGTACACGAAATGGCTCACAAAATTCATCGGGGACTTTATTATCTTTAAATTGCGCTGCCATTGTTAAACATGTAAATTCAACAAAATTCAGCATACCCTCTGTAACGTTTATGTATCCTTGGGTTTTTCTATAAAAATCATGGTCATCATTTTCTCCATATTCGATTTCTATTATCCAGTCACGTTCTATACCCTCGGCTGTCATGCCAAATACTAAAATATTCCCCTTTTTTGCTTCTTCGTCCCAATGCTTACCTAACATCGGCAAATCCCATTCTTCATTGACAAATGAAATATATCGGTCTTTATTTACAAGTGCTAAAAAATTCGTATCCCCAATATTAAAATTTATTGTATCCATTTGATACCCTCTGTTCAGATTAGAATTTGTGGTTATGATATATACACAGATCCCCTTCACAACTAAAAACACTATATACGTTCTAGCAATAGTGGATCTTTTATATGTGATTGTAAAACAGCACGAGCAAGGTTTATACATTAATCACATAAGCAAATATAACAGAATCGTCATAGGACCTGTGATGAATAACAGGTTTTGACTTATAAGACTTATTTCCATTTCATACTATAAGTGTCGCTCGCCCTTTGCTATATCACAATCTTCCAATATATGCATATAAGAAATAATCAATTGTTGATACATTTAGCATTACTACTATACTAAAAGAAATAATTACTATAAAACCATATCGCCAAAATGGCAATTCTGCAACTTCTACCCGGGTTTCACTTATTTTGTCCCATCGCGTTTTTCCGTCTTTAAGCAAGTTCTTTTTAGCAAACCACATGAAAGGAATATCCACGACAGGAATCCCCAAACAAAATCCTTGCACCCAAACGAAACAAGTTCGCTTTAAAGCTTGCATAAACTCAGGGTTTCGCCCCTCACAATTCTTTACCTTAATTCCACCCAGCCACTTTCCAGGTGTAGTTCCAAAAGAGAAAATACAAATTGCCTCGAGCAAAATCACACTACAGACCATCAAAATCCCAGATGTGATACCCTCAAAATATTGAGGAAGCCCACCAACTGCCCCAACAAGAATCTTTACTATTATAAATAAAACTAAATAATCAATCCATCTTACCCAAAATCTCAGCCAAGGTTTTCCATGATTTTTTACATGAATCTCTTTTGTCGATTCATTATTAAATCTTACATCGTCATTTCTCAATATTTGCTCCCCCATATAAAATACTTCTGTCCGCTAATACGTTTTAACGAAAACTCTCCCCTGCTCCCTTTCCATCTTCGCCAGTGATATTTTTTTGCAGATTGGTCAACCGAATGTAAAAGAGTAGCGAAGAATTCATCCGCCCTGCGCTCTATTCTTCTTCACATAGCATTTTTGTCACTTTTAACAGATCTTCTTTGGTTTCTATATTACAAGACATCCTCTTACCATCTTTGCCAATCACCACAAAAGCCGGAAACTTCCTCGTATACCGCAGATGTTCCGTTCCGACAAGCTTCAACACTGGAATATTATACTTCCATCCATCCGTCATATAACCAATTTCCTTGTCGCTACTCCCTCCCGCAACGCTTAAAAGTCGAACTTTACCTTGACTCATTTCATTCGCGGCTTGCATCATTAGGAGTGAATATTTATAGTCCAGAATTATGCACGCACGCTCTTTACACAAACTATGAAGGTCTCTCCGAAATACATTTACTCTTTAATGCCAAATAGTTTGTCAAGTAACTCACAAATATCCTTAACTTGTTGAAAATCATGTTTAGGTACTTTTCGCATATTAGGCCGTTCTGATTTAACGCCTTGAGCATTTCCCTTTGTATGCTTTACTACTAAATAATCCTTGATATTAGGTAATTTTTCACCCGGTTCGCTACCAAAAAACAAATATTCAAAACTAAACCGTTTTAGGCTGTCATTTATTATTCGTTTTATCCATATTACACAACCACTAGGTTTTTTACCTAAAGAAATATTAATTTTTTGATACTGGGTACTTGCATCGTGTTTTGAAGTTTTCAATTGAATATGGCGGATTACTCCATTGCACTCTAAGACTATATCATAACCTGAGCAATCAATTTCAGAATGTAATACCTCTATGATTACACCGTATCGAAGGTATGCTTCTTGGAGAATTTCAGAAATAAAACTGTGCTCAACAAGTTGTTCATAAAAATTAGAATTACTTGAAGTATCATTCATCATTTCAATATCCATTTATAATGTGCTCTCCTAACATTGAGGTTAACTCTAAACTATGGCTACCGTTTTAAAAATCGGTTCAATTGATATCAGCGGACAAGGGAACTGTCACTTGACCCATTTCCATTTTTGATCCGATATTATTGTCAAATTCACTACATGCGATATCTTAATAAGTTTTAATATTTTAATAGTTACAATGTGTCAGTATCGATGTCTGCTAAAGTTCCTCCATTCATAGTTTTCCACTCCTTCAATCCATTAGCACTTCTGCCCATAACAATAGCCGCAGCTGTAGACGGACTACCAAATATTTTATCTTCAGTAAAATAAAATTCTTCATTTATAACTTTTGAATCCAATAGTTTTTTTCTTAATTTATTCAAATTTTCTCCATATGATGTTGTAACTGGATCTGCGATCCTCGACCCTTTTAAGACAACAAATCCGTCCGTTGTTCTCTTACCTTGTCCTTCAGCACCTCTAGCTGCTTTTATGTATAAAGTTTCACTAATATTTTTATCATCTACTTGCTTTTCGTAATCAATGATTGACTCCAATACCTTATGCCCCAGGGTATTCATAATAATTTTCACATTATGTAGAAACTCTGCCAATTCTGCCTCTTCTGCTTCTGTCAACGATGCTTTTGCTGGAATACTTGGATTCTCTACAATATAACGATTTGCATTCTTTGCCAACCAATAACATTCATGTTCAAGATATTTTATATGTGCCTTATTTAGCCTGTTATCTTTACTAACGAAAGTTATACACTCATTCCAAAAATCTTTTCCAGCTAGATGCTGCTTTAGTCTAACAAATACATTTTCAGCCTCACCTATATATACAGATTCTTTTTCCGATTCATCATTTCTACCGAATAAAAAATAAATTCCACAGCCTGCTAAATCAGCTCTATCGCTGCACCTCGTCACTTCTGTGCGAGGAAATTTATACGCTTTTCCATTCCAATTTGATAATTCACAAACCCAACGCTTATTCGGGTCCCCTTCAATTAGAAATAATGATATTGTCTTACCAAAAGCTTTCATTTAAACTTCCTCCATATAGCGTAATAAACCCACTTATATATATTATCATTATAAACTTCCCCGCGTCCCCGAATCACCTCTATTGGACACTCTATTTACCGGCTTACGGTTCCGAAATACGCCATCCTATATAACTCACGGTATCCGTCCCTTGCTTTACAGCAAATCGCAAAATATACGTTGGACGAAGATTGTCGATATTCCTGTGAAAGATATACTCGTAGAAATCGTATTCTCCATAGGACGAGACTACTGCTTCATCACCATACCTCGCTTTGACAGTTTTAATCAAGGACCCAGGATGTACCCATCGCCGGGTGGAAACATCCTTCTTGTCGGCTATAATATTAACCACTTTGCCTTGCGGACCAACGATAA
>JBOFWC010000005.1:0-2008 GCA_051653405.1 Proteocatella sp. | reverse complement strand
AAAAGACCATCAGTAGCAATTTTTTCAGGGCTAACAAAAATAAATTTTGGTGTGATATTACCATTTGCAAAATCTAATAATGTTTTCTCCTGATTTGCAGAACTCATGCCCCCATGTATACTTAAAGCACTAAATCCTTGTTCCTCAATTTTTTTAGCTTGTTCGTCTATTAATGCTATTAAAGGAGATATGACTATGGTTATTCCCCCCATTAATATTCCAGACATCCAGTATATTAAAGACTTTCCTCCGCCTGTTGGCATAATACAAAGGGTATTCCCTTTATCAAGAACATTAGATATAACTTTCTTTTGAAAATCTTTTAAAGAATAATTATTCTCTTCAAATTCCTTAGATAGTATTGGAAAGTAATTCTTAAATTCTAAGTCAATATTAAGCATAGCCAAAACCTCCATCTCGGATATTTTGCTTCAGAAAAGATATTTCCTTATCATGTATCTGAGCAACATACCCTAAAAAAGAGTTAACAAATACATATCTGTATTCAGGGTCCAAATAAACATCAATTGAATCAGCTTTCTCTTTTAGTATTTGAAATATTTGATGTGCATAATATGCAAATAATTCATAAGGGTAGAAATAGTTCTGCTGCGTTATAGATTTATTAGTATCTATCATAAGAAACTCGGAGTCTTGTTTGCATCCAAATGTATTTTTATCGGTTAAATACCAAAGCGCCCATATAGCATCTCGGCTTCTATTCGGAAAAACAGAAGGATACACTTTATAAAGCATATGAGTTTTTATTCCACCGCCAATGACTCCGTAAACTGTATAATCGTCTGTATCAAGTATTCCATATCCTAGGTCTTTGTAGTTACTTATTTGGTCATATGATTTTTTATCATATATCTCGTTATAGTATTCTTCTGCAAAATTGTGCAAATTACTTACCACTCTTAATAACTCATTGGGATCCGAGACATTAAATTCATAACGATATTTATCAAGTTCTTTTGCTCTTTTGTTATGTATCGTGGAGTGAATGATAGGACATTCATTTTTAAGTACTGTAGATTTAAAATATTGTGGATCATCTTCATATTCTTCAAGAGATTCTTCATCAAAAATTGCAACATACTTTTCTCTATCTCGCTCAAAACTATCAATAGAATCTTTGATAATATTAATAAACTTCTCCTTATTATTAATCTTATTGCTTACTTTTATATCTTTAATACCTAAATTTCCAGCTATTTTTTTGACATCATCAGCTGTAACAGCATTGCCAGCTTCTGATTTGATAAATTCATCGAAATATTCACTAAATTTTTTTTGAATCGTTTCCAATACCTGCTCTACATGCTCTAAATCATAACATTTTGCCTCAATATTTCTCTCCTTTTGATGTGTGTACATTTCTTCCCCTCCACTTCTATTCATTTCAAATTGGCATCATTATATAAAAGTTACTTGTACTAACCAAAACGTTTCCCGCTAATCTTTTTTATTTACCTGCAAAGCTGATCCCACTCATCTGAAAACATGCTGTACTCTTACTTTTTATATTTCGACCATTTCATTTCATACAAATTCTATGGTTTTCTGGTTATTTTATAAGCTCTATCAAAGATATAAATATAAAACTTATTATTTCTTATCCCAAATTAATTGTTTGAGGATGTTTCCTTTATGATCTTTCGCTTCAAATAATGATGTACGATCGCTTCTTCCATTTTTTTCATTCTAAAATCAGCTTCAATTTTTTCAGTTTTTTCCCCTTTAATATTGTAACAATGTAATATCATCACCTTTTCAAACATAAATGTTATTTTTTCTCTGGGCCTATGCGTTCCCAAGTTCTGTTTTTCTCAGCTGTAGGTGGTAATTTGTTATCACCCTTTTCAATAGTTACTTGTCTTGGTTTATTTATATTTCCGCCCCTTGGGCCTCTTTCAATATACTCACCAGATCTTGCTGGCTTTTCTCCAGGTTTTTGTAAGTTCCCCATGTTTGATTTCCTCCTTTCGGGCTAATCAAATCTACT
>JBOFWC010000004.1:0-5021 GCA_051653405.1 Proteocatella sp. | reverse complement strand
TGAAGCGAGCTTATGAGTTGTATTTATGATCAATTGATCGTTCATTGTTTCATTTGCATAGAATAAAGATAATTCTCTGTTAAAGATTTCATTTTCAAAGGCTCCATATTCACTATATATATTAGATAGAGAATTGTATATATTGTATTTTAGTTTATTCTGATTCAGCTCCTGGGCAAATTCAGAAGCATTGGCAAACGAAGAAAAAGCAGCAATAAACTCTTGTCTGCTATATAGGTAAACACCTTTGATAAAAAAGGCAACAGAGGTAGTTAAGGAATCTTTTTCTTCGATTAGTAAAGGTATAATATCATCTAGTGTTGATATTATAGAATTATCAAGAACATCATACAAAAGAGAGTCAGCATTCATTGTGTTTTCAATATACAAATTGAGTATCTGAATCTTCTTTAGCACTAGAGGTTCTTTTGTAGAATTCTCTAATTCTTTAAGTTTTTCCTGACAGAGTGTCGGATTATCGAGATTCAAAGACCATAAGATTTGATTTGTATAATATGAATCGTTACAAGACCCCATGAAATAAGATACGATAAGAAGATAAAAAGGAATTACTTTTAGTTTATAAATCAATCTCAACATAATAAAAATGCTTTTAAGTATATAGTAGTAGGCTCATAGTAGGAAACGTCGGACATCTGGATATCTAAGCTAGATTGAAGAACTGTGTCTTATTTGATTGACACAAAATTAGATTTAATCGAAAGTCATATGACGTTTTTATGCTAGACAAAGAAGGTGATAAAGTAAGGAGTTAATAACTAAATAATTATGTCAATTTTGTCTTTTAATATTGACATTTACAGAGACGACATCTCTATTCTATATATGATTAAATATGATTTGCTGCTGTTACATTACATCGTATAATTAGAATTATGTGCAAAAATAATTCATATTTATTTTAAGTTGAATGATAATATTGGTTGATTTTTTGATATTATTTGAATTCTCACTTTAAAAGTGAAAATGATTTATAAACAATTACTCTCAGATATAAGAGATTTCATATACTTCTTTGATCTAAACATAGCTGATTATGGTGTTTACAATAATAGAAGTCTACTCTTTTATGTCCTTATATATTAGACAAAACATTGTTATAATATTGAAGATTAGATGTTTGTATTACTTTGTCTAAGTCTGCATGTTTTTTGTGTTCATTTATTGCGCTAGGCATATTTTTGCAGCGAATTTATTTAATGATTTAATTTTTATATGAAAATGAACACTACGAAAAGTTTATTGTCTTGTGCTTTAGTTGCCATGACATTTATCTCTTTTTTCTCATGCTCTTCAGATGTTATTCCTGATTCTGATTCATCCAAAACAGGTCAAGTAAAGGTCGCTTTTGGCTTTGATAAGAATACTGAGACAAAAGGTTTAACAGCTTCAGCAGCAAAGCCAACGACCAGTTGGGGTAAGAATATTAAACAACTAATGATATTATTTGTAGATAATTCTTCGGGGCAAGTGAAGGCTGCACGTAATATTACAGTTCCGACTGAAGACAATCTTGATCAAAAGACTACAGTGCTTCAGAATATTCCTGCTGGTTCTTTTGACGCTTACTTAATTGCAAACTACAATGAAGCAAATTTGAAAAGATTGAACATCGCAGATTTATGGAATGAAGGAAATGTTGTTGGTAAGAATATTAACTCATTAACACTTCAATTAGTAACAAATGATGTGTTTAATCCAACTTCAACTGAAAGTTCTACTACTGCATATAAGAATCCATCAGAAGTTTTTATGGCTAAGCAGTCAGTAAATGTACAGGCAGATCAATCGACAACAGCACCGACATTTTCTCTTACAAGAATTATTTCAATATTACGAGTAAGAATTGATCAGTCTCAAAATGGGAATAATGTTGTTGATTTTGGTCATGCGAATGCTGATCTGAGAGTAAGAAAAGTTATGAATGCATTTAATCCAAAAGATAACTTTAGCGGTTTTGCAGCAACTAATACTATTTATTCAAAAGGAACAGACGTTTATAAAAAAGAAGAACCAAGCAGTGGTTATAAAGGAGGATTAATTCTGGACCAATCGAATCATATCACATTATGGTCAGATGCCTATATTTTCCCGGGAGGTTCAAAAACTGTTGGTGATCAGAAGTTTGATATCGTGTTAGGAGCAATGGCTCCGGAAGGTTATGTGGCATTAGGTCAAACTACAGGTTTACGTACACCAACTATGGTATATTGGAGCGGACAAGTGCAAGATGCTGTTTTATCGAATAATATATTAGAAGTTAATTGTATCTTAAAGCAAGCAGGATCAACAGAGGTTCCGGAAATTGGTTCTTATGGTAATCTGGATTTAACTATCAATCTCGTAGAATGGGGCAATATCTCTTCAACAAATATTGAAATGTAATAAATATTGATTGTAATAAGTAGATAGATTTTCTATCTACTTATTCGATTTTTTTTCTGATAATAAGCTTTATCTAGATAAAGCGAGTATAAAAGCTAAACTGGAATCATGAAAAAAATTATTTTTTCAATCGTTTCAATATTCCTTTTGGTATCATGTACTTACGATTATTTTGAAGATGAGAATAATCTAAGAATATTCGTGCCTGAAATTAAGGAGAGTAGTATTACGGATTTCGTAATCATATTTCACGACCAATCAGGGAACTTCGTTTTATCCAAACAGTATAAATCTCCATTTGATACAGATGAGTTGATTAGAAATGGTATTTTACGTTTTAAAATACCACCAGGGGACTATACTATATCATGTTTTGCAAACACATATGATTCAATTCGATCTTTACGAGTCTTTGCTAATGAGTCAAAATCAAAATCGAATATACAGCTAGATGCTATAGCTGAAACTCTCTTTAAGCCTGCAACGTGCTTGAGGAAAGTTTTAAATTATTCGGTATCAGCTCCTTTTCTTGGTATGCCGCAGAAGGTAGATACTGTGTCAATTGACGAAGATAAGATTCATGTTGGTCAAATTGAGTATCAATTTAAAGGACTTCCTGAATCTGTTGCCAGGATTGAAATCTATACATTCAATTTATCGTCGTCATTGACATGTGATGATCAATGGCTACGCACTTCTTCAGAAGATGCTACTTTTCTAACCTTTAATCCTCATCAGAGTCCTGTGGTGAATGTACCTAGCATATGTGACTATTTTTATCCGTCAGTATTATCTTATTCAGAAGTCCCTAAAATTAAAGTGATAACACGCTTTTATGATTTTGGAAATAATATATTGAGCGAGTACTCGGAAGAGTTGCCAAAAGCTACTGATGAAAAAGGTAATCGAGTAGAGCCAATTCTGCTTCCACAAAAAAAAATAAGAATTGTTTTTGATGGATTTCTAATAACAGATGTAAAACTTTCAGAATGGGGAGATATCATCGATGGTGATATAACACCGATGTAAAATAATATAATCAAAAGTAATGAAACGATATATATTAAGGACACTACCCTTTATACTGGGTTTATTTTGTCTATCCAATACCATTAATGCGCAAGCATTAAAAACAAATGTCCCGTTTTTAATATTAGGATCGCCTAATATAGGGGCAGAGTTCACAATAGGAAGGCAGTTTGCTATTAATGGTGATATTTTATGGACTCCATATCTATTTAAGAAGAATGAAGAAGTTCTTCGCTCTTTGATAGGAAGCGTTGATTTCAGATACTATATAAATCCAAAGTATTACTATACAAATAATATGTTTGATGGTTTTTACATTGGTCCTTACATTGAAGCTGGAAATTTCAATATCGGTTTTAAAAAGTATGATGATTATACCAAAAACTTTAGGCGTAAAGGTTGGGGCGTTTCATCAGGAGTAACATTTGGATATAAATTTTATCTGTCAACTCGTTTTAGAATCGATTTAAACATGGGAGTTGGGTATGCTCATTTACAATATAATAAATATTATTTAGGAGGGGAATGGGCCGAATATCCGTTAGAAATCAAAAAAACAAAAGGCTGGATTGGACCTACTAAATTTGGTATCCACTTAGTCTATAATATATTCCGATAATTAAAGTAAAACTATATATGGTTAGTAAGATAATATGTGGTAAGTTAATTATCTGCATGCTGGTTTTGGTTTTTTCCAGTGAGATATATGCTTCTCAGTTTTCTGAAAGAAAAGCGAAGCGGATAGAACGTAGAGGCGATAAGCAATTTATAAAAGGCGATTTTATCAAGGCCTTTAATAGCTACCTCAAGTCATATGACCGAATACCTCTTGGGTCTAATCAGAGAATTCAGCTAGACAGAAAACTTGGACGATTACATACGCTGTTACTTCAGTATGATCAGGCACAAACATACTATACAAAGGTCTATGAAAAAGATCCATATTTACTTTCTCTAGAAGATGTCTGCAGATATATTGATGCTCTTAGACAGAGTAATGAAGATAAGCAGGCAGAAATAGTTTGTCGAACATATGCATTTGATGAGAATTACGGTCAAAATCAAATGTATTTAAATATTCTTCAGTCATTAACTTATGACAGACACTACTATCATATGGGTGAAGAAGAATATAAAGTAAGTTTACTACCAGTAAATACTTCAAAAGCAGAATACTGGATTGGTAAATACGAGGGGCATCCGTTTTATGGACTAAGCAATAGTCATATGCAGGATCCTCAGAAAATTTATTATCACCAGAATCTCTATTATTCATTTGTAGATACTGTTGATCGCCAAATTCAATTTCCATTTATTCCCAGAGATTTACAGAATGGTCCTATTTCTTTTAGCGAAAAAGGAGATATCATTATTGTGACCGCCAATCAATATAATGGAATGGATAAGATTGGGCTACCTTATGAATCAGAGCAAATATATAGGACTAATCTGTATGTTTCATACTACGATACTAAAAAACGTAGATGGAGTAAGTTTAAACCGCTTTTTAGTGAAAAGGAGAAAGCTTCATTTGCCCATCCTTATTTTGCTAATAATGATCAAAGTATCTATTTTGCATCAAATCG
>JBOFWC010000003.1:0-16407 GCA_051653405.1 Proteocatella sp. | reverse complement strand
CCGTTAACCTCAAAGCTTAGAGTTCTCATTCCGTTTTCATCCGGATCAGTTAAAGATAAGAATTTGATATTTAAAACTTTTCCTGATTCGATTTCAACATCAACCTCTTCGCCGGCTTCTAAACCGTTGAAGAATACATTTGAAGGTAGTTTACTAATATCGTTGTAAAGTTCAAGGTGCTTGCAGTAATCATCGTAAACTTTTGGATAAAGGGCATAACTTACAACGTTTCTAGAGTTTCCTCTGCCGTTATAGTTTTCATCAAGATATGTTTTTATCTTATCGAAATCTTCAGCTGGAAGAAGTTCTCCAGGTCTACATGTTATAGGAGTAGCACCTTTTAGAATCATTTTTTGAAGATCTTCTGGGAAGCCACCTTCTGGTTGACCAATATAACCCATGAAGTACTCTATAACTGATTCTGGGAATGATAGGTCTTTTCCTTTTTCAAGTATATTTTCTTTAGTAAGGTTATTTTTTACCATGAATATTGCCATATCGCCGACAATCTTAGATGATGGAGTAACCTTTACTATATCTCCAAATAGGTCGTTTGCATCTTTAAATGCTACTTTTACCTCTTCAAATCTATCGCCAAGTCCTAAGCTTTGTACCTGAGGAAGAAGATTTGAATACTGACCTCCAGGAATCTCGTATTTATAGATTTCAACAGATGGAGTTTTAAGTTCAGTTTCGAATTTAGAATATATTTTTCTTACACCAAGGTAGTAAGCGCTTATTTCATTAAGTTTGTCTATATCAAGGCCTGTATCTCTTGGAGTGTGTTTTAAAGCTTCTACTATAGAGTTTATAGAAGGCTGACTTGTAAGACCTGACATTGATTCGATTGCAGCATCAACTATATCTGCGCCTGCTTCTGCGGCCATAAGCATTGAACTCACACCATTTCCAGTAGAATCATGAGTATGGATTTCAACTGGAACGCTAAGCTCGCTCTTAAGTGCAGTTACAAGCTCTTTAGCAGCATAAGGTTTTAATAGGCCTGACATATCTTTTATACCTACTATATGAACTCCCATTGCTTCAAGTTCTTTAGCTTTTTTAACATAATATTCAGTAGTATATTTAGTGTTTTTAGGATCTAATATATTAGAAGTGTAGCAGATTGCTCCGTGAACGATTTTACCTGTTTTAAGCGCTTCTTCTACAGGAAGCTTCATATTTTCCATCCAGTTTAAACTGTCAAAGATTCTAAATACATCTACGCCTCTTTCAGCAGATTGCTTTATAAATTCAGCAACTACATTGTCTGGATAGTTTTTGTATCCAACGGCATTTGATGCTCTAAGAAGCATGTGCTGAAGTACATTTGGCATTAATTTGTTTAGAGTTTCAAGTCTAACCCATGGAGATTCTTTAAGGAATCTGTATGCTACGTCAAAAGTAGCGCCTCCCCAAGTTTCCATTGAGAAAGTGTTCTTGAAAACTTCGTTTGAATGTTTAGCTATTTTTTCTAAATCATGAGTACGAAGTCTTGTTGCTATAAGTGATTGATGTGCATCTCTCATAGTTGTATCTGTTATATATAGTTTCTTATCATTTTTAATCATTTGAGTGAAGTCTTTAGCACCCATTTTAAGGAATAAATCTCTAGAACCAGGAGTGTCTGTGATTTCAAATTTTGGTATTTTTATAAGATTTTCGTCAAACTTACTTTCAGTTTTTTCGTTTACAATTACGTTTCCTACAAAGTTTATAAGCTTGCTTGCACGGTCTTTACTAGCTTTTATATCAAATAATTCAGTAGTTTCCTCTATGAAAGAAGTATAACATTTACCTTCTATAAAGCTAGGGTGATTTAAAACGTTTATAAGGAAAGGAATATTAGTTTTTATTCCTCTTATTCTAAATTCTCTAAGCGCACGAATTGCTTTTCTTGTAGCCCCGTTAAAAGTTCTATCCCAAGAAGTAGTTTTAACAAGTAAGCTGTCGTAGTAAGGAGTTATTTCAGAACCTGTAAAACCATTACCTCCATCAAGTCTTATTCCAAAACCTGAGCCTGAACGGTAAACAGAGATTTTGCCAGTATCAGGCATAAAACCTTTTGTAGGGTCTTCTGTAGTCACACGACACTGGATTGAGAAGCCGTTAACTTTTATATCATCCTGAGATTGAATGTTTATTTCTTCATCTTTAAGCGAATGACCCATCTCAATAAGCACCTGGCTTTGTACGATATCTATACCAGTTATCATTTCTGTAACGGTATGCTCAACTTGAATACGAGGATTCATTTCTATAAAGTAGAAGTTATCTTGATCATCTACAAGATATTCTAAAGTACCAGCACTTTTGTAATTAACATGTTTAGATAATCTAACTGCAGATTCAAGAAGTTTTGCTTTAGTTTCTTCTTTTAAAGAGATAGAAGGGGCAAATTCCACAACTTTTTGATGTCTTCTCTGTAGAGAACAGTCTCTTTCAAAAAGGTGAACAATATTGCCGTGTGAGTCTCCTAATATCTGGACTTCTATGTGTTTTGGACGATTTAGATACTTCTCTATAAATATTTTGTCATCTCCAAACGCTTTTATAGATTCATTCATTGCAGATTCAAAATCAGTTTTCATTTGCTCGCTAGATCTTACTATACGCATTCCACGACCACCGCCGCCGTTAGAAGCTTTAACCATTACTGGATAACCGATTTCCTCAGCTATTCTTATAGCTTCATCCACTGTTTTTATAGGATCTTTAGTTCCTGGAATTGTTGGAACATCACAAAGTGCGGCTACTTTTTTAGAGCTTATTTTGTCTCCCATCATCTCCATTGTTTCTACAGAAGGACCTATAAATGCAATTCCATTGTCACGGCACATCTTTGCAAATACAGGGTTTTCAGATAAGAAACCATATCCTGGATGGATAGCATCTACCTTTTTACTCTTAGCAAGTCTTATGATGCCTTCCATATCAAGGTATGCATCGAGCGGACTTTTGTTCTCACCTATAAGATAAGATTCATCTGCTTTGCTTCTGAAAAGCGAAAGTTTGTCCTCTTTCGAATAAATTCCGACAGTTCTTATTCCAAGTTCGGATAATGCACGGAATATTCGTATAGCTATTTCACCACGGTTAGCAACCATGACCTTTTTAAATTGCTTAATATCTGTAGACATTTTAAATAATCCTCCTAATTTATGTTAAAAAAATATCAAACTTTACATATTTATAAAATTGCTTTATATAAATATAACATGCAGGAAGCTCTAAGTCAATCATTCATTTTAAAAATGGTAATTTTTTTTGATAAACCTTGGTAATACTGACTTATAATGCATTTGATGTCAATGAATTAACATTGAACAAAAATGAAACTAGTGTTGCAATTGTATTAAAAAACTAAAAAATTCATATTATCTACAAATTATCTCGAAAAAACTTTTACTTTTATAGAAAAAAATGTTATTATTAGTATGTTGATAAAGAGACTTAAGACTGATTTGTTATAAACAGAGGAGCAGATATGAGTTTAAAGGTTATTATACTAGCAGCGGGACAGGGAACTAGAATGAAGTCTGAGCTGCCAAAAGTTATGCATAGAGTTTGCAATAAACCTATGTTAGAGCATGTAATTAATAATACGGATATAGATAATAGTGAAGCGGTTGTGGTAATTGGACACAAGAGTGAATTTATAAGAGAATATTTCAAAGATAGTGTAAATTATGCATATCAAACCGAACAATTGGGCACTGGACATGCTGTAATGATGGCAAATGATCATATTACAGATAATGATGAGGTGCTTATTATATGTGGGGATACTCCTCTTATTGAAAAAGAGATTCTTGAACAGATGTATGCTTTAAAGAAAGATGGTGTGCAGGCTGTAGTTATGACTTCGGAAGTACATAATCCAACGGGTTATGGAAGAATCATAAAAGATGGAGAGAATTTTGTTAAAATTGTAGAAGAAAAAGATTCTACAGAGGAACAAAAACAAATAAAAGAAATAAATGCAGGAACCTATATAATAGATGGAAGTCTTCTTAAAAAAGAACTCGGAAATCTAAGTACTGAAAATAGCCAAAATGAATACTACCTTACAGATGTATTAGAAAATATAGCAAAAGCACATAAGGTACGCACATTTAAAGTAGACAGCGAATCTATTTTAGGGGTTAACAGTAGAGTTCAGCTTTCTCAGGCTGAAAGCATAATGAGAAGAAGAATAAACGAAAAACTTATGGCAGACGGAGTTACTATAATAAATCCAGAATGCACATATATTGATAAAGATGTAGTTATAAATAGGGATTGTATAATTTATCCGAATTGCAATATAAAAGGAAACACTGTAATTGGAAGTGGAACAGTTATAAGAGAAAACACTACTATAGAAGATAGTATTATAGGGGAAGATACGGTTATAAAATCTTCTACTATAATAGAAGCAAAAGTTGGAAATAATACTACAGTAGGACCTTATGCATATCTTAGACCAAAAGCAGATATAGGAAATAATTGTAAGGTTGGAGATTTTGTAGAATTTAAAAACGCTAAATTTGGGGATGGCTCAAAAGCATCACATCTTGCATATGTTGGAGATGCGGAAGTGGGAGAGAATGTTAATATAGGTTGTGGAGTAGTTTTTGTAAACTATGATGGAAAGAAGAAATACAAGACTATAATAAAGGATAATTCTTTTATAGGATCAAACTCAAATCTTGTAGCACCAGTTACGGTAGAAGAAAATGCTTTTGTAGCAGCGGGATCCACTATAACTGGAGATGTACCTCAAAACTCTCTTGCAGTAGCTAGAGCGAGACAGGTAAATAAAAGTGATTGGAATAAATAAATATATATAACTTAATATCTTTAGGAGGAAGTAATGAATACAAGTGGTAACAAAATCAAGATTTTCAGTGGTAACTCCAACAAGGAACTAGCAAAGAAGATTGCAGAACATTTAGGCGTTGAGCTTGGAGATGCTGTTGTATCAAGATTCAGTGATGGAGAGATTTCTGTAAACATCAATGAAAGTGTTAGAGGCGTAGATGCGTTTATAATCCAGTCTACATGTTCTCCAGTAAACAGACATCTTATGGAAATGCTGATAATGATAGATGCATTTAAAAGAGCATCTGCAGGAAGAATAACAGCAGTAATTCCTTATTATGGGTATGCTAGACAAGATAGAAAAGCTAAGGCAAGAGATCCAATTACAGCAAAACTTGTAGCAAATCTTTTAACAGCAGCAGGTGCAGATAGAATTCTTACAATGGATCTACACGCTAATCAGATTCAAGGATACTTTGATATACCAGTAGATCATCTTCTTGGAGGAAGAATATTAGTTGAGCATTTTGAAAAAATGAATATAAAAGATCTAGTTGTAGTTTCTCCAGATCATGGTAGTGTGGCAAGAGCTAGAACTTTTGCTCAGTATTTAGATGCGCCAATAGCTATAGTAGACAAGAGAAGACCAAAGGACAATGTATCTGAGGTTATGAATATCATAGGAGATGTAAGAGATAAGAATCTTATAATACTTGACGATATGATAGATACAGCGGGAACTCTTTGCAACGCGGCAGAAGCTTTAAAGAAATTTGGAGCGAAGGATATATATGCATGTTGTACTCACCCTGTACTTTCTGGACCAGCAATTGAAAGAATAGCAAAATCAGATCTTACAGAGGTAATAGTACTTGATACAATACAACTTCCTGAAGAGAAAAAGATTGATAAAATAAAAGTACTTACTACAGCTCATCTTTTTGCATCAGCAATAGATAAGATATTTGAGTGTGAGTCAGTAAGTGTACTATTTTCACCAGAATCATCTAGATAAAATAAAAAATGATTAAGAGAGAGAGCCTTGATTAAGGCTCTTTTTCAGCTGAAAATATTAGGAGAAAAATATGTATTTAGTAGTAGGACTAGGAAATCCAGGTAAACAATATGAAGCCACAAGACATAATGTGGGGTTTGTGGCAATAGATGAATTAGCTCAGCAACTTGATGTAAAAGTAGATAAGCTTAAATTTAAGTCGATGATAGGCGAGGGAAGAATCGGAAGTGAAAAAATAATTTTAGCAAAACCTCAGACCTTTATGAATCTTAGCGGGCAGGCTGTGGTAGAGCTTATGAATTATTATAAGGTAGATATATCAAATCTTATAGTTATATATGACGATATAGATTTAGATGTAGGGAAATTAAGAATAAGAAAGAGTGGAAGCAGCGGCACTCATAACGGAATGAGGAATATAATATATCTTTTAGGAAAACAAGATTTTCCTAGAATAAGGATAGGGGTATCAAAACCTAAAAATGGTCAGGATTTGGCGAATTTTGTACTTAGTAAATTTAGAGACGATGAAATTGAACCTATGATTGATGCTATAAAAAGAAGTGCCAAAGCTGTTATTGAAACAGCAGAGACTAATCTTGATAAAGCGATGAATTTGTACAACAAGTAGAGGAATAATATGAATAATTTTTTGAGAAATATACTTGATGCTTCAGAAGAATATAATTTACTCATAGATGCCATAGAGCAGGGGAAAAAGAATATATTGGTAAGCGGGCTTATTGAAGGACAGCGAACTGAGCTTATGAGTTATTTGAGCAGAAGATTTAAAAAATATGTGCTTGTTACCCACAATGATGGAGAAGCTCAAAAAACATATGGCGTACTTCAAAAGAAGGGGTTAAATCCAGTTATTATAGAAAGTGAAGAAATTAGGTTTTATTCTGTGGAAGCTAAGGATAGAGCTTTAGAAGCGAAACTGGTTAACAACTTATTTAAACTTTCTAAAGAAGACTACGATGTAGCAGTAATTTCAGCAGATGCTTTAATAAAAAAATATATACCAAGAAGTGTGATGAAAGCTAACTCATATGAGATAAAGCTTGGAGAAGTTTTAGAAAAAGATGAGTTTATAGATAAGCTTATAAATATGGGGTATGTTAGAGAGCATAAAGTAGAAGGGGTCGGTCAATTTTCTATAAGAGGTGGAATAATTGATATCTTCACTCCAAATTTTGAAAACCCTTTAAGAATAGAACTATTTGACGATGAGATAGATTCAATTAGGCCTTTTGATATATTTACTCAAAAATCGATAGAAAAGATAAAGAAAATAAAGATACTTCCGGCTAGGTCTTTTTTATATCCACAAAATATAGAAAATGCAGTGATTGAAATTAATAAAGATATAAACTCAAACACTAGTGAAGATATAGTCTATGATCTTGAACGTATAAAAAATAGAATATATTTTGAGGGAGTTTCAAAATATATAGATTATTTTTATGAAGAAAATACAATATTTGACTATATTCCAAATGCGGACATTTTTGTTGTAAATGATCCTAATAGAACCACCGATAAGTTAGAAAATATATTTCAAGAGTTCAGTGATAACTATCAAACGGCACTTGAAAAAGGGTTTGCAGTAAAGCGTGAAGGAAATCTTCTATTATCTCCGGACTATGTAGTAGATAAGCTAAAATCATACAGGCTTATATTTAACACAACGCTTACCTCTACAGTAAGAAATTTTAATGTGGATTCTATAATAGATATAGAATCAAGAGAAGCCAAAGTTTTTCATGGAAAGATATATGATTTTATAGATGAAGTAAAATATCTGAGAAGCAATGGTTATAACATAATAATATCTTTAAAAGATCAAGAACTTGTAAAAAGTCTTCAAAAGCTATTTAGAGAACATAATGTTAGTTCAGCAAGAATAAATAAGGATACTTTAGAATCAGAAATCTCAAATGTTATATTTACCAATGAATATTTTGAAGCGGGCTCGATATATTCAAAGAGAAAACTTGCAATATTTACTAAAAATGAAATATATAGTAGTGAGAAAAATGTAGACAGGAAGTTTAAGCATAAAGTAAAGACTAGAAAAATAGACAGCTTTATTGAACTTAAACCAGGAGATTATGTAGTTCATGAAAACTATGGAATAGGTAAATTTGTAGCAGTAGAACAAAAAGAGTTTGATGATATAATTAAAGACTATATAAAAATAGTATATGGTGGAGGAGATTCACTATATCTTCCGCTTGAACAGATGTCTAAAATTCAAAGGTATATAGGAAACTCGACTGAAGATGGTATAACTTTAAGTAAATTAAGTACTAATGAGTGGAAAAAGACTAGGGCGAAAGCTAAAAAAATAGTGGAGCTTATTGCCAAAGACTTAGTGGAGTTATATGCAAAGCGGGAAAATAGTCAGGGCTATAGATTTAATGAAGATACAGTTTGGCAAAGGGAATTTGAAGAAGATTTTCCATATGTAGAAACCGATGACCAGTTAAAAGCTATAAAAGAAGTGAAAACTGATATGGAAAGCACCAAGGTAATGGATAGACTTATATGTGGAGACGTAGGCTATGGAAAAACAGAGGTGGCTATAAGAGCAATCTTTAAAGCTTGTATGGATTCAAAGCAGTGTGCTTTTTTAGTTCCTACAACTATACTGAGTCAGCAACATTACAATACTATAAAGGAACGTTTTGCAAACTTTCCTATAAAAGTAGAGCTTTTGAGTAGATTTAGAACTACAAAAGATCAAGATAAAATAATTGAAAAAATAAAGCATGGGGAAATAGATGTGCTTATAGGAACTCATAGAATTCTTTCTAAAGATATAAAATTCAAAGATTTAGGCCTCCTTGTAGTTGATGAGGAGCAGCGTTTTGGAGTAAAAGATAAAGAAAGACTAAAAAAACTTAGAACTAACTGCGATGTTATAAGTCTTTCAGCTACGCCAATACCAAGAACGCTCCATATGTCACTAAGTGGAATAAGAGATATGAGTGTACTAGAGGAACCACCGAAAGAGAGACAAGCTATAATAACATATGTTATGGAAGCTAGGGAAAGTATAATTGCGGATGCTATAGAAAGAGAAGTTCATAGAGGTGGACAGGTATACTTTGTATATAATAGAGTTCAAACTATAGAAAAAATGCATGAACTTGTAAAAAGAATTGTACCTTCAGCTAGAGTAGCAGTAGCGCATGGACAGATGAGCCCTAGAAAACTTGAGAAAATAATAAATGAATTTACTCACAAGGAATATGATGTGCTTATTTCGACAACTATAATAGAAACAGGTATGGATATTACTAATGCTAATACTATGATAGTATACGATGCAGATAAAATGGGGCTTTCACAGCTATATCAGCTAAGAGGAAGAGTTGGAAGAAGCAATAGGCAGGGATATGCATATTTCATGTATGAAAAAGATAAAGTGCTTACAGAAGTTTCTGAAAAAAGACTCAAAACAATAAAAGAATTCACAGAATTTGGTTCGGGATTCAAAGTTGCGATGAGAGATTTGGAAATAAGAGGGGCAGGGACTCTACTTGGAGAAAGTCAGCATGGCCATATTGCAGATATTGGTTATGAGATGTATGTTAAGATGCTTGAACAGGAAATTTCTAAGTTAAAAGGTGAGTTTGTAGAAGAAGACACCTTTGAAACTGAAATCTCAATAAAACTAAATGCATATATCCCTAATGACTATATAGAAGATGAAATGGATAAAATTGAAATATACAAGAAAATTGCAAGTATATCGGATTTAGAAGAAAAAGTAGAACTTGAGATAGAAATTGAAGATCGTTTTTCGGATATGCCAGAATCAGTCAGTCTTCTTGTGGAAGTAGCATATATAAAATCGCTTGGTAAAAAATTAAAAATAGCAAAAATTGCAAAAGAAAAAAATATGATATCATTTATATCAAAAGAAGGCAAAATAATAGTTAAAAAAGATTTTGGGAAAATAGAAGATTACAAGTTGGTAAAAAGCATAGCGCAGTATTTAGAAAAAATGTTATAATTATAGGAGCAACTTTGAAAAATTAAACAAAGGAGAAGTCTATGAAAAAAATAACATTTAAGTTGTTGATGCTCATGCTTGCAATAATGCTGATTCTTAGCGGATGTACGAGCATGAATGAAGATATAGTAGCTAAGGTTAATGGGGTAAAGATAACAAAAGAAAATTTTGAAAAAACATCTCTTAAAGTAGGTAAAGAATATGAGATGATATTTGGAGAAAATATTTGGAATAGTGAAGTAGACGGAGGTCAAATATTCAAAGATGTTTTTAAAGAAGAAATTTTAAATGTTATGATAAGTCAAGAACTCGTGTCTCAGCAGGCTGATAAAGAGGGGATAAAAGTTACCGAGCAAGAGATATCAAATGAACTTAAGTCATTTAAAGAATATATTGGAAAGATGCCAACATATCTTGATTTTCTAAAAGAGAGTCAAATCGATGATGAATTTTTGAAATCGCATATAAAGCAAAATTTAATTTTTGAAAAATATCGAAATAAGATAATGAGTGAATCTAATATTGATGAATCTGAATTAAGAGCATATTACGAAGCGCATTTAGATGAATATAAAAAAGAAGAAATAAAAGCATCGCATATATTTATAAGTACCTTAAACTCAATGAAGGAACCACTTTCGGAAGAAGAAACTGCAAAAAAAGAATCTGAAGCAAAAGAACTTCTCAAGAGATTAAAATCAGGAGAAGATTTTGCGAAACTTGCAAAGGAATACTCGGAGGATGACGCTTCAGCAGTAAACGGGGGAGATTTAGGTTACTTTACAAAGGGAGTTATGCTTCCAGAATTTGAGGAAGCGGCCTTTAAGTTAAATAAAGGAGAAATGTCAGATATTGTAAAATCTCCATCTGGATATCACATAATAAAAGTATTTGATAAAAAGGTTGAGATATCAAACTTTGAAGATGAAAAAGAAAATATACTTGGAGTCATAAGGTATGATATATATGATAAAAAGATGAAAGAGCTTCAAAGTAAAGCGAATATCGAAAGATATGACGACATAATAAACGAATAATTGAGAGGTTAAAATGAGCGAAGAAAAGAAAAGTACCTTTTTAAAAGGGGCTGTAATATTAGGACTTGCAGGAGTTGTAGTAAAAATATTAGGAGCAGCCTTTAGAATACCTATAACTTGGATTATAACATCAGAAGGATTAGGATATTATCAAACTGCATATCCTATATATGTACTACTTATATCTATAGCGACATCAGGGTTCCCGGTAGCGATATCAAAAATGGTTTCAGCAAGAAGAGCAGTGGGCGATATAAGAGGCGCTGATAGAGTATTTAGAATAATATTTATGATTCTTCTTGGAATGGGAGTGATAACATCTACAGCTATGCTTTTTGGAGCAGAGTATATTGTTACGGTTATGCTTCAAAATCCAAAAGCATATTGGGCACTTGTAATGCTTGTGCCAGCAATTTTATTAGTACCTATAATGGCTGCATTTAGAGGCTATTTCCAAGGGCATAACAATATGAATCCATCAGCGATATCTCAAATAGCAGAACAATTTGCAAGGGTTATTTTTGGGGTAGGGCTTGCTATATTATTTGTGCCAAAAGGCCTTGAATATGGGGCAGCGGGAGCTACATTTGGGGCTACAGCAGGAGCTGTTTGTGGTCTTTCTGTAATGCTCTTTATATATCTTAAAAATAGAAAAATAAGAGAAGAAGAACTTAAAAATAGTCAAATTTTTGAAAAAGAGAGAACATCTGTAATATTAAAAGAACTTGTTACAATAGCGCTTCCTATTATAATAGGGGCACTTGTAATGCCTACTATGAATACAATAGATCTAGCTCTTGTAATGAGAAGACTAGTAGCAGCAGGATTTACACATGCAGAAGCAAATACGATGTATGCTCAGCTTACAGGAATTGCGGCAACACTTATAAATCTTCCTCAGGTTATAACAAGTGCAATAGCTATAAGTTTAGTTCCTGTAATATCATCGGCATATGCAGTAAATGACATGAAGCGTACTAGAGAAAATACAAATCTTGCGATAAGAGTGAGTCTACTTATAGGACTGCCTTGCTCAGTGGGATTATTTGTACTTGCAACACCTATAATAGGGCTACTATACCCAAATGAGCCAGCATCTGTAGGTGGAATTTTAGCAATAATGGCTATAGGTGTAGTTTTTTTAAGTCTTATTCAATCTTTTACATCAGTGCTTCAAGGTATGGGCAAGGCTCATATACCAGTAATAAACTTATTTGTAGGAGCTGCAATAAAATTTGTAATGACATATGTGCTTACGGCTGTACCATCGCTTAATGTAAAAGGGGCCGCTATAAGTACTGTTTGCGCATATATAGTAGCTGCTATTCTAGACTATATTTCAGTTAGAAAATATCTTGGATTAAAATTTGATATTAGTAATTTCTTAATAAGACCGCTTATAACCGCTGCTATAATGGGAGTCTTTGCAAGACTTGCATATATGTTTACCGTTGGAATCTTAGGAAATTCTATAGCAACGCTTTTAGCTGTTGCGGTAGGAGGCGCTGTATATGTAGTTACATTGTTTGCTACAAATACGATCACAAGACAAGATTTGGAGACGCTTCCGAAAGGTCATAAACTTATATCTAAATTAGAAAAATTTAAACTTATGAAATAATTAGAATATTGCTTAAAGTGCATAAAAATATGCAGAAAAGGGAAAAGATAATGCAAAGAAATCTTTTCTCTTTTTTTGTGGACAATTATAAATGAGTGATGTATAATTAGTCAGTCTGAGTCTAAATTAAAAAAAAGGAGTATATTTTTATGGAAAGTTCAGTAATCCAATCAGCAAATCAACTTATGCAATTAATAGGTCTTGTAATACTATCAGGCCTAATATTCGGCAAGATGAGCGAGCTTATAAAAATGCCGGATGTAGTACTTTATATTTTAGCAGGAATCATATTAGGACCATATGTCCTAGACTGGATAAATGTATCAAAATATCCAGTGGAAAACCAGATGATATTATCATTTGGAGCAGCATATATTTTATATGACGGAGGAAGAGAAATTGATCTAAGAGTATTAAATAAGGTTAAAATTTCAGTTTCTATGTTATCTACTATTGGAGTTTTTATATCGACGGCTGTTGTGGGTTTTGTCGCTATGAAGGTATTTAATCTACCTGTAGAGTTTGGCCTTCTTATAGGAGCGGTTATAGCTTCAACCGATCCATCAGTATTAGTACCATTATTTAAAACTATGAATATAAGTGGAAAGTTAAAACAAACCATTATTTCAGAATCAGCATTTAATGATGCAGCAGGAGCAGTAGTAACTTTTACAATAATAGGAGTAATCCTTGGTGGAGAATTTTCTGCAAGTGCAAGTGTATTCCAATTAGTAAAATCTATAACAGGAGGGCTTTTAGTAGGAGCTGTAATTGGATATGTGGTTCATGTTTTAATAAATGAAAATAGTTTTGGATTACTAAATGAATATCCTTCAGAACTTTCTATAGTAGCTGTTACAGGGGCATATCTTATATCTGAAAAATATGGATTTAGTGGATTTATGGCAGTGTTTATATTTGGTATGTTCTGTGGAAACAAAAAAATGCTTAAATTTTGGATACCAGAAGAACCATTTCAAAAACATATTAAATTCAAAGCAGTATTTACAGATATACTAAGAATGATGATATTTGTACTCCTTGGAACACACCTTGAGTTTGAAAACCTTCTAGACAATATAATACCAGTTATGATAATTGTATGTACGCTGATATTTATAGCTAGGCCTATATCAGTTTTCATAAGTGTTATTTTAGATAAGAAGGCGGAGTGGACTTGGCAGGAAATTGTATACTTGATGTGGATAAGAGAAACTGGAGTTATTCCAGCGGCGCTTGCAGGTATGCTGATGTCTTCTGGAATGGAACATGCGGATATAATATCTTCGGTGACATTTGCAACAATAATTGTCACACTTACACTGCAAGCGAGTACCTCTAAGTGGCTTGCAAGAAAATTAAAACTTGAAGAATAACGATAACGAAATAAATGCATAATATGACATATTTCATTATTGAAAAATATAATATGTCATATTAATAAAAACTATAAAGAAGAATGCGTCAAATATAGACTATCATATTATAGTGATATATAATATGATAGTTAATCAGCTTAAAAATAGTTTTAAAGGAGAAATTTAATGAGAAGATCGTTAAAGATGCTACTTGGAATATCACTATCAGCTATGTTAGTACTTTCAGGATGTTCAGCATCTCAAGAATCAGCAGAAACAGAAACATCTACTAAATTTGAGACAGTTACAACTGAAGACTTATCTGAAAATTTACAAGATCCAAATTGGGTAGTAGTAGACGCAAGAGATCCAAATGCATTTAATGGTTGGGCACTTGATGGTGTAAAAAGAGGAGGCCATATAGAAAACGCTGTAGATTTTTCAGCAAATTGGCTTAAAGTAGAAAAAGAAGATAAAGATGCTCTTTTACAAGAAGCGCTTGATACAAAAGGGATTTCAAAAGAAAAGAATATAGTTTTATATGATGCAAATGGAAAAGATGCCTCAGAAGTAGCCGCATATCTAAATACAAAAGGATATGAAAACTTATATTTATATGACATAAATGAGTGGGCAAAAGATGACAGCAAAACTTTAGTTCAATTTCCAGGATACAAGCTTATAGTGCCTCCAGCTGTAGTAAAAGATTTACTTGATGGAAAAAAAGTAGATACTTTTGAGAATGCTGAGAATGTAAAAATGGTTGAAGCGAGCTGGGGAGAAGCTAAAGAATCATATGACAAAGGCCATATTACAGGAGCAATCCACATAAACACAGACTCAATAGAACCACCACCAGCATGGATGCTTGCTGATGATGCTACGCTTTTAAAGGTTATGCTTGATAATGGAATAAGTGCTAATGACACAGTTGTTGTGAGCAGTGAGGCTCAAATGGCAGCTTATAGAGTGGCGCTTGTATTAAGATATGCGGGAGTTTCTGATGTAAGAGTATTAAATGGTGGAACTGGGGCATGGACATCAGCTGGATATGAACTTGAAACTACAGCTAACAGCCCAACACCTATAACTGATTTTGGGGCAACATTCCCAGGAAATCCGGATTTAGTAGATACAATAGATGAACTGAAAACACTTCAAACTCTAGATACATTTACACTTGTTGATAATAGAACATGGGATGAATATATAGGAAAGAGTTCTGGATATAGTTATCATGATAAAATGGGAAGAATTCCAGGCGCTAAATTTGGATATGCAGGAAAAACAGATTCTAATTCACTTGATTACTATAGAAATATAGATAATACTATGAGAAATATGAATGAAATATTTGCTATGTGGAAAGAACAAGGAATAGATACTTCTAATCATCTTTCATTTATGTGTGGAAGTGGATGGAGAGCAGCAGAAGTATTATTCTATGCAAATGCAGCGGGATTAGACAATGTTTCGCTTTACAGTGATGGATGGATAGGTTGGTCAAATGCAGGACTTCCTAGTGAGACTGGAGAACCTGTTAAATAATGAAAAAAATAAGTTATATTATAGTGCATATTATTCAAGTGCTTCTGATATTTTTATTGTTCCTGCTTAACTATTTTTCACAAAAAAGTGCAGGCGTAAATCACCATATAATTGCAAGAACACATCAATTGGAAATGGGAATATTTAGTCAGAAAAACTTGCTTATTGCCTCTATATTGATCTTAGTGCTTATATTAATTTTTGGCTTTTTACTTTTAAAACAAAAGGGGAAATCTAAAGGTTTAAGAATAGAATATGCTTTACTTGTGCTTGTTGGAATTTTTATAGCATTAAGCTGTAAAACAGCACTTTTAGAAGCAGTGCTTATAAAATCATATATAATTATAAGTGCTTTATTAATTTTTTTGATTCAGACAATAGTTGTTTCAATAGTTTTATTAGACAATAAAAAATATACTGTCAGATAATAATATTTTTGATAGTTAAAAATAAAAAGCCTAGATTATTTAAAACTTGTAATAAAAAGTTTTTAAAACTAATCTAGGTTTTTTTATGCTTATATATAGAATTTATCTATTGAATATATTGAGATTTTCTATTATTAAAAAAGGTTATATGTATAGACGGGTTTAAGCTATGTATAATATAATAAGAAGTCTGAAAAATATATAGACCAGCTAGTAATTGTCAATGATTTTTGATGAAAATTCATTTACGGTTTTTATGGTACTACAAATAGGCCAAAAAAATATTCGAATTTTGAATGGCCTGACTCTTAAATAGTTCGTATTCAGCCGTTAGGCTACTTGTAGATATTGATTTTCAACATACATCTTACAGTGTAGCTCAGGGGTACGAATTTCATATGCTTTTTGATTCTTTAATATGGAAAATATATAAACTAATAATTTTTTCATAACAGCAACAAGGCCTACTTTCTTACTCTTACCATTCATATTTTCATTGTAATATTTAAGAAGTATGCTGTTTGTTGCAAGGCCATTTCGTTTGCTTCTAATTGAGGCAAGTGCTACAGCATA
>JBOFWC010000002.1:0-3347 GCA_051653405.1 Proteocatella sp. | reverse complement strand
AATCCTTCCGCTGCTTTTCCTGTATAACTTGCCCCAATAACGGTATAACCGTTTCTTTCAAGGACTTCACGTGTAGCATTGAGCATGTAAGTTTTCCCTGTACCTGCAAGCCCCTGAACGGCAGAAAAGCGGTCTTTCGATGTGGAAATATGTAAGACTGCTTCATTTTGCTCTTTCGATAAAGTTAATCCATGCTCTTTTGAAACAATCTGCAAGTCATTTTTTACGGTTTCTTCCGACAAGGAATGCATTACGCCCTTTGACTCAACTACATTTTGCATTATTTTTAGTTCCGTTGCCTGATTTTCTGGTGACGTATAATAGACATCTTCGCCTTCTGTAATAGGTTTCCCCAAATAAATCAAATAACTCCGATCAAGCTGTTTTTCAAAGTCTGCCCGATTCATCCCAGAAATACAGCCTTCTGCTAAAACAGCCCGTTCTAAGTCTCTCTTCGAAAATGCATATTCGTGTTCAGATAAGCGGATAACCGCTTGGTCAAAAGCATTGAGCTTATCTTCCTTCCGGATTTTTACGGACTCGTTCTCTTTTTCAATCTGAATCTCCCCAGCTTCTAAAACGCTCTCACGCCATGATTTTGTCAATTCACCTAAATCTCTATGCTCTTTTGCCTTTCGGGTCATCAGCGCAGCCTTAGAGGCATTTACCGCATCATCCGCACTCCACGATTTAAGTTGTTGCAAGATTTCCTGACGGCGAGTAGAAAACCGTTCCAACACTTCCGGGTCAACACCAGCGATTTCAAAAAATCCCTTTTCATGATCGGTAAGTTCAAGAATATATCCTTTCTTTTGAAGATTTTTTGCTAGCTCATTTCGATAAAGCTGCCCATAGAGTATCTTGTTTTTATAAATTGATTCATTGGAAATGGCATACATTTTCCCATCATACATGGTTTTATTAAGGATAACCGCATGTGTGTGCAGCTGCATATCACTATTTCTGCTAACATAGTGGTTAAACTTCCCACAAGCCATATTTCCTGTTTGAACGGTTTCCGTTACTCCATTTTTTGTTACACGAGTAGCAATTTCATTTGCCTCAATATCTTGCAGAATTTTTTCAACAGCTTCATTATGGCAAGCAAGCATATCTTTTTTCATTTCTTCATTTATCACCATCGCTACACTGACTGATTTAGGTGCCGAAAACGTAAGATCAAATCCAGCTCTTTGGGAATTTTCTAAAACAAGCTGATTAAACTGATTTGGGTCAAGAGACTGAACAGGCAAGGCAAGCTGTTTGCACAGCCTACCTTGCCATTTATCACCGTCATCCATATCTCTTGCATAGTACCCATCTTTTTCATAATACGAACTGGCCATTTTTGCCGTTACATTACTAATGGATAACATAGCCTATACTCTCCTTAAATTTTAAATTCACGAAGCTTTACACTGGCTTCCGCCATAGGGGTTGATGAATCTTCTTCAAATAAGGAAGCAAATTTTCTTGGAATGAATGCCTCATTTTGATTTTCCATATATTTTTGTGGTATTTTCAGTCTTGCAATATTAGACCCTGAAATACGACAATAAACTTCTCCTACAGGCAACTGTTGCAACTCTTCTGGCATAACCAAATATTCGGTATGCTCTTGCTCATTATTACTTTTATTTGCGGTATCTTCTTTCACATTAATATTTCGATTTTCGGCTCTTCGCTTGACTTGTTGCTTTCCAATCCCATCCGCAACCATTTTTGCAGTTTCTGGATCATTAAGCCGAAAATAGAATGCGGTATTAAAGTTATTGATAAAGGTTTTTAAGCTATCCTTGCCATACTTGTCTGCAATTTGACCGAAATCTTGAGAAGCGCATAGTAAGCTCACGCCTTTACTTCTGCCTACCGTTTCTAACGGAATTAAAGAATCCATTTTATCTAACGTCCCGATTTCATCTAAAACAAAATACACTCTTCGATTTAAATCGTCTGGCATACTAAGCATTGTTCGACAAAGCAAATCCATAATCATGGTCATAAGCGGAGCAAAAGCCTTACTGTATTCTGCAATATTCAACAAAAACACATTTTGCCTTGTTGGCTTGCTTACCCATTCTCTAAAACTAAAGTTTCCGTCTATCCCTCGCAAATTCTTGAAAAATCCTATTCGTTGCATCAACGTAGCTAAAACAGACGCTGTTGTCTCGCCACCTTCTGCGGAGAGAAACTTTAAAGCATCTCTTTCTCCTTCGGGCAAGGTTTTTATTGCTTTTACAAGGGTGCCTCTATCCGCACTAAAAAATTCCCATAGAGCATCATTCGATGTTTTCTTAGACCGCACCAAATAAAGCAATCCTGCTTGAAAAATAGTTGCCGCCGCTTCGTAAAAAAATGGATTTGTTCTTGCTGGTGGCAAAAATAACGATTTACTAATCGCTTCTAATTCTGGAAGAGTCGTAAATTCGTTAAAAATCGACCATCCAATACAGCGATCATCAAAGGGATTAAAAATCGAATCACCCGCTTTATAGTGTTTTTGCACAAATTCGCCCTTAATGTCATAAAACAAAAGCTTAGGTGGCAAAGTAAGGGCTGGTTTCTCTTGTTTTCTTCTGATTTGACCAATCATCTGATTCAGCAAAACGCCTTTTCCCGTTCCTGTTGTTCCTAAAATTAAAATATGCTTCGTAACCATATAATCGGGAATTATGGTTGTACCTATCTGAATCCCTTTTCCTTTTGATTTTGCTTGCCAATAGGTATCAAATATTTTTTGTGAGACAATTCTACTACCTCGCATATACTCTTCCACCGGGCGATTCTTTGATTTATCAACAAAATACCATATATAAAGCAAAGAAAACAGATATGCAACAAAACTACATTTTAGCAGGAAAATAACATGTTCATAAATTCCACCAGAAGCAAAGTTTGCTAAAGCCTGATACCAGTTTCCGGGAAGCTGCATCGTCTCCTCCGATATCCGACTATCAAAACCGCTGGCATACTGCCGTAATTGTGGGTCAACATCCAACGCTTCCATACTGGATTTAGGCTTATCTGGATAGGAATATGCCAGAAAATATTTAAGCGTTATTTTCGGATTGATTTTATCTCCTGACAAGGTTGTAAAATTGGTGAAATACAACGTGGCAATACAAAGAATCATTTGCACGATTACACCAATTTGTAAAGCTCTTCGTATTAATTGCATCATCTTTCTAAAATCAAATACAAATTCATTTTCCGCTTCATAATTTGCCATCTATAAACAACTCCTTTTATTGTTCTGTCACATATTTTTCAATCTGTTCCACCAAATTTTCTGCTTCGGATTCACCTATTTCTCTTACTAACAATTGATAAATGATCTGATTTGTAAT
>JBOFWC010000001.1:0-28010 GCA_051653405.1 Proteocatella sp. | reverse complement strand
TTCTCCTATTCTATTAATCAATTTTACACTACTATTTTTCAAACTCCATAATATGTCCCATTTTTTCTTTTTTAGTTTTAAGATAAAACTCGTCGTGCGCTGTAGGAATCATCTCTATTGCAACTCTCTCCACTATTTCGAGTCCAAAATCCGAAAGTCCCTCAATTTTCTTAGGGTTGTTTGTAAGTAGTCTCAGCTTTGAAACTCCCATATCTCTTAGTATCTGTGCCCCTATATAGTATTCTCTAAGATCTTCTTCAAATCCAAGTTCAAGATTCGCCTGCACGGTATCAAACCCCTTGTCTTGAAGTGCATATGCCTTTAGCTTGTTTATGAGCCCTATTCCCCTTCCTTCCTGTCTCATATAAAGCACTATACCTCGCCCTTCTCTTTCAACCTGTCTCATAGCCGCTTCAAATTGCTCTCCGCAGTCACATCTCATTGACCCAAAAGCATCTCCTGTAAGGCACTCTGAATGCACTCTGCAAAGCACTGGCTCACCAGTAGTAACATCACCCTTTACAAGGGCCACATGATGTTCGCCATTAAGCTTATTTATGTACCCATAGGCTTTGAAATCTCCAAACCTTGTAGGCATATTGGTTTCTACTACACGTTCTACAAGCACTTCATTTCTCTTTCTGTATGCTTGTAAATCTTTTATAGTTA
Source organism: Proteocatella sp. (assembly GCA_051653405.1). Taxonomy (GTDB): domain Bacteria; phylum Bacillota; class Clostridia; order Peptostreptococcales; family Filifactoraceae; genus Proteocatella. The sequence continues at coordinate 27,341 of JBOFWC010000001.1, read as the reverse complement.
TAAATTTAAGATTAAATTTAGTAGCTACTTCTTTAAGTTCAGAAGTCCTCATCATCGTGCCGTCTTCCTTCATTATTTCACAGCAGATGCCACACTCTTCAAGCCCTGCAAGCCTCATAAGGTCTACCGTCGCTTCTGTATGTCCATTTCTTTGAAGCACTCCATTTTTCTTTGCTACAAGTGGGAACATGTGTCCTGGTCTTCTAAAATCTTCCGGTTTAGCATTTTTATCTATTACCTTAAGGGCTGTAACTGAGCGTTCCTGAGCAGATATTCCTGTTGTAGTATCTATATGATCTATGGAAACTGTAAATGCCGTTTCATGATTATCGGTATTCTTGGTTACCATCTGATGAAAATTAAGTCTATCTGCAATTTCCTTGCTCATTGGCATACATATAAGGCCCTTGCCATGTATAGCCATAAAATTTATATTTTCTGTAGTCGCAAACTCTGCGGCACATATAAAATCTCCTTCGTTTTCTCTATCCTCATCATCAGTCGTAATTATAATTTCGCCTCGCTTTAATGCTTCTAATGCTTCTTCTACCGTACTGAATTTAAACATTACATACCTCTTTCTTAATCCTAAATTATTAAAAACCTGATTTTAACAAAAACTCTTTAGTAAGAGTACTTCCCTTGGGCTCACTTTTACTACTGCCATAATTTAAAAATCTCTCTATATATTTTCCAATTACATCATTTTCTAAATTTACTGTGTCGCCTTGCTTCTTGCTTAAAAGTGTAGTTTCCTTGCCTGTATGCGGAATTATCGATACCCAAAACTCTCCATTTGATTCTCTAGCTACCGTTAAACTTATCCCATCTATTGTTATAGAGCCCTTTTCTATAATATATCTAGATATTTTGGAATCCGTTTTTATTCCTACCCACACGGCATTATCATCTCTTTGCATTTTAAATATAGTTCCCGTGCCATCTATATGACCTGATACTATATGACCTCCAAACCTTCCATCTGCTGCCATTGCTCTTTCAAGATTTACTTCACTTCCTACTTTTAAACTTCCTAGTGAGCTCCTTGAAAGAGTCTCACTCATTACATCCGCCTCAAACATATTGCCTTTAATCTGTGTTGCTGTAAGGCATACTCCATTGACAGCTACACTATCACCAAGCTTAAGGTCTGAAAATATTTTATCGCCCGAAATCCAAAGTTTAGATGAACGCGCTCCTTTTTGAATAGATGAAATCTTTCCAAGTTCTTCGATTATCCCCGTAAACATTACTCCACCTCATATTCAATCAAAATATCTTCATCCAGCACCGTTATCTCTCTGCGTCTAAATTTAATTGCATTTTGAGGATCTTCGATTCCGATTCCAGCTACAGGAGTCTTCGCATTTTTTCCTCCAAATACCTTAGGTGCCATATAAACTTGAAGTTTGCTTACTATATTTGCACTTAGTGCTCCTGCATTAAGCTCTCCTCCCCCTTCCAAAAGAATACTATCTATTCCTTCTTTTGCAAGCTCCTTCATTAGAATTACAAGACTTATATGTTCTCCATACTTTGGTATATGCAGCACCTCACATCCAAGCGATTTGAAGATATCAATCTTTTCTTTGTCAATTGAAGAGGTTGCTATATAAGTTTTTATTCTATCCGCATTTCTAAGTACCCTTGCGTTTAGTGGTATGCTCAAATTTGTGTCACATATTATTCGCTTAGGGTTTCTCCCTCCTGGAATTCTTGACGTAAGCTCAGGATCGTCTGAAATTACAGTTCTTGAGCCTACCATTATCCCTGAATACATGCTTCTAGTTTTGTGTACATGGTTTCTTGCAGCATCTCCTGTTATCCATTTTGATTTACCTGAAAAAGTTGCTATCTTACCATCAAGTGTCATTGCATACTTCATGACCACATATGGCATCCCCGTTTCTATGTAATGAAAAAATATTTTATTTATATCCATGCACTCTTTTTCTAAAACAAAGCATTTAACTTCAATTCCATTTTCTTTAAGTATCTCTATTCCCTTCCCTCCAACAAGCGGATTAGGATCTTTGGAACCTATAACTACACGTTTTATTCCACTTTGTATGATTGCCTCTGTACAGGGAGGAGTTTTTCCAGTATGGCAACACGGTTCAAGTGTAACGTACATAGTTGCTCCTTCTGGCAACTTTATACATGAGTTTAGTGCATTTATCTCTGCATGGGGCATTCCATATTTCTCATGGTATCCATACCCAATTATTTCCCCATCCTTTACTATGACTGCTCCAACAAGCGGATTTGGGCTCACTCTATTCCCACCTTTAACTGCTAGTTCTATGGCCATTTTCATATATTCCAAATCATTCATAATAAAACCTCCCTCAAAAAAACCCTGAATTCGCTAAGTGATAGAAAATTCAGGGTCATGTTAAATAAAACACAATCGTGCGCACAAATATGAAAAAACTCTGAAATGAAAAACATTCCAGAGCAAATATCAAAATAAGTACAACAAATATGTACACAAAACATCTTCTTTCATCCAGACTATAACTGTCGGCCTCGGAGTTTCACCGAATCATACCTTGCGGCTCGTGGGCTATACCACCAGTAGGGACTTACACCCTGCTCTGAAGATTCACTATTTAATTTTCTATAGAATATCACTTGTATTTTTATATGTCAATCTATTTTTATAAAAAAAGCATTTTAATAGTTTAAATATTAGGGTATACTTAACTTACAATACAGAGAAAGGAGCGTTATATGAAAACAAACAGTAGAAGCTTATTATTTAAAATTCCACTTAGATTTTCTAGCCTTATATTAGCAGTTATGATAGTTATATATTTTTCACTTACAATACTTCTCAACAATGTCATATCCGCTAATGTAGAAACTGAGGTAACCTATATAGCTCAAAATAATGCAAAGATTACTCAATCTTATCTTGAGGTTATGCAATCACTTTCAAGTGCGCTTTCAAAAGAAGTAAAAAGATACAAGGAACTTGATCCTAAATCTGCAGATAAAATGCTTTCCGAATCACTCACCGGAATACTTTCAGACGAACGTATATTCTCTGCATACTACGCCTTTGAACCAAATGCATATTTTCCTAATACTCCAAACGGGCTTTCTTATTACGCTTTCAAGGATGGTAGCGAAGTAAAAATCGATGTTTTTAATGATTATGATGTTTATTCCACAGGTGATTACTATCTTCCAAGCAAAAATACTCTTAAACCATTTATAACAGAACCTTACTCATGGGAGCTTTCTACAGGTGAAGTAGTGTGGCTAATAACTTTAAGTAATCCTATAATTGATGACTCAGGAAAATTTATAGGAGTTGCAAACTGCGATATCCTAACCAGTACAATTAGTGAACTTGCTTTTGATTCTGGAAAATATAAAACCTCTTATAACTATATACTCACTGGAAATACAAACTATATCGCACATTCCGCTGATAAAGAGAAAATTGGTACTAATTATACCGAATATGAAAATGCGCTTCAATCAATAATTGATAGCACCCAAAAAGGTGAAATGCTATTCACCGAAGGGAAAAATATAAATAACAAGAATGCCTTTGTAGTTAACTTCCCAATAAAAGTAACTAATGTAGATAGCGCATGGTCAAGTGCTTTTGTAGTTGAAAAAAGCGAAGCCCTCCTTCCTGTTAAGCAAATTACGCTTACCGTACTACTAATATCAATAGTTGGAATTATAGTTCTCGCCCTATTCTCATATAGGATATTAAAAAAATCACTTGCCCCTATAAATCAAGTGGTTGAAATGGCGAAAAAACTTGGAGATGGAAAGCTCAATATAACTCTAGATGGAACTAAGGTTCCAGATGATGAACTTGGTGATTTGATGAAAATATTTGAAAACACCTGTATAACACTTTATGACTATGTAAGCGAAATTTCTGAAGTTTTAGGAGAACTATCAGCTGGAAACCTTCAGCTTTCTGTAGAACGTGATTATGTAGGAGATTTTAATCAAATAAAAGACTCTCTTAACAACATTGTTTATTCACTAAATGATGTTTTGGGTGACATAAGCGATGCTTCTAAACAGGTTGCTCTAAGCTCTGACCAAGTATCTTCCGCTTCTCAAGCCCTTGCTCAAGGAGCGACTGAACAAGCCAGCTCCATTGAAGAACTTTCTGCTACAATTGATGAAATATCTAGTAAAGTAAAAGTAAATGCTGAAAATGCTGCCGCTGTAAGTAGACAAGCAAGCGGTATGGGAATTGAGATGGAAGCAAGTAATATGCAGATGCAAAAAATGATGACTGCTATGAAAGCTATAGATAGCAAGTCAAATGAAATTGCGCTGATTGTAAAAACAATTGAAGATATAACCTTCCAAACAAATATCTTGGCTCTCAACGCCGCCGTAGAAGCTGCAAGAGCTGGAGATTCTGGCAAAGGTTTTGCAGTAGTTGCTGATGAAGTTAGAAACCTTGCTCAAAAGTCAGCTGAAGCTGCAAAAAACATTTCAGTTTTAATTGAATCCTCAGTAGATCTTATAAAAGAAGGTTCTAGCATGGCTTCTTCTACTGCTGAATCCGTTTCTAAAGTTGTAAATGATTCTAAAACAATTGTAAACAATATCGATTTAATATCCGATTCACTTCAACAAGAAGCTAGCTCAATAGGAGAAATAAATTCTGCGGTAGATCAGGTTTCTTCAGTAGTCCAAACAAACTCGGCTACTGCCGAGGAAAGTGCCGCTTCGAGCGAAGAACTCTTTAGTCAATCTCAGCTTTTAGATTCCTTAATAAACAAATTTAAGTTACACTAATATATTTCTAAAAAAATTGAAATCTAAAAAACAAACGATTAACGACCACCTAAATTTGCGTGGTCGTTTTTTGCATTGTTTTTGCATCATCCCATTCATTTTCTTTGTTTTGTCGCACAATTGCAAACATTACTATAATAGAATTCATAGTAATTATATCTACATACACCAGCAATACCAATGTTTTTATCAAGACGATATATTTTTTTATTTTTTTTAATATATTTCTTCTTTATTATTTCTTATAAAAATGCTATAATCATACTTGTAATTATGCAATTTTAAAAATATAATATTGTAAAAAAAAAGGAGATTATTTATGGATTTATTAAATAGTTTAATCGTAACCATAAACGACTTTATGTATGGTTATATACTAATAGCCCTATTAGTTGTTTCTGGAATTTATTTTACCCTAAGAACCGGATTTGTACAGTTCAGACTTCTTCCAGAAGGAATAAGACAAATAATGGAAAAAAGCGAGAATGAATCGGCAGTTTCATCTTTCCAAGCCCTTATGATTTCTACCGCTTCACGTGTAGGTATCGGAAATATCGCTGGAGTTGCTACTGCAATTGCATCTGGCGGCCCTGGTGCAGTTTTTTGGATGTGGTTAATTGCAGTTGTGGGTTCAGCTTCTGCTTTTATAGAAAGTACGCTTGCTCAGATTTATAAAGTTAAATACGGAGAAGAGTTCAGAGGTGGACCTTCTTACTATATCCAAAAAGCCCTTGGACAAAGATGGCTTGGAATAATATTCTCTGTAGCGCTTATCGCTTGTTTCGCATATGGCTTCAATTCACTTCAAGCTAACAACATAGTATCTGCATTTGCTCACTATTTTGGCGGAGAATACCCAAGCATAGTAATCCCAGCTATATTAGGACTTATCCTTGCTGGTGTAACTGGCTTTATAATATTTAAAGGTCAAAAATACATTGCATTCATATCATCAATTATAGTTCCCGTGATGGCTATAATATATATGGCACTTGGACTATTCATAATAGTAAAGAACATCTCTATACTTCCAGCTACTCTTGCTACAATTTTTGTAAGTGCATTTGATTTCCAAAGTTTCTCTGGCGGACTTATGGGTTCTGCTATACTTTGGGGAATAAAAAGAGGTCTGTTCTCTAACGAAGCAGGTATGGGTAGTGCTCCTAATGCTGCGGCATCTGCAGATGTTTCTCACCCTGTAAAGCAAGGACTTGTTCAAGCCATATCAGTATTTATAGATACACTTTTAATATGTAGTACCTCTGCATTTATAATCCTTCTTTCTGGTGCAGATTATACTTCTTTAAAAGCAATGCCTCTTGTTCAGCAAGCTGTATCATCTCAAGTAGGTGAATGGGGAATTGGATTTATAACTCTATCTGTATTCTTCTTTGCATTTAGTTCTATAATAGGAAACTATTATTATACAGAGTCAAACATAATGTTTATACAGAACAAACCAAATGCCTCACTTACATTATTCAGAATAACATGTGTAATTGCTGTCTTCTTAGGAAGTATAGCTGGTTATGACTTCGTATGGAATCTTGCTGACGTACTAATGGGAGTTATGGCTCTTATAAATATCGTCGTTATCTTAATTCTTGGAAATACTGCTATATTAGCATTAAAAGATTACTGCGAGCAAAAGAAACAAGGAAAAAACCCTGTATTCTCAGCAAAAGCGCTTGGCATAACAAACGCAGAAGTTTGGGATGCTCCAATAACTAATTCTAAAGAAGCTTAATAATGTCTTTTAAAAGTTAACAAAAAATTAAAGTCCTAGATTATTGAATGCCTATAAAAAGCATTTTGAAAAATAATCTAGGACTCTTTTAATTGCATATAATTTTTCTTAAAATCTATCTCTCAAAAACACCTCTAACTATTATTTCTTTATTTTTTAGCATAGTTCTACCCTTAGCTAGTACTGTATCTATCTCAAAAGTATCTGCATCCACAAGTACTATATCTGCATCATAGCCTTCTGCTATAACGCCCTTTCCTCGTAGCTTAAATATATTTGCAGGATTTAAGGTTATAGTCATAAGTGCTTCCTCAATAGGAACCCCATCCATAAGCACAGCATCCTGAACCTCCCTATATAAAGATGCTATCTTTCCAACATTTATACCTACCATTTTACCAGCTTGGTTAAATACAGGAAGCGACCCCTGTGCATTTGAAGACAATATCACGCTGTCAATTGGCACTCCTTTTTCCATAAGGATTTTAATTGCGGCAGAACACTTGACCTCATTATCTCCAGCAAAGCTAGTGATTCCACTTGTCACAAGACTTATGATTCCCCCGTTTGATGCATATTCTAGTGCTTTTTCAAAAAGGTATTCATTTCTATTCAAATTAGTAGGAATAATTTGTCTTTTAGATATCTCTACATTCTCTACAATTTGTTCTATTAAATCAAGCATTCTTGGCGAGTCCCCAATATAAAAGCTTACGGTGCCCGCTTTTTTACTTAACATTCCTCCAAGCTTTGCTTCTGATAATATCCTTACAACTTCTTCAATAGATGGCTGAGAAGATCTATGGTCTGAAAGCGCAATTTCTCCCACTCCAATAACCTTATCTATAAGTACAATATCGTTTGTTATTGAATCCGTCATCGATTTTAAAGGAAGCTGATATGAACCTGTAGTTATAAATGTAGTTATACCTTCTTCTTCTAAAGATTTAGCCTTAGCCAAAAGCCCTGTGCTGCTTCTCGTTATACAGTCAGTTCCAAGAGTTCCTACTACTGTAGTTATTCCAGCTGATATTATCTCACTTAGCATTATCTCTGGAGTTCTAGTACTAAATCCCCCTTCTCCTCCAGCACCCGCTATGTGTACATTTGAATCTATAAACCCGGGAAACAGAAGCTTTCCTGTAGCATCTATCTCGTCTAAAATTAAAGGACTACTTTCTATGACGTCACTTATTCTGCAGATTTTATCTGCTACTATTAATACATCCTTTCGTCCCATATACTGTGGAGCATATATCTCCGCATTTTTTATAAGCCTAATCATATTAATCCTCCTTCAAGCATTTTATAAATAATTCATTTATTATATACCCTAATTATACAATTATATTTATATTATGCTAGAAAAGGTTAATATAAAATGTTAAAATGGCATTATAAAACCATTCACTTACTACAATTTTATTGAGGAGAATAAATATGGAAAGACTTGAGATTTTAGAACAAAGAGATAATATTTCAAGAGTCAAATGGAATCAATGTGGTAAAAATAGGGTTCCTATGGGAGTTGCCGATATGGACTTTACGGTTGATGATAGAATATCCTCCGCCTTTAAAAATCTAACTGACCAAGGTGACTTTGGATATGCTACATCTAAAGCTTATGAAGAAGCTGTCTTAAACTGGATGTCCGAAAAATATGATTGGAACTTTCCCAAACATTGGCTTACCTTTTGCCCTGGAACACTTTCAGGTATATCTGTTCTTATAAATATTCTTACAGAGGAAAATGATCCCGTAATGATTCTTTCACCTGTATACAACCGTTTTTTTGATGTAATTGAAAACAATAATAGAAAAGTAGTAGAGTCTGAACTTATAAATGTTGATGGCCACTATGAAATTGATTTTAAAGATATGGAAAGCAAGCTTTACTCTGAAAATATAAAGCTTCTACTTCTAAGTAGTCCTCATAATCCTGTGTGTAGAACCTGGACTATAGATGAGCAAAATACCATAATAGAGTTATGTAGAAAGTATAATGTATTTATAATATCTGATGAAATTCATGCGGACTTATCATTTTCCCCCCATCCTCATCATCCTTTTTTAAAACACAATATTGATTATGAGGAAAATATAATAGTAACCACGTCTCCAAGCAAATCCTTTAACATTCCAGGGCTATATATAGCAAACTTTATAATCCCAAATGAACATATTAGGCAGAAATATCTTGCACAAATATGGGCTCATCCAAATATTTTTGGTGCCAAAGCACTTGAAGTTGCATACACTCATTGCTGCGATTGGCTTGAAGAAGCCATTTCCTATATAAAGTCTAATTTTGAATACATCGAATACTTCTTATCGGAGAATATAAGTAAGATAAAGTTAATCTCTCCTGAAGCTACTTATTTAGCTTGGCTTGACTGTAGAGAAATGAATCTTTCTCAAGATGAACTTATGGAATTTTTTCTTGAGTCTGCTTCAATATATGTTGTTAGTGGATCAGATTTTGGAAAATCTGGAAAAGGATATGTTAGAATGAACGTCGCTTGTTCAAAAGCAAACCTTTCAAAAGCTATGCTTAACTTAAAAAAAGCTTATGAACAAAAATTTACCTTGGAGTCTTAAAAAAACTCCAAGGTCATATAAAATCGTTAGAAAAAAGACACATTATTTTTTTCTTTTGTGCTATAATCTTGTTAATACATATTTTTAATATTTAGAATTTTTGCTAGGGGGCCTCAAAGTGATTGCTTTGATTAATTTATTAAAAAGAAAAGATATGATTGAAAAATTCAAATGCGTTTCTTCTTGTGAACAAGGATACAACTTATTTAAAGAAAATGGATATGAGGGAAGCTTTGAAGAATTCTTGGATAGCTTGAGCCATATTTTTAGTTGTGTATGCTCTTGCGAAGATATGTTTGGAAATACAGAACAACTCTATAATTTTAAAAAATAATACTATCTAAAGCTCTTTTCAAATGGTTGTATACTTTGTTATGCTTATATTTCCATTTACTGTGAAAAGATTGAAATCTGATTTGGCTTTTTTGTATATCGCATAATTTCCTTTTGAAGTTACAGGAAATTCACATACAAAATCGCCATTTTTTATGTCATATTCCACCTCAAAACCATCATTTTCGGGTAATTTTAAATTTATATCTCCGTTTACTGCATTTATATTCATGTTGCTTGGACAGCTCTTCATATATAAATCCACATTTCCCGAAGTCGAGCTAAACTCCAACCCTTTGTAACTTCCAAATATTTCCATATTTCCATTAACCGAATCTACTCTTAAATTCCCTATATTATTAACATCTATCTTTGAATTCGAATTTATTGTGCTTAGCTTTATTTCATTTATCAAATTTTTATCTCGTTTAGGAATATATATATTTAATTCCTTATATAAATCATCATCTGCCAAACTACTTTCTGTATCATTTGCATACCTTATTATCAATTTTCCATTCTTTGATAAGTATCTCAAGCGCTCATCACCACTCAATACCGTTTCCGATATTTCTTCAATTTTTATTTTGTCCCCCTCATATTCCATCATATTAACATCCCCATTATGCCAATTTATATCAACTTCTTTAATGCTTCCTATTTCAATCTCTGCATTCCCTACTGAATACTCTTCAATCTCTCCAAAAAAAGTACTACCACTACTTCTATCTGCTCCTAGCTTAAATACACTATGCCCCTCATCCCATGCTGCAAATACTATAGACATGCTAGAAAGTATTAAAACCATAGTAATTAAAACTGACCCTTTTTTCTTATTCATATTCTCACCTTCCTTTCTATATTTAGAGTAAAGTTTTTTATATTATACTATAAAAAATTAAATTTGCGTTAAAAATTCCACATTTTTTTAGTTTATTTTCAAAAAAATCAAAAAACACCCCGAAATCAACAGATTATTCTTAACTATCTTTTAATTTTAATTTATTAAAAAAATAGTTATTTGTGGAATTAAATTAATATAAGTGTTACAATAATTTTATACTGATTTTTACTGATTTTTATTAATTTTTACTGATTTTTACTATTTTATATTCATTTTTATGAATATTTTGTTCATCAAATAAAATTTAATCAACTATTATAAAGGGGTATATCTATGTTTTTTAAGAAAAATAACCAACAAAATATAAATTTAAATCCAAAAATAACCGGAGCAAATCTTATATCTGATTTTAACAGAAGTAAGATGCTTTCAAGACTTACTAATCAAGTTGAAGAAACCTCAGTTATAGCTGATAGCCTTATTGATTCCACAAAACATATCGGCAGTTCAATTGAGCAGCAGATGGTTACTATCGAAAATGTAGTAGCTGAAATCCATACTTATTCGTCACTTGCCGAAGAAGTTTTTTCAAGCATTGAAAGTTCCAAAGATATTGCAGCTCAAACCGTACTTACTGCTAACAGCGGTACTTCCTCAATAGAAAATGTACTTGGGTCGATGGATGATATCGAAAATGTTGTAAATGAAGTAAGAGCCTCTGTAAATAATCTATTTGAAAAATCTAAGAACATAGATAGCCTTCTTAATATAATAAGAGATATCGCCGCAAGTACAAATCTATTATCTTTAAATGCATCTATAGAAGCTGTTCATGCAGGTGCTGCTGGAAAAGGATTTGCTGTAGTTGCTGGAGAAGTTAAAAATCTTGCTAACAGAAGTATGGACTCTGTAAAACTTATAGATAATATTCTTTCTGATATAAAAAATAGTATCAATGATACCTCAGATCTTATGTTAAAAACTATAGACAAGGTAAATGATGGGAAAAACATATCCATATCTACTAAGTCTGTATTTGAAGACATTATATCTGCTGCAAATGAAAATTCAAATGTATCTAACGAAATAAGTCATGCTATATCACGACAAACCGATTCCCTCGAATCTATAATTAGCTCCGCCCAAGATATGAGCAGACAATTTGAGAAATTAATAAAAGAAGTCGAGTTAAATATATTAAATACTGAACTTACAAGTACATCACTTGGCAAACTTAGCGATATCTCAAAATCAATCCAAATATCTGAAAGTAAAAGTTCTGAGATTTCAAATCTATATTCTCAGCTTCAGGATAGATTTATACTTAGATGCTGCGAGGCTTATTCCTTAACTGTAAAAGACCCTATGATAAGCTCAGATATGGTAGATGTCCACACACTTTGCAACATCCATGGAACCTTGATAAATATTGATTCTAACGGAAATGTGTCTCCTGGAATCGCTAAATATTGGAAAGTCCATGAAGACGGAATAACTTGGGAATTTCAACTTAGAAAAGGCATAGTTTTTCACGATGGAAGCAGCTTAACTGCAGAAGATGTAAAATTCTCATACGAAAGACTTCTAAGTAAGTCTTTAGATGCAATATGCGCATGGATTCTTTTTGATATTGAAGGCGCTGAAGAATATCACAAAGGTCAAGCTCAAGGGGTTTCAGGAATAAGTATAATAAATCCTTACACCCTTACTATAAAACTAAAAACTCCTTACACCGGATTCCTTCTTAATCTTGGTCAGGTAGCCGCCGCTATAATTTCTAAAAATAGCTTTAAACAGCATAATCAAATAGTGGGATGTGGTCCCTATGTCCTAGAACGCTGCGATAAAGAAGGTATGATACTTGAAGCTTTTGATAAATATTATCTAGGTGCCCCATACATTCCAAAAGTGGCGATAAGCATAGGTGACTCGGATAAATGCATCTCTAGCCTTACAAATAAAAATATCGATTTTTCAAGAATAGAAGATGGTGACGCTTATCAGGCTGCTAAAAATTTAGGCTTAGAAATAAAACAGCTTGATATGCTTTCCATATACTATGCTGGATTTAACTTTAAATCTCAAAATCCAATAGTTCACTCAAAAGAAATACGTCAGGCTATAAATTATGCCATAAACAAAGAACGCATCGTAAACAATGTCCTTAAAAAATTTGGTTCAGTTGCGGCATCTCCTATGCCACCTTCAATGTTAGAAAAGTCAATACATCCATATGAATACAACCTTCAAAAAGCCAAGGACCTTATACGAAGATCTGGCATATCAAATCTGACTTTAAATGTCTGTAGTAGAGATGATGGCGAAAATGGCCTTTTTAGAAGAACTCAGCGTTGTGTAGTTGAAGACCTTCAAGCCGCTGGATTTAAAGTAAATCTGAGCAGTATCCCATCTGCTGAATTTTTAAGAAATCGTTCATTTGAAAAAGCTGACCTATTTATATCTAGATGGACTGCCGATACTGGAGACCAAGATAACTTCCTAAGACCTAACTTCTCTGATGATAGCTCTGATAACTTCTGTGCATACCACAATGAAACTGTCCTAGAGCTTTTAGGCGAAGCTAAAACCGTTATAAATCCTTCTAAAAAAGCTTCACTATATAACGAGCTTGCAGAGTTTATACACGAAGATGCTCCATGGGTATTTTTATTCCATCCAAAAACAGGAATTGCTTATCATAGTAATTTAGGCGGTGTAAATTTAAATGCTATAGATATGACCCGATATGATGAAATTTTTATAAAAGAACTATAGTAGAAAGTAAAGAAGATATACTCCTAAATAAGTACTAGGAGTATATCTCTTCATTCTTGTAGAACTCCCTACGATTTCCTAATTTACTGAAATTCAATCTCTTCATTTACTTTTTGATGAATATCAATTCTATTTTTAACATCAATTACATTAACCAACCAGCCATTCAAAGTGCAATTCTTTATGAATTCATCAATTCTATTTATTCCATTCATCTCTTTTAATGTAACTATAACACCAAACCGAACTCCAACTCCATCTTTGGGATCTAATCTATTATTCGTTTTAATCTCCATTCCCCAATTCTTATTATTATATGAATCTTTGGGCATCATTCTTTTTGTAGAACTTTCCGCAATATACTTTACATTGTCCCATTTTCTAAAATTTTTCCTTACATCCCTTTCCAAAAGATAATTTTTTTCATGATTAATTATATCCTCTTGATTTTGCTTATCCCCTTTAATATCTATAATCTTACCATTATTATGAATACGTCCAAAATGAAGATTAAGTTCAGTATTAGTATAGTCTACCCCCTGAGTCCTCTCACATATAGGGAAGTAACACATTGTTGCTCTTGCAATATAAGGATATTTATCATCTTTCATCGGTATTGGAAAATGGTAATTATATGTGTTCCATTTTTCACTTATATCATACACTATAAATTTAATCTCATCATCTTTAGTGTGAATAATATCATCTATTTTAATAGGTACAACTCCATGACCATATAGAGCAATTTCTTCTGGAGTCGGCTTTTCATTCCAACCTCTTGCAGAATCAATAACCATTGCTTTAGCTACTTCCCTACTTAAACCTAAAATATCAATTAGATAAGATAATTTACGTGCAATCCACGGTGCAGCAAATGAGGTTCCAGCTACATTAGCTTCACCTAATGGCTCACAAACTTTTATATATTGTTCTTCACTCCCACCATAATAACTAATATCTGGTTTGGCAAAAAATGATAGTGCAAGTCCTTTTCTTGAATATTTTGTAGATAACCCACTTTTAGTAACCGCATTTACTACGATACTATTTATGGAGTCCGCAGGCGAACCTATTTTCGTTATTTCTTCATTTGGTTTATTAGTCCCTGCCACAACAAAAATTACATCATTTTCATATTGAATTTGATCTAAAACCGAAGCTTCTGCCGAAATAAAATTATCATTTATTTCTTGATTGCTTCCAAGTGAAATATTCCAAACTTTTATATCTTTATTGTTAGAAATAATATTTTTAATTTGCTTAACAATGGTAAAAGATGAAAATTTCGAACCTGCGGCAACTCCAAAGTGACGCACTTTAAATCTACCACACCCATCATTTAACCAGGGATTAAGCCTAGCACCATCTACAATAATTGAAGATACTGCGGTTCCATGACGATAGTCATTTGTATTTTTAGGTATATTTTCATCAACCATGTCATAATATTCTACCCATTCACTAAAATATACTCTCTTATCAAATAACGTATCAATAACACCAATAGTTGGTTCGATAGTGGGAATTGGAATATCTATCATTCCTTGTTGATATTCTTGTATAAAATCATCTGGAGATAATTGCGATAAATCAACAGTGGCCATAGAAACAAGATAAGGTGCTTTTTCAAACAAAGATTTCACCTGATTTTCATCTAAAAAGACTGTATGATTATCTAATATTCTACTATTTAAAATATCTATTCCTATATTTTTAAATAGTGTCTTTGTATCTACACCAGTATCATATAAAGTTATAATGCTTTGCTTTAATTGAAGGCTTGCTCGTTCAATTTCAAAATCATCAATATACGAAGCATCCGCTACTACTTGTTTAAAGGCAGACTTACTTATCGAAAATTTCTTAAATGGAATCTTATCAATTATAATTTTGTTGTCAAATATAGTTTTATTTATACCATCTTTAAATTCTGAATTTAGTATATCACTAGCTTCTAAAAGCAATTCTATACTTTTGTCCAAGTCTTTAATATCAAGAAAATAAGTTATAATATGTTTATCTTTTTCTTTATTAAACTTAGCTCCAACGATAGCCCTATTAGATTCTTTCCCTCTAAATAAACCTGATATGCGATTACTTTTTGCAACTATTTTATTGTAATGAACACTAATTAGCACTCCTTGAAATGGTTTCTGTTCTGATTTCCAAAACTCTTTTATTTGTTCAATTTTTGTTTTGAGTGAAATCAAATGTTCACTTGATACTGTTTTTTTACTGTTCATAGCAGGCATTGGTTTACTATTGCCCCCTTTTGATGCTTGAACAAATCGATTACCTTTCAATTCCAGTACATTATTCATCAATTTCTTCCCCCTTATTTAATTTTCTTGATACAGTACTTTTTGATTCCCCTTTTAGTTTTTCAATTTCTCTTACCGTAAAACCTTCCGTATACAGTTGATTAATATCAACTTGTTCAAGATTTCCAATTAAATTATTATACAATCTTCTCAAATAATCATACTCAGAATTTATGTCACTGAATGCCAATGATGTTTTTATAATATTTTTAAGTTCACCAGGGTATGGTAATTTCTTTGCTACTTTCAATATCTTTTTGAATAATCTCGTATCCTTTGAAGCTCCTTTAAAATTTTTAATATACGATGAAAAGTAATACTCTGCAACTTCAATCAAATCTTCCTCGCTATATCTATTAAAATTAATAACTGCATCAAAACGCCTAGTTAACGCTTTGTCAAAATTTGAATATAAATTAGTTGTTGCAATAATTACAATCTCTTTGTTTAAATCTGTTAATCTATCCAGTTCTCTTAAAATAGTAGAGGTAACTCTCCCCATTTCTCTTACATCATTAGAATTAATTCTATCTAAAGCTATCACATCTATCTCATCAAATAGAATTACAATTTTATTTGCATGAGGTATCATGTTGATTTCTCGGAAAACATTAGTAATATTCTTATTTGTTTGCCCTAATTTACTGTCTATTAGATTATCAAAATCAACGTAAAACAAAGTTCTATCTAGTAGCCTAGCTACATGTTTAGCCGCTTCAGTTTTCCCACTTCCAGGTAATCCTTCAAATAAAAATTTGTTAATACCTATATTGTGATTTACAGCATTAATAATACCTTTTATATCATCTGATATCTCTAATGGCAAATTCAATGCATCCATTTCCCTAATGTCTAATTGCTTTAAAAAATCACTTTCAAAATCACTACTTTGTGGGGTATACAAATTAGATTCTGAAATTAATCCCATAATATATTCCGCTAACTGATAATCATCAATACTATCAAAATATCTAGCTATACTTATTGCTTCATTTCTAAAAGCATTTTCATTTCTTTCTACATGATATTTTATTAAATTTAAAACATTCTGCTTTTTCATGATATCGCACCTCCAAACTTCCTTTATTTATATAATATCACATTTTGGGACGCAAATCTATATTTTTGGGACAAAATGAATATTTTTATAGATATAAGATTCTCCAATAACCTCTATAATTTTTGTACTACAAAAAATCCCAAATTATTCAAAATGATTTTCTAACACTTTGAACAATTTGGGATTTTTAAGTTTTAACTAAATATTCAGTAGCTTTTCAGCAACGCTAAAATAAAATACTAGTGCAAATGCATCTACCAGCGTAGTTATTATGGGAGCTGCCATTATTGCAGGATCTGCTTTAAATACCTTTGCCACCATTGGGAGTACGCAGCCCACAGTCTTTGCAATTACAACTGTTGCAAAAAGACTAAGTGCTACCGTAAATGCCACCATCTCGTTGCCTGGATACATAATTAGAAGTCTTGCATAGTTTACTACAGAAAGCACAACTCCTACAAGAAAACTTACTCTAAGTTCCTTCCAAATCACTCTCCATATATCTGATATCTTAACCTCAGAAAGCGCCATACCCCTTATTATAAGCGTGGAGCTCTGAGAACCCGCATTTCCACCTGTATCCGTAAGCATCGGGATAAAGGTCACTAAAAGCGGAAACGCTGCAAAGGCGTGTTCATATTTTTGAAGCACCGTACCTGTAACCATTGCTGATATCATTAAAATCAGTAGCCACATTATTCTATTTTTAGCGAGCGAAAATACACTCGTCTTAAGATATGGTTTATCCGATGGAGACATAGCAGCCATTTTCTCAAAATCTTCTGTCGCCTCTTCATTTATTACATCCACGGCATCATCTACCGTAACTATACCTACGAGTCTATTCTCATGGTCTACAACAGGAAGCGCTAAAAGTCCATATTTTGAAAATATAATAACGGTGTCTTCTTTATCATCTCCAGTCATAACTGAAATAACATCATCTTCCATTATATCTTCTATTTTCTTCTGTGGGTCAGACAGTATCAGAGTTTTTACTGAAATTACTCCTTCTAACTTTTTATTTCCATCGGTAACATAGCAGGTATATATAGTTTCCATATCCCTTGCTTTTTTTCTTATGCGTTCAAATGCCTGCTCTACAGTCATATATTTTTTTAAATCTATAAACTCCGCAGTCATTATGCTTCCCGTACTATTTTCATCATACATCAAAAATTGATTTATCAGATTTCTAGTATCTTTATTTGCATTTTTTAAGACTCTTTTAACTATAGATGCCGGAAGCTCTTCCAATATATCTACCGCATCATCTACAAACAAGTCTTCTACTATTTCTGCAATTTCATTATCTGTAATTGAATTTATTATATGTTCCTGAGTATCTGTATCAAAACACGTAAATACTTCAGCTGAGATTTCTTTAGGTAGCATCCTAAATATTACTACTCTTTTTTCAATCTCTAAAGTCTCCAAAAACTCAGATATATCAACCTCATTCATCTGTATAAGTATCTCTCTAAGTTCTATAAACTTTTTATTTTCTGCTAATGCTTGTAATTCTGAAATTTTTATTTCCATTTTTAATCCTCCTCTTTTAAAAGAGTATAAAAATGGTTAGAAACTCACGGAAAAAGGAGGCTTAGAATATAAACCGTCTTCAGAATCCGTATTATTTTCTTTTTCCATTTTTATACTTCGACTGTGACTGTCCACGTCTTTTACCTCCTTATTTTTATTTTGTTTTTGTTTTTGTGTTTTACCACAACACTTTATTATATCTTAAATCTAAATAAATTTCAATATAAATTTAAAAAACCAGCATTAATAGCCGGTTTTTTAAGTATTATTTAAATTGCAAACCTCTTATTTATTCATACATCTTCATCTTAGATTCTTCATCACATGAATGTCCACCGTCTTCGCTCCAGCTACAAGATTCTTTGAATTCATCCTCTGCAAAAGGAGAATCTATATTTTCATCTCTAGGTTCGAGCCCTTTTTTAAATACACTTGTTTCTTTGCCTTCAGAATCTATAACTTTTATAGTGAGTTTATTTAATATAGCTGCTCCAAGTCCTATAATTGCAATAACTGGTGCTAACACTGCCCCTATTGCTCCAATAGTAACTGGTATATTTAGTATTACATCACCCTCATGCTCTACCACAATCCTATTTATATTTCCCTTATGCAGACATTCTTTAAGCTTTTCTATAATTTCCGCTCCAAAGTTACTTTTTTCAGACTTTATGCTACCATTTGATTGGATATATATTATAGCTTCTACAACATCTCCCTCTTTAAATTTAAGTGCATCCCTAGCCTCTTCAAAAGTACATCCCGTTCTTAAAACAATCTTGTCAATCTTTTCCAAAGTTACCATATCAAAACCTCCCAATTATAATTATATTCTAGCTGGCATAGAGCCAAATAAAATTCCATTATTAAATGCTGCTTTTTCGAGTGATTCAAGTTCCATAGCTATGTGGTGCATATTCCTATTGTCCTGAGGCTTCATTACCTCCGATACATTTATACCATTTTTTTTATTCATGTACACATAATGTTTCCATAATCTATTCTTTATTTTCTCTAAAGTTGATGGTTTTTTTAATACATTTAGTACGAAGGTCTTTACCTCCTCTGCCAGCTTATCATCAAAATCTGCATTTGCAATTTTATTTCCTATCTTTCTCGACTCATTCTCATCAAGCTCCTGGCATATAAATTTTATGCTGTGCCAAAATTCGTATAGCTCGTGCTTAGTTTTAAGCCCTTGAGTTTTAGTCCATACATAGGCATACAGTCTTCTCTTATAGTCCCATCTTCTAACTGGACTCGCAAGCGAAAGTGCTGGAATTAAAAATATATCTTCTTCCAAAAGCATTGCTCCAAAAACCCCTGGCGGTTTTCCTACTCTGCTATTTTTCAAAGTAGTTCTTTCTATTCCGCAAGTTGGACTTCCATCCATATATATATATGCATCTACCTGGCTTCGTTTAAGTATATCCATACAGGTTTTGCAAGCATGAACAAGATCTTGTGTAACGTCATCGCCACTTCTTGCCACAATCTTTGCATTCCCTAAAAGTACGTCACGTCCACTATCCCCTTGAATCCTTATCTGACTTCTAGGAGTACCCATGCCTGACATGACCTCAGGACATACTGGACACCATATAAAATTCGACATATCTCGTCCAAACTCCGAAACGAGATCCCAACCCTTACGATTGTATCTAGTTTTGGCTCCATATGCACATGCACTAATCCCAATCCTTATTTTCCTATCCAATTTATTTTCCATAAATTCCTCCTACTTTTAAAATACTCTATATTTCGCCAACACCCTTGCGTAAAAGCTGATTAAAGCAAAGTTACAATATCTAAGTTAAAGCTTTTATAATGAATATTACCAGTAAATGCACTGGATAATATATATAAAAGAAATTCTTATTTATTTTAAAATTAAAATTAGTTTTTATAAATATTAAGCCTATAGAAAACACTGCATATCGCTGAATTCCAGGAGTTGCAACGAGGTAAAGTCCTACAATTAAAATAGCTAGCCATCTTTTTTCTCTTAGCACATAAAAAAGTGGCATCAGCATTATCCCATAAAGGCCATAATCCACTTTGATAAAGCTGCCTATAATCACTATGCCCGTAAATATAATCCAGTTTCTTTGTTCTATGCTCCTTATCGCCAAAGCTCCAAGCCCTAGCGTAAAAAATATATTTAACAGCCATACATCGTATATTACATCTGGAGCAATAAAACCGCCAATAATATATCCAAGCTGATACACACATGCCGGTATTATAAGTCTTAAAAAATATTTTCTAAAATCTTTTGTATAAAGACAGCCTATCATTATGCAATAGGCAAACAGAGGAAACGCTAATCTTCCTATTATCTGTAAGCTTTGAACATCTGGAAAAAACGCCTTTCCAAAATGATCAAAGGTCATTGAGATTATTCCTATGACCTTTAAAAAATTTGTATCTACGCTTCCTGCAATATTAAGCACTGCATTGCTTGTTTTTTCCATAAAAAAATCCTCCATCATGAATATTTATACCCATGACAAAGGATTTTTAACAACTATTAGTAATTAAGTATTCTTATAATAAATATCACAAACAGATGTGCTGGATAATATATATAAAAGAAATACTTATTTATTTTAGGGTTGAAACTAGTTTTCCAAAATATTGGTATCAAAGCCATCACCGCAAAACCTTGCAATCCCAATGAATATCCTGCAATACATACTTCACTACTTGTAAAAAAAGGCATCACCATATATAGAGAGCTTACAATTATTGCCCAGCTATAATTATTCCTAAATATATAAAATATTAACATTATAGTTATCCCATATATTCCATAGTCAAAATTGAACATGGATACAGTTAGTATGTCTAACGCTAATACAATCCAATTCTTTTGTTCTAAACTTTTTATTGCTACCGCTCCTAATGCCAGTGTAAAAAATATATTTAGCACCCAGAAATTCTCTACAAATTCACTCCAGTTCGGAAAACTTGAGAGAATATATATTGGCTGAGATAGAACTCCAAATATAAGCAATCTTTGGATATATTTTTTAAAGCTACTTGTATACAAACAACCGACCACTATACAATATGCAAATATAGGAAATGCCAGCCTTCCAATAATCTGAAGTATTATTAAATCTGGAAAAAATTCCTTTCCAAAATGATCAAATGTCATTGAGATTATAGCTATTATTTTTAAAAAATTGGTATCTAAATTTCCAGATATCCTATTTGTTGTAGCCTTATTATCTCACTTCAACCTTGAATACATCAACTCTTCCATGGTTATCCCCTTTTGGCTTCTGATAAATCAAATTCAATCATAACCTTAAACTGATCTCCATCTACAACTATCTTCATGCTTCCGCCACACGCCTGAGTGAAACTTCTAGCTATCGAAAGTCCTAGGCCGCTGCCTTCCGTAGCTCTATTTTTATCCCCTCTTGTAAAGCGTTCGATTATCTCATCTTCTTCAAAATCCATCTCATAAGACGCTATATTTTTTATTTCAACAAACGCTTTTTCATCTTCCTGTTTAAGATTAACAAATATTCTTGTATTTTCTAAAGAGTATTTAAGCGCATTATCTATTATATTTTGAAAAACCCTGTACATCTTTTTCCCATCAGCATAAATCATAACAGGTTTTAACGGAAGATCCTGTTTTATAACTCTATCACTTAATTTTATAACATCTTCCATATCTGCCATGGTTTGTTGTAAAAGTTTTTTTAAGTCTAGATTTTCCATTTCAAGCTCCACATTTCCACTGCTGCTTTTAGAAAGATCAAACAAATCTGCGATTATATGCTTTAATCTTGCTGCTTTTGTCTTAATAACACTTACATAATCTCTTGCTTCATCCGGAAGTTCCTCGACTCCTTCAAGCAAATCCACATACCCAATTATCGATGTAAGCGGAGTCTTTAAATCATGAGATACATTGGTTATAAGTTCCGTTCTCATCTTCTCTGCTTTAACTGCTTTTTGAACTGCACTTTCAAATCCATCGGCTATATTGTTTATGTCATCTATCACTACACTTAGTTCCCTGCAAGATGCAAATGGTATCTTATGGCCTAAATTTCCATTTCTTATAGATTTTATTCCCTCTGCCATAACTCTAAATTCATTTATCTCTTTAAATGCTGGTTTTAAAAGTAAATAAATCAGCACAGGAAAAGAAACTAATGCCCATAAAGGTCCAAAGCCCGCAGATAAAATTATATTTCCAATAATTACAACTATAATTAGTATGACCCAAATAACTATTCTCTTAGTAAGTTTTTCTGCCCATAATAAATTTATGCTCGCTCTTAGCTCTGCAAATTTTTTTTTAAATGGAGAGAATATTGCTCTGAACAGATTTGCTATTCCCTTGAAGCATTTATATATCACTGTATATCTAAAGAATTCTCTTCGCTTTATTCGTTTTCCTAGATTTGAAACAACATAAATATTATATATTACAAGCAATGCAGATATAAGTCCTAATCCAGTTATTATAACCTCACTATTTGAATATCCATTTCTAAGCGCCTCATGAATTCCCACAAAACCTGTTAAACAAATAGCATCTATACACCCCGTTGCTATAATCAAAATATCTAGGTATATATGGTCATACCATAATAACTTTACTTCATCGCCCTTTTTCGACTGTCCTGCAAATACCATTAACCAAATTGCTCCAAGAAGAATTACTATACTTCCAAATATAAAGCTGTGAAACGCAAATCGCCCTTCATCTGGATTAATTTCACTTTGAGTTTTTAGTTTATCAAACTCAGCTTGAGGCATAAATACATACAGTTCTGTACGTTCATACTCATAATTATCATCCTCAGTGTTTCCTATCTCTTTTTCCTTGTAATTATTAGTTAGATAGCCTTCTTTGTCCCACTTATCTATTATAGATGCATTAGTTATTTTAGGTTCCCTCTCATCTGTACGAATTATATTTCCGTCTTTTATTACAAGATATCTATAGCCTTTGCCAAGATAATCATTAATATTTCCAATTGCTCTTTGCTTTTCATACTCTGTTAGAGTTTGTCCCTCTCCATCTTCAAAATATACATTAAATACATCATCTTCAATATCATTGTTTATCGTATCTGCTAAACGAGTATAATATTCCTCCCCTTCAACAAAGGCCTGTAAATTATCCACCGTCTTTGGGTTTGCTATATTTATTGCTATTGAAGTCATACTTACTATTATTAATACTACCGCTACGAATTTAAATAATCCGCTATATAAATTTATTTTCAATTTTGTATCCAATCCCCCACACCACCTTTAAGTATTTTGGTTCCTTTGTATTTATTTCGATTTTTTCACGTATCCTTCTAATGTGGACCATAACAGTATTCTCAACAGCATACGCTTCCTCCTTCCACACTCTCTCATAAATTTCCTCAGCCGAGAAAACTCTTCCTGGATTTTCCATAAGAAGCTTAAGTATTTTGTACTCCGTTGCCGTAAGCTTCTCTTCCTTTCCATCCACTACTACAAGCTTTGAATTCCTATCAAGTTCAAGCCCGCCTACTACCACCATATTGTCCTTCTCATCCATAGTTGTTCTAGCACTTCCTAAATAAAGATACCTTCTCAGCTGGGCTTTTACTCTCGCCACAAGCTCCATTGAGTTATAAGGTTTAGATATGTAATCATCCGCTCCCATACTAAGCCCTAAAATTTTATCACTATCTTCTGTTTTTGCTGAAAGTATTATTATAGGAATATTTTTTTTCTCCCTGATCTTCATAGTTGCTGAAAGTCCATCAAGTCTTGGCATCATTATATCAAGAAGTATCAGATCTATATGCTCCTGAGCCACAATCTCCAGGGCACTCAGCCCATCATTTGCTATCTTGCATATATATCCTTCTTTTTCTAGTATTTTAGCTACTGAATTTGCAATCTCCTTATCATCATCTACGACAAGAATGATTGATTCAGCCGCTTCATTCATATTAAAAGTCATCTTGCCCTCCTTTCAAAATCTATTATATCTTCATTTTCTTAAATACTAATTGATATATTTCTTAAAAAATTCTTAAGAAAATATCATTTTAATATAAATTTAGTATATTTTTATATACTTTCCCACTTTTTCATATTCAGAATCTTCTTGCATTAAGTGTCTATATTGAACTAATGTGTTTTTAAATGCTATAATGATTATAAATCATTAATTTAAATAATACAATTAGAATACAGAGGTATAAAAATGAGAGAAATGCTTGAAAATTTAATTGAAGAGTGTAGTCCCTACACCGAAGACGGAAACTTAGCAAGTTACATACCTGAGCTCTTAAATTATAATAAAAATGACATTGGAATATACATAATTAGAAATGACGGAAAAGAATTTTTTGCAGGTTGTTTTGATAAGCTTTTCACTATTCAGAGTGTATGCAAACCCCTAATCTTGATGCTTGCCCTTATGGATAACGGCGAAGATTATGTTAGAGAAAGAATTGGTGTTGAATCTACAGGAAAGCCCTTTAATGCTATTATGGACTTTGCACAGGGTCAGGAGCTTAAGGAGCATATAAATCCTATGGTAAACATTGGGGCTATTGCAATGTGTTCCATGATAAAAGGTGAAAATAAAGATGAGAAGTTTGATAGACTGCTTGCACTAACTAAAAAACTGTCTGGAAATGACACTATCACAATAAATCAGTCTGTATATGAATCTGAAAGAAAAACCGGAAATAGAAATCGTGCACTTGCGTACCTTCTAAAAAGCAATGGTCTTATAAGTGAAGATGTAGATGATGTTTTAGAGGTTTACTTTAAAGCCTGTTCTATGGAAATAACTTGCAAAGATCTTGCTAATATAGCCTATGTCCTTGCAAACCATGGCCGTTCTAAGATAAATGGCGAAAAACTAGTATCTGCAAAATATACTAAATTTGTAAATGCAATACTTATGATATGCGGTATGTATGATGGTGCAGGAGATTTTGCTATAAGAGTTGGTATGCCTGCAAAAAGTGGTGTTGGCGGTGGAATCTTATCAGTTGCCCCTACTATGATGGGAATTGGTATATATGGCCCATCACTTGACCCAAAAGGAAACAGCGTTGCCGGAATAAAACTGCTTGAAAAGCTAAGTCAAACGCTTTACTTAAGTATATTTTAGTAAGTAAAAGAGCTGTAAGCTTAATATTTGTAGTAACTAGGTTGTAAATAAATTTTTGTACACTAAAAACCGACCGCAGAAGTTATATGTAAGTGATATGTACCCCCACTGTTTTGTCCAGTAAAGGGTGTACACATCACTTCTGCGGTCGGTTCAATGTTAAAAATAGTTAATAATATAAACTTACTTATTCTTTATCCCATCTATCAGGATCGTCAAGAAATTCACTTCCATCTGTTATTAATTCTACTAATAATGGTCCATTTAAATTATTTAGTCTATCTTTTATTTCTTTTAATTGTTCATTTTCAGTAATTTGGATAGCTTCAATTCCCATCGCTTTCGACATCTCTGCAATTGAAAATCTTGTAAACGTATTTTTCCCTCTAGGTATTCTGCCAAATTCCACTTCTCCTCCATGTTCTATATATCCAAACATAGAATTATTTATAACAAAATAAATAATAGGCATACTATATTCTTTTGCCGTAAGAATCTCCATACCATTCATAAAGAACGTTCCATCTCCAACTATAACTGCATGTGATTTATCTGGTCTAGCAAGATATGCACCCATGGCTCCCCCTAATCCAACGCCCATGCAAGCATAATGCATACTACATTGAAAATCCATATTTTCTTTTGGCTTTAAATACCTAAATACAAAATTCATATGTTCTCCAATTTCTTGTGTAAAACAAGTGTTTTCGGGAACAATATCAACAATATCTTCCACAAACTTTCTTACTGAAAATCCTGTATGATTTTTAACATACGGACTATTCCACTTTTCTTTTACAAATATATTCTTTTTTTCTTTCGTTTCCTCTAATATCTGTTTTAGGGCCAGTTCTAAATCGTAATTAACTGGAATATCCACTGTTAGTTTTCTATTAAATACAGATTCATCCCAATCAATTTGTATTACCTTTTTATCTTTAGTTAATGTATTTTTGTATATTCTAGTTGACAAAACTCCCAAACCAGAACCTAAAATTAATAAACAATCTATTTTTTTATTATCAATAAAATTTGATGCTGACTCAGCAGAACTCCATCCATAATTTCCTAAATGAAATTCAAATTCAGCATCTACAATACCTTTCGCATTAGGAGTAGTTATAATAGGCCATTGAAGTCTTCTACTTAATTCCTTAATTTCTTTAGTTAAGCCTCGACTGCCCCTGCCCACCATAATAGCTCCTGTCTTAGACTCATTTATGGTATCTATCGCATTTTTTAAACTTTTTTTATCATATTCTGGTTGTAATATGCTTTTATCTACTTCACTTGGCATAGCTTCTTCACAAGTCATATATAATATATCTTGTGGAATAGAAATATGAACAGGTCCATATGGTGGAGTAAGTGCTATTTCCATTGCCTTTTTTAATTCTTTTAAGACTTGATTCTCATCCATTACTGTTTCGCTGTATTTTGTAATAGATTTAGTTATATCTGTAGTTATTAACTCTTGTATCCCGTGTTTATTCATAATTGATCTTGCCGCAGCACTACTAATGAGTAGCATCGGAACCTTGTTTTTATGAGCATCTGCTATTCCATTGATAGCATTATTAACACCTACACCTCCACCTAATGCAGTAACCCCTATA
Organism: Proteocatella sp.; assembly: GCA_051653405.1. Lineage (GTDB taxonomy): Bacteria > Bacillota > Clostridia > Peptostreptococcales > Filifactoraceae > Proteocatella. Next base: position 579 of record JBOFWC010000001.1, on the reverse strand, counting down.
TCTTTTTTAAGATCTGCATATTTACATGCTGAATAAGTTGCTGCCGATTCATTTTTCACTACTATAAGTTCAATGTCACAATCATTCATCGCATCATTTAAAACAGCTATTTGTGTTGTGGGAATCCCAAAAATATATTCAACTTTATTGTTTTGTAAATACTTAATAATAGCATCTGCTATTCTCATATATAAATACTCCTTCTGGCAATTTATTTAATATTACTTTATAATTTGTTACAATATTAACCTATACTATGATTTTTTAATTAACCTATACTATAATATACGGTTTTTTTTTTTTTGTCAAAAGTTTTTTGAAAAGTTTTATTTTTTTTATTATTCATATATGATAAGTTTTTGTATCCTTATAGACTATATCCAATATATTTCACTTCAAGGAAAAGCTTTCCTTATCCCCGACACATTTACTACAATTAATCCAGAATAGTTTCTAAGCTTTTACCACTTAGATTTCACTCATACTAGGTGCACATCAATTAAGCACCAGTTTCCCGGTGCTTATAAATTCATACTTTTTTTATGGATTAATATTGATATTTTAGTGCTACCAGCTTGA